>NZ_JAIVFN010000020.1 GCF_030015065.1 Xanthobacter autotrophicus | reverse complement strand
TCGTCGTGGCAACGCCCCATTCCCCCCTCCCAACCCTCTCCCGCAAGCGGGAGAGGGCTTTGAGCGGCGACGGCCGACAACCGCCGGCTTTCAAAATCGCGCCTCGCAAGATCCGACTTCCAAGGACGCCAACTCAAAAGAACTCAAAGGAAACGACCCCATGAACGTGACTGTGAACCAGAGCACCCTCGAGGGTGCGACGCGCGGCATCGTGCGCGGCGGCGAGACGCTGAAGGAGCATCGCGACCGCCTCATGGCCGCCACCAAGGCCACCGGCCGGTATGCCGGCCTGAAGAAACTGGAGCTGCGCGAGAGCGAGCCCATCCTCTACAACAAGCTGTTCTCGCGCCTGCGGGCCGGCGTGGTGGATGCCCGCGAGACCGCCAAGAAGATCGCCGCCTCGCCCATCGTGGAGCAGGAGGGCGAGCTTTGCTTCACCCTCTACAACGCCGCGGGCGACAGCCTTCTCACCTCCACCGGCATCATCATCCATGTGGGAACCATGGGTGCCGCCATCAAATACATGATCGAGAACAATTGGGAGGCCAATCCCGGCGTCCATGACAAGGACATCTTCTGCAACAACGACAGCCTCATCGGAAACGTGCACCCGTGCGACATCCACACCATCGTTCCCATCTTCTGGGAGGGTGAGCTGATCGGCTGGGTGGGTGGCGTCACCCACGTCATCGACACCGGCGCGGTGGGGCCGGGCTCCATGGCCACGGGGCAGGTGCAGCGCTTCGGCGACGGCTATTCCATCACCTGCCGCAAGGTGGGCGCCAACGATGAATTGTTCCGCGACTGGCTGCACGAGAGCCAGCGCATGGTGCGCACCACCCGCTACTGGATGCTGGACGAGCGCACCCGCATCGCCGGCTGTCACATGATCCGCAAGCTGGTGGAAGAGGTGGTCGCGGAAGAGGGCATCGAGGCCTACTGGAAGTTCGCCTACGAGGCGGTGGAGCACGGCCGGCTCGGCCTTCAGGCCCGCATCAAGGCCATGACCATCCCCGGCACCTACCGGCAGGTGGGCTTCGTGGACGTGCCCTACGCCCATGAGGACGTGCGGGTGCCCTCCGATTTCGCCAAGCTCGACACCATCATGCACGCCCCCTGCGAGATGACCATCCGCCGGGACGGCACCTGGCGCCTCGATTTCGAGGGATCGAGCCGCTGGGGCTGGCACACTTACAACGCCCACCAGGTCAGCTTCACCTCGGGCATCTGGGTGATGATGACCCAGACCCTCATCCCGTCCGAGATGATCAACGACGGCGCCGCCTACGGCACCGAGTTCCGCCTGCCCAAGGGCACCTGGATGAACCCGGACGACCGCCGCGTCGCCTTCTCCTATAGCTGGCACTTCCTCGTGTCCGCCTGGACGGCCCTGTGGCGGGGCCTGTCGCGCTCCTATTTCGGGCGCGGCTATCTGGAGGAGGTCAATGCCGGCAACGCCAACACCTCCAACTGGCTGCAGGGTGGCGGCTTCAACCAGTACGACGAGATCCACGCCGTGAACTCGTTCGAGTGCGCCGCCAACGGCACCGGGGCCACCGCGGTGCAGGACGGCCTGTCGCACGCCGCCGCCATCTGGAATCCGGAAGGCGACATGGGCGACATGGAGATCTGGGAACTGGCGGAGCCGCTGGTCTATCTCGGCCGGCAGATCAAGGCGTCCTCGGGCGGCTCCGGCAAGTATCGCGGCGGCTGCGGCTTCGAGAGCCTGCGCATGGTCTGGAACGCCAAGGACTGGACCATGTTCTTCATGGGCAACGGCCACATCTCGTCCGACTGGGGGCTGATGGGCGGCTATCCGGCGGCCTCCGGCTATCGCTTCGCCGCCCACAAGACCAACCTGAAGGAGCTGATCGCGTCCGGCGCCGAGATCCCGCTCGGCGGCGACACCGATCCGGAGAACCCCACCTGGGACGCCATGCTGCCCGACGCCCTGATCAAGCGCGACAAGCAGGCCATCACCACCGAGGAGATGTTCTCCGACTACGACCTCTACCTCAACTACATGCGCGGCGGCCCCGGCTTCGGCGATCCGCTGGATCGCGAGCCGCAGGCGGTGGCCGACGACATCAATGGCGGCTACGTGCTGGAGCGCTTCGCCGGCGATGTCTATGGCGTCGTGGTGAGGAAGGGGGCGGACGGGCAATATGTGGTGGACGAGGCCGCCACCGCTGCTGCCCGCGCGCAGATCCGCAAGGACCGCATCGCCAAGTCCGTGCCGGTCGCCGAGTGGATGAAGGGCGAGCGGGAGAAGATCCTGGCCAAGGATGCGGGCACGCAGGTGCGGCAGATGTTCGCCGCCTCCTTCAAGCTGGGACCGAAGTTCGAGAAGGACTTCCGCGCCTTCTGGAGCCTGCCCGACAGCTGGACCCTGCCGGAGGAGGAGATCGGCGTGCCCACCTACGGCTCGCGCTACTCCATGGACATCTCCGAACTGCCCGACGTGCACACCGTGCAGTTCGTGGAGGAATGATCCCTCCACTGGGCGGCGGCGACGCCCGTCGCTGCCGCCCGTTTTTTTCCGGGAAATCAAATATCAATTGGAGGAACACCCATGGCCTATACCCGCTCGAAGATCGTCGATCTCGTCGAAGGCAAGATTGATCCCGATACGCTCCACCAGATGCTCTCCACCCCCAAGGACCCCGAGCGGTTCGTGACCTATGTGGAGATCCTGCAGGAGCGTGTGCCGTGGGACGACAGGATCATCCTGCCCCTTGGCCCGAAACTCTTCATCGTGCAGCAGAAGGTCTCCAAAAAATGGACCGTGCGCTGCGAATGCGGCCACGATTTCTGCGACTTCAAGGACAATTGGAAGCTCAGCGCCCGCGTCCATGTGCGCGACACGCCGCAGAAGATGGAGGAGATCTATCCCCGCCTCATGGCGCCGACGCCGTCCTGGCAGGTGATCCGGGAATATTTCTGCCCCGAGTGCGGCACCCTTCATGATGTGGAGGCGCCCACCCCCTGGTATCCGGTGATCCACGATTTCTCGCCGGATATCGAAGGCTTCTACCAGGAGTGGCTCGGCCTGCCGGTGCCGGAGCGGGCCGACGCCTGATCCGATCGAACTAAAGCGCAGACGGGGGCGGGCGACCGCCCCCTTTTTCGTGCGGCACGGCCGCTCAGGAGGCTTCGATCTTCGTCTGTGTCGCCGGAGCGGTCCGGCGACGGCCGCGCGCGGGGGCCTCCTCCCGCCGCTGGGCGGCGAGCACGGCCAGGGCGAGCCCCGCCCCCAGCACCCACCAGGCCGGGCGCGGGCCGAGATCGAAGGAGAGGTTCGCCTGCGCCACCAGCCACGGATCCACCCGCGTGGCGAGGCCATACCACAGCACTTCCACCCCCGCCGTCAGCACGGCGGACAGCACGGCGAGGCCGGCGACGCCTAGCGGCGGCACGTCGCCGGCGAGGCGGAAGGCGACGCGATAGGCGAACAGGAATACGAACAGGCCGGCCATCAGCACCGGCTCGGTCACGTCGAGCTTCGATTGCAGGAAAAAGTGCACCGCTCCCAGCATGGCGATGGCGTAGACTGCCATGTGCAGCCGGTTCCACCGCTCCGTTCCGAGCCGGCGGATGGCACCGTCGAACGAGGTGGAGCCCAGCGCGATGAGCAGCGCCAGCGCCACCGCGCCGATGGTGAGATAGATGCGCATCACGATCTCGCTCAGCGCCCGCCCGGCGCCCTGGTCCACGACGAACAGCAGCAGGTGGAAGGCGGCGTAGAACAGCGCCGCGAGGCCGAAGGTGCGGCGCCCGAAATAGAGCTTGGGATAAGACAAAAGCCGGCGCAGCGGCGTGATGGCGAGGGTCACGGCGAGGAAGCGGATGGCCCACAGCCCGGTGAAGTGGATGGCCTCGGTCCAGGGCCGCGCGCCAAGCATGCCGTTGGCGGCAAGGCCCGCGAGCCAGACCGCCGGCAGCATCGTGGCGACGAGGAACAGCGTCTTCTCGGGGCTGAACCTGCCGGATCGTTCGTGGAAGAGGGGCATGGGGCGTTCGCTCGCGTCCTTGGCTGCGCATGGTGGGTGGAGCATGGGCTCCCCGTCCCGAACGGCAAGGCCATGTCGCTGGCCATTCCGTCTCCATTACGCAGGGCAGCGGGGCGTTGTTACGGCCCCGCCGCGCACGATGGCGTGAGCATGGCCCGCCTCAGGCGTTCAGGTCGGCGTCCACCTGCGCCTTGAGGCCCGGATCTATGCCCAGCGCCGTGGCGAGGCTGGCGAGATACTGCTTTTCCGCCGCGCTGTCGGGACGGATCGCCATGGCCGAGGCGGCGTAGATCTCCAGCGCGGCCTCGGGGCTGGTGGCCGCATCCATCACCTGCCGCGGGTCCACGGGCGTGGTGAGGAAGGCAATCAGCGCATCGCGTTCCGGCGATGCCGCTCCCAGCCGGGCGAGGCCGCCGCTGATGCGCTCCAGCTCGTCCTGATCGATGGCGCCGTCGGCCTGCGCCGCCGCGGCCATGGCGGAGAGTAGCACGCCCGAGAAGGCTTCCGCTCCGCCCGGCGCCTGGGTGGGCGCGAAGCCGGCAGCCTCCGGCGAGCCGGAGCTGAAAGCCGAGCGGCCTCCCGACTGGGCCTGCCACTTGCGGAAGGCGTTCCACGCCAACATGCCGATGACGGCGAGGCCGCCATATTTCACGAGGTCGCCGGTGCCGGACTGCGGGGCAGGCGAGGGGACTGGAGCCGGCGAGGGCGCCGGCGCCTGCGGGGAGGGTGTCGGGAAGGGGCTTGGTGCGGACGAGGTTCCCGGACCGCCGAGCGCGTCCTGGGCGATGTCGCCGAGGCCGCCCGAAGCGGCTCCCCCGGTCACGCCGCCGGAGGGGCCGCCGCTTCCGGCAGGCGCGCCGCCGCCCAGGATCTGGCCGAGAATGTCGCCGAGGCCACCGGGAAGTCCGGATGGGGCGCCGCCGCCGTCGCTGCCGCCACCCGGACGCTGGCCCGCGCCGCCGCCCAGGATCTGGCCGAGAATGTCACCGAGCCCGCCTGGCAGGCCGCTCTGACCACCCTGGGTGCGGCCGCCGCCCGCGCCGCCGCCCAGCACCTGGCCGAGGATGTCGCCGAGGCCGCCGGCGCTGCTTTGGCCCGAGGGGGCCTGTCCGGCGCCTTGTCCCTCAAGGACGCTCTTGAGGATCTGGTCGAGGCCGCCGGCGCTTGCGCCGCTGCCGCCACGCACGCTGCCGTTGCTGAGCGCGGCTCCGATGAGCTGCCCCAGAAGACTTCCTGCATCCGCCATGAGACCCTCCCTGAAGCCCGGCGCGATCCGCTTGCTCCGCAAGGGGTCGAACGGGCTTTTCCTTGAGTTTGGAGACGGCGACCCCGGTCAGGTTGTCCCAACCGGGCCGGATCCTGTGGAACGAGCGGTAGGCACGAGCCGAAAAAGTGGACGGAACGAGGACGTGCGTCCGCGCCCGGATTCAGACCGCCACCGGCGCCTTGATGGCCGGGTGCGGATCATAGCCCACAATTTCCACATCCTCGTAACGGAAGGCGAAGAGGTCGGTGACGGCCGGGTTCAGCTTGAGGCGCGGCAGCGCGCGGGGCGTGCGCTGAAGCTGCGCGCGGGCCTGCTCCAGATGGTTCACGTAGAGGTGCGCGTCGCCCAGCGTGTGCACGAAATCGCCCACGCCCAGCCCGGTCACCTGCGCCACCATGTGGGTGAGCAGCGCGTAGGAGGCGATGTTGAAGGGCACGCCCAGGAACACGTCCGCCGAGCGCTGGTAGAGCTGGCAGGAGAGCTTGCCTTCCAGCACGTAGAACTGGAACAGGCAGTGGCAGGGCGGTAGCGCCATCTTCGATACATCCGCCGGGTTCCAGGCGGTGACGATGAGGCGGCGTGAATCGGGATTGCGGCGGATGTCCGAGACCACCTGCGCGATCTGGTCGATGACGCCGCCTTCAGGCGTCGGCCAGGAGCGCCACTGATGGCCGTAGACCGGACCGAGGTCGCCCTTCGCGTCGGCCCACTCGTCCCAGATGGTGACGCCGTTGTCCTTGAGGTAGCGGATGTTGGTGTCGCCGGCGAGGAACCACAGAAGCTCGTGGACGATGGATTTCAGGTGCAGCTTCTTGGTGGTCACGAGGGGAAAGCCCTCTCCCAGCGCAAAGCGCATCTGGGCGCCGAAGACCGACAGCGTGCCGGTTCCGGTGCGGTCGTCCTTGCGGACGCCTTCGTCGAGGATGCGGCGGAGAAGGTCGTGATACTGGTGCATGCCGCCCGTCCCGGGGCGCCGCCGGGCGCCCTTCGCCCCCTTATGTAGGGCAGGACGGCACCGCTCTCAAACAGCCGCGCAAATCACAAGGCATGGATGTCCCCAGAATGGATGGCCATGCCCCATGCTGCGCCGCAGCGTTGACATTGGGCTTTCGTATACACACACTCGGATCGTTCCAAGGGGGGCCCCGGAAGGGGCTGAGATTTCGCAAGTTCACTGGCTGCGATGGCCAGAGGCACCGCGATGACCCTTCGAACCTGATCCGGGTCATACCGGCGAAGGGATCGGAACCTGTGCGCGCGGCACGTCACGTCCGTAGCGTACCCGTCTCCTAGCTCTACCCCCGGCTCTCGTTGAAAGCGCAAGCTGAACGGAGAACCGCACATGCTGGACGAAGCCTCGACGTCCTCCCTGAAGGTCACCACCGGGGCCCTGCCCCATTCCCGCAAGGTGTTCGTCTCCGCCACACGGCCGGACGTGCGCGTCGCCATGCGCGAGATTTCTCTTTCCGATCCCGCCGAGAGGCCGGTCCGGGTCTACGACACCTCCGGTCCCTATACTGACCCGGAGGCCGTCATCGACCTCACCAAGGGCCTGCCGCAGCTGCGTGCGCAGTGGATCCGCGAGCGCGGCGACGTGGAGGAGGTGGAGGGCCGCCAGGTCAAGCCCGAGGACGATGGCCTCAAGGACGGCCAGTCCTCCAGCCTGCCCCAGTTCGACCTTTCCGGCCGCCGGCCGCTGCGCGCCAAGGCGGGCAAGCGCCCGACCCAGATGGCCTATGCGCGGGCCGGCATCATCACGCCCGAGATGGAATATGTCGCCGCGCGCGAGAACCTCGCGAAGGCCAATGGCGGCGCCCATCCCCATCACCAGGCCATGGGCCTCGGCGCGGTGATCCCCTCCGACATCACGCCGGAATTCGTGCGGCAGGAAGTGGCGCGTGGCCGCGCCATCATCCCCAACAACATCAACCACCCCGAAACCGAGCCGATGGCCATCGGCCGGAACTTCCTGGTGAAGATCAACGCCAATATCGGCAATTCCGCCGTCACCTCCGGTGTCGCGGAAGAGGTGGACAAGCTGGTGTGGGCCACCCGCTGGGGGGCCGACACGGTGATGGACCTGTCGACCGGCAAGAACATCCACACCATCCGCGAATGGATCATGCGCAACTCGCCGGTGCCCATCGGCACCGTGCCCATGTACCAGGCGCTGGAGAAGGTGAACGGCGTCGCCGAGGACCTGACCTGGGAGATCTTCCGCGACACGGTGATCGAGCAGGCCGAGCAAGGCGTGGACTACATGACGGTGCATGCCGGCGTGCGCCTGCCTTATGTGCCGCTCACCGCCAACCGGGTGACGGGCATCGTCTCCCGCGGCGGCTCCATCATGGCCAAGTGGTGCCTTGCCCACCACAAGGAGAGCTTCCTCTACGAGAATTTCGAGGAGCTGTGCGAGATCCTCGCCCAGTATGACGTGGCCTTCTCCCTCGGTGACGGCCTGCGTCCCGGCTCCATCGCCGACGCCAACGACGCCGCCCAGTTCGCCGAGCTGGAGACCCTGGGCGAGCTCACCGAGATCGCCTGGAAGTACGATTGCCAGGTGATGATCGAGGGCCCCGGCCACGTGCCGCTCCACCTCATCCGCGAGAATGTGGAGAAGCAGCTGAAGGTCTGCCATGAGGCGCCGTTCTACACCCTCGGCCCGCTGGTGACCGACATCTCCCCCGGCTACGACCACATCTCCTCCGCCATCGGCGCGGCGATGATCGGCTGGTTCGGCACCGCCATGCTCTGCTACGTGACGCCGAAGGAGCATCTCGGCCTGCCCGACCGCGACGACGTGAAGGCCGGCGTCATCTCCTACAAGATCGCGGCCCATGCGGCTGACCTTGCCAAGGGGCATCCGGCGGCGCGCATCCGCGACGATGCGCTGTCGCGGGCGCGCTTCACCTTCCGCTGGCGCGACCAGTTCGCGCTCTCGCTCGACCCGGAGACGGCCGAGCGCTTCCACGACGAGACGCTCCCCGCCGAGGGCGCCAAGGTGGCGCATTTCTGCTCCATGTGCGGGCCGAAATTCTGCTCCATGAAGATCTCGCAGGAACTGAAACTGGAGGCCGGCGACATCGCCCGCGCCCAGGCGGACAATCTCGCCTCGGCCGGCATGGCGGAGATGGCGAAGAAGTTCCGCGAGGGCGGCGGCCTCATCTATACGCCGGCGCCCGAGGTGGCCGAGCCGCCGCCGGCGGAGTGAGCGCGATAAAGGTGGATGACACAGGGGCGGCCTTCGGGCCGCCCTTTGTGTTTGGGGCGGCTCCGACCGGCGTCACGCATGCGTTATCCACATTACGGATCGTTAATTCCGCAGCCAGACTGCCGTAACGGTCCGCGCCTTAGCTTGCCTCTCGAACCTGCCGGTCAGGGCAGACAACAGAGAGACGCGAACGCACATGACCCGCTCCGACAACACTCCCTCCGTGACGAAGCGCCACCGCAAGGCTCTCCTGGCCGGCGTCGTCGGTCTCGCGCTCGCCGGCGTCGTGGCCGGCCAGTTCATGCCGCCGCTGAATGCTCCCGCCGCCGCGCAGATCACCACCAGCCAGCCGGCCGGCACCTTCTCCTTCGCCGACATCGTCGAGAAGGTCTCGCCCGCCGTCGTCTCGGTGAAGGTGAAGAAGGACGCCGGTGATCGGATGGCCATGAGTGGCGACCTCGGCGGCAATGTTCCTCCCCAGATCGAGCAGTTCCTGAAGCGCTTCGGCTTCGGTGACGGCCAGGGTCCGATGGGTCCCGGTGGTCCCGGCATGGGTCCGCGCGGCGGCCATGGCCCCAAGGGCGAGCGCCCGGTGGTGGGCCAGGGCTCCGGCTTCATCATCTCGGCCGACGGCTATGTGGTGACCAACAATCACGTGGTGGACGGCGCCGACGAGGTGGACGTGACCACCACCGACGGCAAGGAATACCAGGCCAAGGTCATCGGCACCGATCCGCGTACCGACGTGGCCCTGCTGAAGATCGAGAACGTCACCAACCTGCCGTGGGTGAAGCTCGCGGACAGCGCCCCGCGCGTCGGCGACTGGGTGATCGCGGTGGGCAACCCGTTCGGCCTCGGCGGCACGGTGACCGCCGGCATCGTCTCGGCCCGCGGTCGCGACATCGGCTCCGGCCCCTATGACGACTTCATCCAGATCGACGCCCCCATCAACCGGGGCAATTCGGGCGGCCCGACCTTCTCGCTGAACGGCGAGGTGATCGGCATGAACACCGCCATTGTCTCCCCCTCGGGCGGCAATGTGGGCATCGCCTTCGCCATTCCCTCCGAGACCGTGAAGACGGTGGTGACCCAGCTGCGCGAGAAGGGCTCGGTGGCCCGCGGCTATATCGGTGTCCAGATCCAGCCGGTGACCGAGGACCTCGCCTCCGGCCTCGGCATCAAGGAGACCGAGGGCGCCCTCGTGGCCCAGGTGCAGCCGAACACCCCCGGCGCCAAGGCTGGGCTGAAGGCCGGCGACGTGATCGTGAAGGTGAACAACGAAGCCATCAAGGACGCCCGCGACCTCACCCGCAAGGTGGGCATGATGAAGCCGGGCACCGAGATCCAGCTCGCGCTCATCCGCGACACCAAGCCGATGACCCTGTCGCTGACCCTCGACCAGCTGCCCACCGACCAGCAGATGGCCGCGCGTTCCGGCACCCCGCAGAGCGAGGATGACGCGACCGGCGGCAACAAGGACCTGCCGCGTCTCGGCCTCCAGCTCGCTCCCTCCAAGAGCGTGCAGGGCGCCGGCGGCGAGGGCGTGGTGGTGACCGGCGTCGATCCCAACGGTGTCGCCGCCCAGCGCGGCTTCAAGACCGGCGACGTGATCCTGAAGGTGGGCGACAAGGCCGTCGCCACCCCCAAGGATGTGCGCGACGGCCTCGCCGCCGCCAAGGCCGAGAACCGCAAGGCGGTGCTGATCCAGGTGAAGAGCGAGCAGGGCGTGCGCTTCGTCGCCATTACCCTCGACACCAAGGCCAAGGGCTGAGCCTCAGGGTCCGGCGGCGACGCCCGCCGGACCCCGTCGTTTCGGAACCGAGGCGGATGTTCGCCATCGCCCCCTGATGCCGCTTCGGCTCCAACGGCGCGGGACGCTCGGAAGGGCTTCCCGCGCCATGTCTTTTTCCAGGATGCCCCGACGCTTTCCCTTTCCCCGGCGGGAGGGGCGGGCCGGCGTGCAAGCCCGACGCCCCGCATGGACCTGCCGGCAAGGTGAGCTATTGTGATGACAGCGAATCTCGATCCGGATCCCCGTTCTGCCATGCGCCTCCTCCTTGTCGAGGACGACCGCGACGCCGCCGAATATCTGCGCAAGGCCTTCCGCGAGGCCGGACACGTGGTGGACCTTGCTGCCGATGGGGAGGAGGGGCTCGCCCTCGCCCTGGACGGTAAGTACGACGTGATGGTGGTGGACCGCATGCTGCCCGTGCGCGACGGGCTCTCCCTCGTGACCGAGCTGCGCGGGCGCGGGCATACCACGCCGGTGCTCATCCTCTCCGCCCTCGGCCAGGTGGACGACCGGGTGCAGGGCCTCAGGGCCGGCGGCGACGACTATTTGCCCAAGCCCTACGCCTTCACCGAGCTTCTGGCACGGGTGGAGGCCCTGTCGCGTCGCGGCGTCTCGCAGGCGGCGGAGACGGTCTACAAGGTCGCGGATCTGGAGCTGGACCGCCTCGCCCACCGCGTCGCCCGCTCCGGCAGGGAAATCGCGCTCCAGCCGCGGGAGTTCCGGCTGCTCGAATATCTCATGCGCCATGCCGGGCAGGTGGTGACACGCACCATGCTGCTGGAAAACGTGTGGGACTACCATTTCGACCCGCAGACCAACGTCATCGACGTGCACGTCTCCCGCCTGCGCTCCAAGATCGACAAGGGCTTCGACGTGCCCCTCATCCACACCGTGCGCGGCGCCGGCTACATGGTGCGGGCGGGTGCGGCGTGAGCCTGGGTTGCGAGGACCGCTCGCCGTTGGCCGCGCGATCTGGCGTGTTCCCATGACATTCCTTGCCCATCTCGCGCGGCTGGTCCGCACCACCGCATTCAAGCTGCTGGCGGCCTATCTGCTGGTGTTCGCGGTGTTCGCGGTGTCGGTCATCGTCTACACGGCGTGGCACACGCGCGAGCTGATCCAGGGGCAGGTGGCGGACGATCTCGACCGGGAGGTGCGCTTCCTCGCCGACCAATACCGCATCGGCGGCATCCAGCGCCTCGTCTATGTGATCGACCGCAGGACCCGGCGGCCGGGCTCCTCCATCTACATGGTCACCAATTTCCAGGGCGAGGTGCTGGCCGCCAACGTCTCGGACCTGCCCATCGGCCTCCTCGACAAGGACGGCACGCGCTTCACCACCTACAACCGTCCGGACGACCCCGGCTTCAAGAGCCATGTGGCGTTCGTGCAGACCCTGATCCTGCCCGGCGGCTACCGCATGCTGGTCGGCCGCGACATCGAGGAGCGCGACACCCTGCGCGACCTCGTGGCCCGGCCGGCGCAATGGGCGGTGCTGCTCATCGTGGTGCTGGGCCTCGCCGGCGGCGTGTTCGTGACGCGGCGGGTGCTCAAGCGCATCGATTCCATGACTGCCACCGCCGAGACCATCATGGCCGGCAACCTCTCCGGCCGCCTCGCCATGACCGGCACGCAGGACGAGTTCGACCGGCTGGCCCACTCGCTGAACGCCATGCTCGACCGCATCGAGGGCCTGATGCAGGGCCTGAAAGAGGTCTCCGACAATATCGCCCACGACCTGAAGACCCCGCTCACCCGCCTGCGCAACCGCTCCGAGGAGGCGCTGCGCACGGCGCGCACGGAGGCGGACTGGCGGGCGGCCCTGGAAGATACCATCGAGGAGAGCGACGGCCTCATCCGCACCTTCGACGCTTTGCTCATGATCGCCCGCGCCGAGGCCGGGCAGGCCCGCGCCATCATGGCCGACCTCGACCTCGCCGAGATTGCGGAGAACGTCTCCGAGCTTTACGAGCCGCTGGCGGACGAGCAGGGCCTCGACCTCGTGGTCACGGTGGCGCCGGTGACCATCCACGGGGTTAAGGAGCTGCTGGCGCAGGCCCTGTCCAACCTCATCGACAACGCCATCAAGTATGGCCGCCCGCCCGACGGGGGCAGGGGGCGCATCGCCGTCACCCTCGCGCGGCAGGGCGCGGAGGCCGTCCTCACCGTGGCCGATACGGGGCCCGGCATCCCGGCGGCGGATCGCGAGCGGGTGGTGGAGCGCTTCGTGCGGCTGGAGGCGAGCCGTACACGGCCCGGCTCCGGGCTCGGCCTCGCGCTGGTGGGGGCGGTGGCGCGCCTGCATGGCGGCAGCCTGAGTTTCGCCGATGCCGGTCCCGGCCTCGTCGCCACGCTGCGCCTGCCGTCCAGGTGACGCCCTGATGCACGGCCCGGCGCTGCGGCGGTCTCCCGGTCTTCCCGCGGGTGAGAATTATCTGTTTACCGTGCTGCCTTCGGCTGCTCCCGGGCGTTGCAATTGACGAAGAGGGCTTGCCTAACGCAAGGGCCTGATGCTTTTGATGAAGCCATGCGCGGGCCCCTCGAACCGGAATCGGCCGACCGGCCATCTCTTGCCCTCCTGATGAGGGAAGCACCCGTCCTCGGCGATGGGGAGACGGCAAAGATCAAGCTTTTCCAGGCCATCGAAGGTCTGCCCGAAGCGGAGCGGGCGGCCCTCGACGGCCTGTTTTCGCGCGCGCCCATGGCGCGGGCGGTCTGCCTCGGCATGGCGGAGGGCTCGCCCTTCCTCACCGATCTGGTGCGGGCGGAGCCGGGGCGGCTGGTGCGCGTGCTGTCGCGCGATCCCCATGCGCACCTTGCCGCGCTCATCGCCGATTGCGCCGCCACCGCCGCCACGGGCGGGGAGGCGGAGGTGATGCGCGGGCTGCGCCGCATGCGCAGCGAGGCGGCGCTCCTCATCGCGCTCGCGGACATGGGCGGGGCGTTCGACCTGATCGAGGTGACGGCCGCGCTGACCGAGGTGGCGGACGCCGCGGTGCGCGCGGCTCTCGCCTTCCTGCTCGGTGAGGCGGCGCGCGCGGGCCGGCTCCTGCCGTCCGATCCCTCGGATCCGGCCTTCGGCTGCGGCCTCGCCGTGATCGCCATGGGCAAGCACGGCGCGCGCGAGCTCAATTATTCCAGCGACATCGACCTCGTGGTGGTGTTCGATCGGGAGAAGGCGCCCCTCGCCGAGGAGGTGTCCGCCTCCCCCTTCTTCGTGAAGATCACCCAAGGCCTCGTACGCCTCCTTCAGGAGCGCACGGCTGACGGCTATGTGCTGCGCGTGGACCTTCGCCTGCGGCCCGATCCCGGCTCGACGGCGGTGGCCCTCTCCACCCTCGCCGCCCTCGATTATTACGAGCGCGAGGGCGCCACCTGGGAGCGCGCCGCCTACATCAAGGCCCGCCCGGTGGCCGGTGACAGGGCGGTGGGTCGGCAGTTCCTGGCCGATCTCGCGCCCTTCGTCTGGCGACGGGTGCTGGATTTTCAGGCCATCGCCGACGTGCATGCGATGAAACGGGAGATCCACGCCTTCCGCGGGCATGACGTGGTGGCGGTGGAAGGCCACAATGTGAAGCTCGGGCGCGGTGGCATCCGCGAGGTGGAATTCTTCGTCCAGACCCAGCAGCTCATCGCCGGCGGCCGCGATCCGCTGCTGCGCACCTCGCGCAGCCTCGATGCCCTCGACGCGCTCACCGCCCATCGCTGGATCGAGCCGAAGGTGCGGGACGATCTGGCCGAGGCCTATGTGTTCCTGCGCCGGGTGGAGCATCGCATCCAGATGATGGCGGACGCCCAGACCCATTCCCTGCCCGAGAGCCGGGCCGCCATGGAGGCCTTCGCGCGCTTCATGGGCTATGCCGACCGCGACGCCTTCGCCGCCGCGCTGGTGACGCGCCTCCAGACCGTGCAGACCCATTACGCCAACCTGTTCGAGGACACCGCGCCCCCCGCCGTGCTGGACGCCGACCTGGTCTTCCCACCCGGTGAGAATGACCGCCAGACCCTCGCCGCTCTCGCGCGTCTGGGCTTCCGCGAGCCGGCGGCGGCGAGCGGGCTGGTGCGGCGCTGGCTTTCCGGCGGTCCGCGCGCGCTGAAGACTGAAGCGGCGCGGGCGCACCTTTCGCGCATCGTCCCACTGATGCTGGAGGCGCTCGCGCGCGGCGGCGATCCCGACGGAGCGCTGGCCGCAGCGGATCGCTTCCTCACCGAGTTGCCCGGCCCGCTCTTGCTCACCGCGCTCGACCGGCACCCCGACCTGGTGCGGCTGCTGGCCACCATCCTCACGGCCGCCCCGCGCCTCGGCGAGACGCTGGCGCGCCGGCCCTCGCTCACCGACGCCCTGCTCGACCCGGCCTTCTTCGACGTGCTGCCGGACGAAGCCGGCCTCACCGCCCATCTCGAACACCTGCTCGACACCGCGGACACGGACGAGGAGCAACTCGACCGCGCGCGCCGGTTCAGGCAGGAGCAGCACGTGCTCATCGGCGTGCGCATCGCCTCCGGCACCCTGCCGGCGGCGCGGGCGGGCGAGGCCTATGCGCGGCTCGCCGAAGTGATCATCCGCGCCTTGCACCGGCGTGTCTGGCAGCGCTTCAGGGAAGCCCACGGCACCATCGCCGGGGCGCAGACGGCGGTGCTCGCCATGGGCAAGCTCGGCGGGCGGGAGATGACGGCGGGGTCCGACCTCGACCTCATCGTGCTCTACGATTTCGATGCCGACGCCGACCCCACCTCGGACGGCCCGCGGCCGCTCACGGGCGCGCAGTATTTCGCCCGCTTCACCCAGCGGCTCGTCACCGCGCTCACCTCGCTCACCAATGCCGGCAAGCTCTATGACGTGGACCTGCGCCTGCGTCCTTCCGGGCGTTCAGGCCCGGTGGCGACGCGGCTCACCTCCTTCGCCACCTACCAGCGCGAGGAGGCCTGGACCTGGGAGCACATGGCGCTGACCCGCGCCCGCGTGATCGCGGCCGAGCCCGCGTTCGGCGCCATGGTGCGGGAGGTCATCTGCGGCGTCATGGGCCATCCTCGCGATCCGCGCCGGCTTGCGGGCGACATCCTCGACATGCGCCGCGCCATTGCCGCCGAGAAGGGCGAGGATGACAAGTGGAACCTGAAGCACGCCGCCGGCGGCCAGGTGGATGTGGAGTTCCTCGCCCAGTATCTCGTGCTTGCCCACGCTTGCGCCCATCCCGAGATCGTGGACACGGCCACCGCCCGCGTGCTCGCCACCGCCGAGCGGCTGGGATTGCTGGAGCCGGAGGATGCCCACGTGCTTTCGCGCGCCTGCCGGCTCTACCAGAATCTCACGCAGGTGCTGCGGCTGGCGGTGGACGCCCATGTGGTGCCGGCGGATGCCAGCCCGGCGCTGAGGGCGCTACTGGCCCGCGCCGGCGAGATGCCGGACTTCGCCACCCTGGATGCCGACCTCGCCGACACCCAGGCCAAGGTGCGCGCCATCTTCGAGCGCATGCTGGAGAGGGCGGCGGAGTAAGGGCGACGCAGGGGAGCCGGGGCCATGGCCCCCGGCCCGGTTCACTGTCTCAACTCACCCCAGCGAGCGGGTGGCGATGTCGGACACGTCCGCCGACAGGCCGGGCGTCTCGGCCACCTTGCGCAGGGCGCGCTCGGCGCTGGCGCGCCGCACCGGCTCCAGCTGGCGGAAGGTCTTGAAGGAGGCCAGCAGCCGCGCCGCCACCTGCGGGTTCTTGCCGTCCAGCGACAGCACCACGTCCGCCACGAAGGCGTGGCCGGCCCCGTCCGCCCGGTTGAACTGAGTGGAGTTGGCGGCGGCGAAGGCGCCGATGAGGGAGCGCACCCGGTTGGGGTTGGAGAGCGAGAAGGCCGGATGCAGCATCAGGCCTTTCACCCGGTCAAGGGTCCCTTCGGACGCAATCTGCGCTTGCAGGATGAACCATTTGTCGATGACCAGCGCGTCGCTCTCGAAGCGGCGGTAGAAGGCATCGAGGGCCGCTTCGCGCTCCGGCACGTCGTGCTGGGCCAGCACGGCGAGGGCGGCGAAGCGGTCGGTCATGTTGTCCGCCGCCTCGAACTGGGCTTTGGCGCGGGCGATGCCCTCGGCCGTGCCGGTCACGGCGAGATAGTCGAGGGCGAGGTTGCGCAGCGCCCGCCGCCCGGCCGAGGCGGCGTCCGGCGCGAACGCGCCACCGGCCGCGGCGCTGTCGTAGGTGCGGGCGAAGTCCGCGGCGAGGGCGGTTCCGACAGCGATCCGCAGCGCCTTGCGGGCGGCATAGACGGCGTCGGGATTGACATCGCTGCCAAGCTCGCGCGCGACCTCGCTCTCGCCGGGGAGCGCGAGGGCCTGCGCCTTGAAGGCGGCATCGAGCGTCGTATCGGCCACCACCCCGCCCGCCGCCGTAACCAGCGCGTCCGGCGCCGGCAGGGTGCCGGAGCGGGCGCCGGTCTTGAGCAGCTCGAGGGCGATGCGCTGGAGCGCGTCGAAGCGGTTGAAGGGGTCGCCGTCATGGGCGGCGAGGAAGACCCGGTCAGCCTCGGTGAGGTCGCTGACGAGGTTCACCGGCGCGGAAAAGCCCCGGTTGAGCGAGGGCACGGGCCGCGTCTCGATACCGGTGAACAGGAAGCTCTGGGCGGCCTCCTTCACCTCGATCACCCCATGCTCCACCGGCGTGTTGCCCAGCGTCAGCGGCATGTCGCGCCCGTCGGGGCCCACGAGGCCGAGGGCGAGCGGGATCAGCATGGGTTTCTTGTCGGCCTGGCCCGGAGTGGGGGGCACCGATTGCTTCACGTCGAGGCGGAAGGTACCGGCCTCCTTGTCGTAGCTGCCGCTCACGGTGAGGAGCGGTGTGCCCGATTGCGCGTACCACAAAGCGAACTGGGTGAGGTCGCGGCCGGTGGCGTCGGCGAAGGCGGCGACGAAATCCTCGATGGTCGCGGCTGCCCCGTCATGGCGCTCGAAATAGAGGTCCATGCCCTTGCGGAAGCCCTCCTCGCCTAGGAGGGTTTTGAGCATGCGCACCACCTCGGCGCCCTTCTCATACACGGTCGCAGTGTAGAAGTTGTTGATCTCGCGATAGGTTTGCGGCCGGACCGGGTGGGCGAGGGGGCCGGAATCCTCGGTGAACTGGGCCGCCTTGAGCATGCGCACGTCGGCGATGCGCTTCACTGGCCGCGAGCGCTGGTCGGAGGAGAATTCCTGGTCGCGGAAGACGGTCAGGCCCTCCTTCAGGCACAGCTGGAACCAGTCGCGGCAGGTGATGCGGTTGCCGGTCCAGTTGTGGAAATATTCGTGGGCGATGACGCCCTCGATGCCGGAATAATCGGCGTCGGTGGCGGTCTCGGGGGTGGCCAGCACGTATTTGTCGTTGAAGACGTTGAGGCCCTTGTTCTCCATGGCCCCCATGTTGAAGTCGGAGACGGCCACGATGTTGAACACGTCGAGGTCGTATTCGCGGCCGAAGGCCTCCTCGTCCCAGCGCATGGAGCGCTTCAGCGCGTCCATGGCGTAGCCGGCGCGGGCCTCCTTGCCCTCCTCCACATAGATGCCCAGCTCCACCTTGCGGCCGGAGGCGGTGGTGAAGCTGTCGGCCACCTTCGCCAGCTTGCCGCCCACCAGCGCGAACAGGTAGGAGGGCTTCGGCCACGGGTCGTGCCAGACGGCGAAATGGCGCGAGGTGCCGGGAATGTCGCCGCTTTCGACGAGATTGCCGTTGCCGAGCAGGATCGGCGCCTCGGCCTTGTCCGCCTCGATGCGGGTGGTGAAGACCGAGAGCACGTCCGGCCGGTCGGGATAATAGGTGATGCGGCGGAAACCCTCGGGCTCGCACTGGGTGCAATAATTGCCGGAGGTGCGGTAGAGCCCCATGAGCTGGGTGTTGGCGGTGGGGTCCACCAGCGTCTCCACCTCCAGCACGAAGGCGTCGGCCGGGGGATGGGCGAGGGTGAGGCGCTCGGGGCTCGCCTCGAAGCTCGGACCGGCCAGCGGCTTGCCGTCGATGGCGAGGCGCAACAGGGTCAGGCCGTCGCCCTCCAGCACCACCGGCGCGCCGGCGGTTCCCTCCGGGTTGCGGCGCAGCGCGAGGCGGGCGGTGACGCGGGACTGGGAGGGATGGAGCGCGAAGTCCAGCTCCACCTTGTCCACCAGCCATTCCGGCGGGCGGTAATCGGCGAGGTGGATGGCTTTGGGCTCGGCATCACGCATGGGGAACTCCTCGGGCAACGCCGCACAGACGGCCCTCCCCGTCCGGACTCTTCAGTCCAGGGCGGCCCGGCTCGACCATGCGGCGCAGGGGCGCATTCAATCGGCCGGGGAGAGTAAAGCCCCTGGACCCCCGAGGGAAGGCGGTGGAGGGGCGCCGGCCCGGAATACCGACGCGAAAAGGGCGCGATCCTCCCGGTACCGTGCGGCGGCACCCGGCTCCCGATCCGCCGTACCGGCATCCTCATCGGTCGGGCAGGGGCGCTGATTGACCCGAAAACCGGGCCACACTGTTGCAGGAAAAGCCTCTTATTCAGAAGTGGTTGCATCAATAGGTGACCATCTATCGGAACGGGACCCCGCCCGTATCGAACCGATGGAGATGAAAATGCGCCATCAAACCCTGGGAGCCATCGCTCTCACCACCACCATCCTCGTCGCCGGTGCCGCCATGGCCGCCGACGAGCAGTCCCGAGCACAAGCGGACGTGGAAGCCGCGGCGGGCGCCTATTACACGCCGCCAGACATGCGGTACCGGGAACTCGGCTATGACCGGGGCGTCCAGCTGCGAGAGGATCCATTCACCCAGATGCGGGTGATCGTGGTCGAGCCCGCCCCCCGGCGGATCGACGAGCAGTTCATCGAGCAGGGAGATCGCGGCATCGGCAACGAGTAGCGGTTCCCATTGCCGGCCCAGCGGGGTGCCGGCGGCCTCCCGGCTTCAGCCAAGCCGGGCTTCGAGAGCCTCATAGAGGGGATTGTCCGCCGCGAACACATATTCGATGGGACCAACCGTCACCATGCTCGCCCCCTGCTCGCGGAGGAAGGTGGCGAGGGCGTGCAGCGTGTCCGGCGGGCAATGCAGGGTGAGCATACCGGAGGATGTGGGACCGCCGAACGGTGCAACGCAGCGATAGCGCGCCACCGCCTGGTCCACCAGGGAGGCGTCGCAGCTCGCGAAGCGGGTGCGCACCTCGCGCATGGTCCGCGCGCGCTTTTCCGCTCCCAGCCGGTCGAACATGGCCCGCGCCGCCAAAAGCGCGCTGCCGCTCCAGTTGGCGGTAAGCGAGGCCACGAGATTGGCCTCCGACTTCAGGATGATCCCGTCATCCACCACCTTCAGGGCATTGGCTGACAGCGTCGCGCCGGTGGTGGTGATGTCCACGATGAGCTCGGCAGTGCCGGCGGCGGGGGTGCCCTCGGTGGCGCCCGCGCTCTCGACGATGCGGTAGTCCACGATGCCGTGGCGGGCGAAATAGCCGCGGGTCAGGTTCACATATTTCGTCGCCACCCGGATCCGGCGGCCGGTGCGGCCGTGGAAATGGCTCGCCACGTCGTCGAGATCGTCCATGGTGCGCACGTCGATCCAGGCCTGCGGCACGGCAACGACCACGTTGGCATGGCCGAAGCCGAGCTTTTCCAGGAGCGCGACGCGGCTGTCCGCCTCCAGGATGTTCTCGCGCACCAGGTCCTCGCCCGTCACACCGATATGGGCGGCGCCGGTGGCCAGCGCCGCCGCGATCTCGGAGGCGGAGAGATAGGCCACCTCCACATTCTCCACGCCGCCGAGGGCGCCGCGATAGTCGCGGGCGCCGCGCGCCTGCGTCAGCGGCATGCCGGCGCGGGCGAAGAAGGCGTGGACATTCTCCTGGAGCCGGCCCTTCGAGGGCACGGCCAGAATGAGCGGGCTCGTCATCGGGCACCCTCCGAAGCAGCGGGGAAGGGGGCGGCGGCGAGGGCGGCGAGCCGCTCCACCCAGACGGCGAGGCCGACGCCGGGCACGCAGGCTTCGGCGCCGAGGCGCGCGAGCAGCTTGTCGTAGCGGCCGCCCGCCACCAGCGGCCCGTCGGTGCGCCCGGAGGCGTCGTGCAGCTCGAAGACCATGCCGCTGTAATAGTCCAGCGGCCGCCCGAAGGCGCTGGAGAAGCGCACGTCGGCAAGGTTCACCGCAAAGGCGGTGAGGAAGCCCGTGCGCCGGTCGAAGGTGTCGAGGGCGGCAGAGATGTCGATCCCGGCATCCGCTGCCAGCGCCCGCAGGCGGGCGGAGGCCTCGTCGGGCGTGCCGGAGATGGCGAGGTAGCGGGAGAGGATTTCCCCCGTCTCGCCGGACAGGCCGGCGCCCGCCTCCAGCGAGGACTGCTCCAGGAAGCGCGCGGCGATCTCGGACACCGAGCGCCCGCCGACGGTGGAGATGCCGGCGATGGACAGGAGATCGGTGATGAGGGCGCGCGCCGCCGCGGGATCGGCACCGGCGAGGGCCGCGAGCACGCCCGCATGGGCGGAGACGCTTTCTTGCGGGCGTTCCTTCAGGCGGCTGAGATCGGCGTCGAGCCGGCTCTGGCCGAAATCCTTGAGCAGCCGCCGGCGCAGGGCCGGGGCGAGGGGCAGGGCCTCCAGCAGCGCCGCGAACAGGCCCACGTCGCCCAGCCGGATCTCCGGCTGGGGCAGGCCATAGAGCGCGCACGCATTGAGGCCGAGGGCGATCATCTCCGCGTCCGCCGCCTCGCCGTCGGTGCGGCCGAAGGATTCCACACCGGCCTGCCGGAACTCGCCCGATCCCTCGCCGCTGAAGCGGAACACCGGGCCGAGATAGCTCACGCGCGCCGGCAACGGCATGCGCTCGGCGATGACGGCGCGGGCGACCGGGATGGTGAGGTCCGGCCTCAGGCACAGCTCGCGGCCATCCGCGTCCGCCGTCAGATACATGCGGCGGCGGATGGATTCCCCCGACAGATCGAGGAACACGTCCGCCGGCTGGAGGATGGGCGGATCATGGCGCGAGAAGCCGGCGGTCTCGAAGCAGGCGATCAGCGCGTCTTCGAGGCTCGATGGATCGCGGGGCGGAAAGGGCGCGGACGCCGCGGGCAACATGGGAGATCGTTATCCTGAGGTTTCTGGCCGGCTTCTAGCAAAGGGCGGCCTCCGGGGCCACCCCGGCCGGCTCCAGCCCCCGCTCTCGGCTTGAAAGGGGATACCGGCGCCGCTCCCGCTCCTGCACGCGGAGCGGGGCGCATCGTCCTGCGCTGTCCGTGCCGGCGGGGGAGGAGGCGGCGCGTCTGGGGAACGGATGCGGATCGCCGGGGCATGGGTGAGCCGGTCCCGGATCGGTATAAGGTAGCATCAAGAGGGAATCAGCGGAGGCGGCCATGGCCGATGCGACGAAGGCAACAAGCGCCAGATCCGGCCAGACCGCGAGTCAGGCCGCCAGCCCGGCGGCGGGGGTGGACAAGCTCAGCTTCGAGCAGGCGCTGGCGGAACTGGAGGCCATTGTCGGCAACCTCGAGAGGGGCAGCGTCCCGCTTGAGGAATCCATCATCATGTATGAGCGCGGCGAGGCGTTGAAGGCGCGCTGCGATGCCCTGCTGAAGGCGGCCGAGGCGCGGGTCGAGACCATCACCCGCGATGCCGATGGCCGCCCCGCCGGCACCGCGCCGCTGGACGCGGACGGGTAGAGCCCGCACCCGGTCGCGCACCTTTGCGGAGGCCTTCGGCCGGAGCGCTCACGCCGTCCAGATCTCGCTATGCGACGCCTTGCGCACGTGGTTCACGAGGAAATCGGTGAACACCCGGATCTTGGCCGGCAGGCGCGCCCGGTTCTGGTAGGCGATGTTCATGGTCAGCGTCGGCAGCTGCCAGTCGATCAGGACCGGCACCAGACGGCCGGCGTCGATGTCGCCGTGCACGATGTAGAGCGGCTGGATCAGGATGCCGAGGCCGGCGAGCGCCGCCTGCCGGATGACCTGCCCGTCATTGCAGTTGAGCGCCGCGCCGATGCGCACGGTGCGTTCCACATCGCCCTTGGTGAGGCGCAGCGAGAACGGGTCGGCCGCGAGGTTGTAGACCAGCATGTGGTGGTGGGCGAGATCCGCCGGCTCCTTCGGCCAGCCGTGCTCGGCGAGATAGGACGGCGCGGCGGCCAGCACCCGCCGCATGCGCCCGAGGCGCCGCACCACGATGTTGGTGTCCGGCTCGTGCAGGCGGGTGCGGATGGCGACGTCGATCCCGGCCTCGATGAAGTCGAGATAGCGGTTCGCCACCGCCACGTGCACGTTCAGCTTGGGATAGGTCCTGCGGAACTCCGGCAGCATGGGCGCAATATAGATCATCGCGAACGACAGCGAGCTCGTCACCCTCAGCAGGCCCTGCGGGGAGAGGGTGTGCTCGTTCACCGCCTCCTCGGCCTCGGCAAGCTCGCTCAGGAGCGCGCCGCTGCGCTGGTAGAAGTCCTGCCCCGCCTCGGTCAGCCACAGGCGGCGCGTGTTGCGCTCCACCAGCCGGGCCGAAAGGCGCTCCTCCAGCGCGCTCAGGTGGCGGCTCGCTGCGGCATTGGACATGCCCAGCACCTCGGCGGCGCGTGAGAGGCTGCCCAGCTCGGCCGTCTTCAGGAACACTTCGATCTGCGTCAGGCGATCCACCTTTCCGTTCCGCGTAAAAGACCGTTCCGAAAATTCGAGTTTATTTCCGCATAGCGCAAGTCAAAACTGACCCCCAACGAAAGACCAAACAGGTCGAGGAAACGCCAATGATGGGCCCGATCCGCCATATCGTGATGTGGCGCGTGCGCGGCGACACGCCCGAGGAGCGCGCCACGGCCAGGCTGAAGGTGAAGGCGGCGTTCGAGGGCCTGAAGGGCCGCATCGAGGGCCTGAACCACATCGAGATCGGGCTGGACGTCAGCGACGTGGACTATGCCTGCGACGTGGTCCTCGTCTCCGAGTTCGCCAACCGCGCCGACCTCGAGGCCTACGCCAACCATCCCGAGCATCTGCGCGTGCGGCGCGAACTGTCCGACCTGCGGATCGCGCGGTTCCAGGTGGATTATGTCGCGCCTTGCGCTGCAGGCGCGGCCGAGGCCGCCCCCGAGCATTTCAGCGGGGCCGGCGCGCCGCGTGCCGGCGTCCTCGCGGGAGAGTGATCCGCGGGACCGAGAGTTTCAGCCGAGCGGGCAAGCCGAGGCGCGGGACGAGCCGCGTCGCCGAAAGACGCTCCAGACGGGACGAGCCCATGATCGAGACCTTCACATATGAGGCCCTGCCGATCCGCGTGCGCTTCGGCCGCGGCACCATCGCCGAGGCCGGTGCGGAAGTGGCCCGGCTGGGCGCATCGCGCGCCCTCGTCCTCACCACGCCGCAGCAGGCGGGGGAGGGGGAACGGCTCGGCAGCCTCCTGGGCCCGGCCTTCGCCGGGCTCTTCTCCGGCGCCACCATGCACACGCCGGTCGCGGTGACGCAGGAGGCCATCCTGGCGCTGCACGCGGCCGGCGCGGACTGCGTGGTGTCGCTCGGCGGCGGTTCCACCACCGGCCTCGGCAAGGCGCTGGCGCTTCGCACGGGGGTCCGGCAGCTGTGCATCCCCACCACCTATGCCGGCTCGGAGATGACGCCGATCCTCGGCGAGACCAGGGACGGGCGAAAGACCACCATCCGCTCCCTCGACGTGCTGCCCGAGGCGGTCATCTACGACGTGGACCTCACGGTGGGCCTGCCGCCGGCGCTGTCGGCCACCTCCGGCGTCAACGCCATCGCCCATGCGGTGGAGGCGCTCTATGCGAAGGACCGCAACCCGGTCATCTCGCTGATGGCGCAAGACGCCATCCGCACCCTGTCCTCGGCGCTGCCGATCCTGGTCCACGAGCCGGACAACATGGAGGCCCGCGGCATGGCGCTCCATGGCGCATGGCTCGCCGGCTGCTGCCTCGGCGCGGTGGGCATGGCGCTCCACCACAAGCTCTGCCACACCCTGGGCGGCACCTTCGACCTGCCCCACGCTGAAACGCACACCATCGTGCTGCCCCATGCGGTGGCCTACAATGCCCCGGCGGCGCCCGAGGCCATGGCGGCCATCACCCGCGCCATCGGCGCGCCCGACGCGGCGCAGGGCCTGTTCGACCTGGTCCGTGTCCTCGGCGTGCCGCGCGCCCTGAAGGACATCGGCATGCCCGCCGAGGGCATCGAGACCGCGGCCGACCTCGCGGCCGAAAATCCCTACTGGAACCCCCGCCCGGTCACCCGCGACGGCGTGCGCGACCTGATCGCCCGCGCCTATGCCGGGGAGCGGCCGGGCGCGCGCGTTTCCGCAGAGGAGGCGGCCTGAGCCATGGTCCAGCGCACTCGTTGCCAGAGCACTCCTGCCCAGAGCATTCCTGCCCGGCGCATCCTCATCTCGGGGGCGACCATCCTCTCCATGGATCCCGTCGTCGGCGACCTGCCGGCGGGGGACATCCTGGTGGAGGGCGAGCGCATCGCCGCCATCGCCCCGCGCATCGAAGCGGCCGACGCGGCGGTGGTGGACGGCACCGGTCGCATCTGTGTGCCGGGCTTCGTCAATGCCCACATGCACACCTGGCAAACGGGCCTGCGGAGCCTCGCGGCCGACTGGACGCTGCTGGAATATTTCCGCTGGGTCCATGCGGGCCTCGCCACCCGCTTCCGGCCCGAGGACATCCACATCGCGACCCTCGTCGGCGCGCTCGGCCAGATCGATGCCGGCACCACCACCCTCGTGGACTGGTGCCACAACAATCCCACCCCCGCCCACACCGACGCGGCGGTGGATGCGCTGGCGGAAAGCGGCATCCGCGCCGCCTTCTTCCACGGCTCGCCCAAGCCGGACCCCAAGCCCGGCGAGCCGCATTTTTCCGAGGTGCCGCATCCCCGCGCGGAGGTGGAGCGCCTGCGGCGCGGCCGCTTTGGTGGCGCGGATGGGCTGATGACCCTCGGCCTCGCCATCCTCGGCCCGCATTATTCCACGCTGGAGGTGGCGCGGGCCGACTTCCGGCTGGCGCGCGAGTTCGGCCTCGTCGCCTCCATGCACCAGGGCGGGGGCGTGGCGAAGACGCCGGGCGGATGGGAGACACTCATCGCGGAGGCTCTCGTCGGCCCGGGTATCAACGTGGTGCACGGCAATGATCTGGGCGACGCGCTGTTCGAGCGTCTCGTCGATCTCGGCGTGTCCTTCTCGGTGACGCCCGAGAACGAGATGACCCAGGGCCACGGCTTCCCCGTCACCGGCCGCCTGCTGCAGCGGGGGGCGGCGCCCTCCCTCGGCGTCGATCTGGAATCCGTGCTCGCGGGGGACATGATGGGCGTCGCGCGCATCGCGCTCGGCATGCAGCGCGCCCTCGACAATGCGCAGAGCCGGCGCGAGACCGGCGCCATTCCGTCCACCTCCACGGTCCGGGTGCGGCAGGCCTTGTCGTGGATCACCATCGAGGGCGCGCGGATGCTGGGGCTCGATGACCGCATCGGTTCGCTCGCCCCCGGCAAGCAGGCCGACATCGCGGTGATCGACGCGCGGGCGCTGCATCTCCAGCCGGTGCACGACCCGGTCGCCACCGTGGTGATGCAGGCCGGCCGGGGCGATGTGGAGGCGGTGATGATCGCCGGACGCTTCGCCAAGAAAGACGGAAAGCTCGATGCACCCGGGCTCGACGGCCAGCTTGCCGCGCTCGCCCGCTCGGGTGCGCGCATCGTGGAGGAACTCGGCCTCACCAGGTCGGCGGCGTGAGGGAGACGACGACATGACCGCAACGCAGACCCTCGGATGGATCGGGCTCGGCAAGATGGGGCTTCCCATCTCCACACGCATCGCGGCGGCCGGACGCGACATCGCCGGCTATGATCGCGACCAGGAACGCATCGCTTCGGCCGCCGGTGGTGGCGTGACCCCGGCGGCGACGCTTGCCGACGCGGCCGGTCGCGACATCGTCTTCACCTCGCTGCCCGACGACAGGGCGCTGCGGGCGGCCGCCCTCGACGGGCCGCTGCTGTCGGCCATGCGGCAGGGCGCCATCCTGGTGGAAACCTCCACCGTCAGCCCCGGCATCTCGGCGCAGGTGGCCGAGGCTGCCCGCCAGCGCGGCATCGCCTATCTGAGGGCCCCGGTCTCGGGCAATGCGGCCATCGCCCATACCGGCAACCTCACCTGCTTCGTCTCCGGCCCGCGCGCCGCCTTCGACGCGGTGCTGCCGGTGGCACAGGATTTCACCCGCGCCCAGAAATATCTCGGGACGCAGGAGGAGGCGCGCTACGCCAAGCTCGCCGTCAATCTCATGATCGCGGTCTCGGCCGCCATGATGGGCGAGAGCATCGTGCTGGCCCGCAAGGGAAATCTGCGCTGGGCCGACATCCTCGACGTGCTGAGGGACAGCGCGGTTGGCTCGCCCATGGTCCACTACAAGGCGGCGAGCCTGTCCACGCGCGATTTCATCTCCACCTTCTCCTGCCGGCAGATGGCCAAGGACCTCGACCTCATCGTCGATGCCGGCCACGCCACCGAGATGGCGATGCCCCTCGCCACGCTCACGCGGGAGATCTACGGCGCCCTCATCGGGCGCGGCGAAGGCGAGGCCGACTTCATCTCCACGGTGCGCCTCGCCGAATGGCTCGCCGGGCTCGGCGAGCCGGATCTCGACAAGAACGAAGGGAGGCTCGCATGAGAAACTTCGACCAGTTCACCATCACCGAGGCCGTTCTCGAGCGGATCGCCAACGCGCCCGACCCGCGCGTCCGGGACATCAGCGCGGCGCTGGTGCGCCACCTCCATGATTTCATCCGCGAGGTGCGCCCCACCCAGGAGGAATGGGCGCGGGGCATCGCCTTCCTCACCGACACCGGGCACATGTGCTCGGATACCCGGCAGGAGTTCATCCTGCTGTCGGACACGCTCGGCGTCTCCATGCTGGTGGACGCCATCACCCATGACCATCAGCGCGAGGTCACCGAGAGCACCGTGCTCGGACCCTTCTATGTGGAAGGACCGCCGGAGGTGCCGTGCGGCGGCCGGATCTCCGGCGCGCTGTCGGGCCAGCCCATGTTCGTGTCGGGCTCGGTGAGCCGGCCGGATGGCACGCCGCTCGCCGACGCCATCGTGGATGTGTGGCACTCCGACGAGGACGGCTATTACGATGTCCAGCATCCGGGCGACCAGCCCGGCCGCCATGCCGGTCTCGTGGCGCGGGCGCGCCTGCGCACCGATGCTGCGGGGCGCTTCCACTTCTGGTCCATCAAGCCTGCCGCCTATCCGATCCCCCATGACGGGCCGGTGGGCAGGATGCTGGAGGCGCAGGGACGCCATCCCTGGCGACCGGCCCACGTGCACTTCATGATCGAGGCGCCGGGCTTCGAGCGCCTGGTCACCCACGTCTTCGCCGCCGGCGACGCATACCTCGATTCCGACGCCGTCTTCGGCGTGAAGGAATCCCTCATTCGCGACTTCGTGGAGCACCCCGCCGGCGCCGCGCCGGACGGACGGACCGTGGACCGCGACTGGTGCCACCTGAACTACGACTTCCGCCTCAGCCCCGTTTCGGAAACGGCTTCGCGGGCGGCCTGAACCGGACCGAGTACGTCGCCAAGGTCACCGCACGCGGAGAGCCCGGCAAACGGGCCGATCGCGGAGGGAGGAAACCATGTCTGCCCAAACGGCAATCGACCACGTGAGCATCGATCAGGTGCCCAGCGTTCAAGTGCCCGGCGCCCGAGTGCCCGGAGCCGACCTGCCAGTCGATCGAGTCCCAATGGAGCGGGTGCTGGCCCGGCTTTGCGACATCGTCGGCGCGCGTGCCACCGGCGCCGCCGGCGTGCGCGCCGACCACGGCCGCAGCGAGGCCTACCATGCCGCCCGGCCCCCGGATCTGGTCGTCTTCCCGGAGACGACGCAGGAGGTGGCCGCCATCGTCGCCCTGTGCCGGGACCTGCGCCTGCCCCTGGTGCCGTTCGGCGCGGGCACCTCGCTCGAAGGCAACACCGCCGCGCCGCATGGCGGCGTCTGCCTCGACATGGGCCGCATGGACCGCGTGCTCGCCGTCAATGCCGAGGACATGGACGTGCGGGTCCAGCCCGGCATCACCCGCAAGCAGCTCAACGCGCAGCTGCGGGATACGGGCCTGTTCTTCCCCATCGACCCCGGCGCCGACGCCTCCATCGGCGGCATGACCTCCACCCGCGCCTCGGGCACCATGGCGGTGCGCTACGGGACGATGAAGGACAATGTCCTCGCCCTCGAGGTGGTGCTCGCCGACGGGCGCGTCATCCGCACCGCGCGGCGGGCGCGCAAGTCCGCCGCCGGCTACGACCTCACCCGCCTGTTCGTGGGCGCCGAAGGAACCCTCGGCGTCATCACCGAGGTGACGCTGAAGCTGCATCCGCAGCCCGACGCCATCTCCTCGGCCGTGTGTGCCTTCCCGGACCTCAAGGCGGCGGTGGATACGGCCATCGCGATCATCCAGTCGGGCGTGCCGGTGGCGCGCATCGAGCTGCTCGACGCGGTGATGATCCAGGGCATCAACCTGCATGCCAGGCTCGACCTGCCGGAGATGCCGCATCTGTTCTTCGAGTTCCACGGCTCCAGGGCCTATGCCGCCGAGCAGGCGGAGACCGCGCAGGCGCTCGCCGGGGAATTCGGCGGCCTCGGCTTCCAGTGGGCGACGACGACGGAGGAGCGCAGCCGGCTGTGGCACGCCCGCGACAACACGCTTTATGCCGGCCTCGCGCTGAGGCCCGGCGCGCGGGCTCTGATCACCGACGTGTGCGTGCCGATCTCGCGCCTCGCCGAATGCCTCGTCGCCACCGCTGCGGACATCGCCGAAACCGGCCTGATCGCCCCGGTGGTGGGGCATGTGGGCGACGGCAACTTCCATCTCCTGGTTCTGCTGGATCCGGAGAGCCCCGAGGAAATGGCCCGCGCCAGGGCATTCAACGATCGGCTGGTGCTCCGGGCGCTGGCCCTCGACGGTACCTGCACCGGCGAGCACGGCATCGGCCTCGGCAAGATGGACTTCCTCGCCCTGGAGCTGGGCGAGGCGGTGGACGTGATGCGCGCCGTCAAGGGTGCCCTCGACCCCCTGGGGCTCATGAACCCCGGCAAGATCTTCCGGCCCACCCCATCCAGCGACGGAGAACAGCCATGAGGGCGGTCATGGAGCGAACGCCTCGCCTCGAACTGGCGGCGCCCTTTCCCGCTTCGGGCGCGCCGCTCCTCGAGCTGAAGGGCATTTCGAAGAGCTTTCCCGGCGTGAAGGCGCTGGACGACGTGTCGTTCGCGGTCTGGCCCGGCGAGGTGCACATGCTCCTCGGCGAGAACGGCGCCGGCAAGTCCTCGCTCATGAAGATCCTGTGCGGGGCCTACCAGGCGGACCAGGGCGAATATGTCCACGAGGGCAAGCGGGTGGAGATCCGCTCCCCGGCCGATGCGCGCCGCCTCGGCATCGCGGTGATCTTCCAGGAATTCTCCCTCGTCCCCCATCTGGACATCGCCCAGAACATCTTTCTCGGCCGGGAGTTCGCCTCGAAGATCCCCGGCCTCGTGGATCGCCGCCGCCTCTATCGCGAGGCGAAGGCCGTGCTCGACCTCGTCGGGCTCGACATGGACCCGCGCACCAAGGTGCACAGCCTCGGCGTCGCCCAGCAGCAGATGGTGGAGATCGCCAAGGCCCTGTCCCAGGAGGCGCGCATCCTGGTCATGGACGAGCCCACCGCCGCGCTCTCGGACCGCGAGACCGAGCGCCTGTTCGAGGTGATGCGCCAGCTTCAGGCCAAGGGCGTGGCCATCGTCTACATCTCCCACCGCATGGCGGAGGTGTTCGCGCTGGGCGACCGCATCACCGTGCTGCGCGACGGCAGGCTGGTGGGCCGCGCCCTGCCCGGCGAGACCTCGCCCGACGAGCTGGTGCGCATGATGGTCGGCCGCAATGTGGACATGACCTATCCGCGCCGCTTCGCCACCGAGCCCGGCGCGGTGGTGCTGGAGGTGACGGGCATGAGCGCCCGGAACGGCATCCGCGACATCGACCTCAAGGTGCGCGCCGGCGAGATCGTCGGCCTGTGCGGGCTGGTGGGGTCGGGCCGCACCGAGGTGGCCCGCGCCATCTTCGGCGCCGACGAGGTGACGGCCGGCGAGGTGCGCATCTTCGGCCGGCGCCAGACCGGCGGGCCGGACGCCGCCGCCGTCGCGGGCGTCGGCCTCATCCCGGAAAGCCGCAAGAGCGAGGGCCTCGCCCTGATCCGCACCGTGGGCGAGAACCTCGCCGTTGCCGGCCTGCCCAGGCTGTTCCCCAACATGCTGTTCTCGCCCGGCCGTGCCCGCCGCACCGCCGAGGAGCTGATCGCGCGGATGCGGATCGCCACCCCTTCGCCGAACCAGAGCGTTGCCGTGCTCTCCGGCGGCAACCAGCAGAAGGTGGTGATCGGCAAGTGGCTGGCCGCGGGCACCCGCCTGTTCATCTTCGACGAGCCCACGCGCGGCATAGACGTGGGTGCCAAGTCCGAGATCTTCGCCCTCATCGACCAGCTCGTGGCCGAGGGTGCCGCGGTGCTGATGATCTCCTCCGAGCAGGCGGAGATCGTCCATGTCTGCGACCGCGCCTACGTCATGCGCGGCAAGCGCATCGTCGGCGAACTGTCCCGCGCCGACCTTTCCGAAGAGAACATCGTCCGAATGGGGATGCACCATGAGTGACCAGACCCTTTCCTCCCCCGCCCCGCGCCTCCCGGCGGTGCCGGGCGTCGCCGTGGCCCTCGGCCTCCTGGCGGCGCTGTTCTCGGTGGCGAGCCCTGGCTTCCTCTCCGCCGGAAACCTCTCCAACATCCTGGTGCAGTCGGTGATCCTGCTGCTCCTCGCCTTGCCGATGACGCTGATCATCATGACCGAGGGGCTCGACCTCTCCATGGGCGCGGTGCTCACCCTCGCCTCGCTGGTGCTGGCGCTGATCGTGGTCTCCACAAAGTCGCTGGCGCTCGGCCTTGCCGGCGCGCTGGGCGTCGGCCTCGCCTTCGGGCTGGTGAACGGGTGGCTGGTGTCGGTGCTGTCCATCCCGCCCTTCGTCGCCACCCTGGGCACCCTCGGGGCGGCGCAGGGGCTCGCCCTGATCGTCAGCGACGGGCAGAGCGTGGTGGGCATTCCGCGCTTCGTGCGGCAGGTCTATTCCGGCGAGGTGGCGGGCCTTCCCATGCCGATCCTCATCGGCGCCGGCTTCTACGCCCTGTTCCACGTGCTGCTCTACCACACCCGCTTCGGCACCTATGTGTGCGCGCTGGGCGGCAACCGGGACGCGCTGACGCTGGCCGGCGTGAAATGGCGCCGCCTGCTCGTCGCCGTCTACATGCTGGGCGGGGCCATGGCCGGGGTCGCGGCCCTGCTGATGACCGCCCGCATGAATGCCGGCCATCCCACCGCCGCCATCGGCATGGAGTTCGACGCCATCGCCGCGGTGGCGCTGGGCGGCACCTCCTTCGAGAAGGGCAAGGGCTGGATCTTCGGCACCCTTCTCGGCGTGATCACCGTGGGCGTGCTGCGCAACGGCCTGAATCTCATGGCCGTCCCCTCGTCGGTGCAGGTGGCCTGCATCGGCGCCCTCGTCATCTTCGCCCTCTTCCTCGACGGCATGAGGAGCCACAAGTCATGAGCATCGCCGGCGATATCTCCTCCAGCGCGCCCCGCTTCCACCTGTCGAAGGATGTCGAGCAACTGCTCTACCGGCTGCTGGCCGCAGGACTGCTGTGCGTCGCGCTCAGCGTGATGACGGATGCCTTCCTCACCACAAACAACATCCTCAACGTGCTCCGGCAGGCGAGCCTCCTGTTCTTCCTCGCCGCGGGCCTCACCCTGGTGATCCTCACCGGCGGGCTCGACCTTTCGGTGGGCGCGAACATCGGCCTGTCGGCGTGCCTGGCGGCGACGGTGATCAAGGTCACGGGATCGCCGGTGCTGGGCACCCTTGCTGGCCTCGGGGCCGGCTGCGCCGTGGGCATCTGCAACGGCCTGATGGTGGCGAAGCTGAGGATCCCCTCCTTCATCGCCACCTACGGCATGCTCTGGGTGCTGCACGGCATCACCTATTATTACATGGCGGGCGAGACCATCCACGGCTTCCCGCCGGGCTTCCGGCAGATCGGATCGGGCTATTTCCTCGGCATCCCGATCCCGGTCTACCTGATGATCGGGTTCCTGCTCGCCGGTACCATCTTCGCCCAGCGCACGGTGTGGGGGCAGCAGATCTACGCCATCGGCGCCAATCCGGTGGCGGCGCGGCTCACCGGCATTCCCGTCGATCGCCGGCTGATCCTGGTCTACGCCTTCTCCGGCGCCATGGCGGGGGTCGCCTCCATCGTCTTCCTGGCCCGCCTCAACTCGGCGGAAGGCGATATCGGCGAGGCCATGACGCTGCCCGCCATCGCGGCGGTGCTCATCGGCGGCGCCTCCCTGTTCGGCGGGGTGGGCAGCGTGTTCGGCACCTTCGTCGGCGCCCTGATCCTCACGCTCGTTCTCAACGGCATGAACCTGCTCGCGGTGAATGCGAGCTGGCAGCCCCTGGTCACGGGTGTGATCGTCGTCTTCGCCGTGTGGCTCGACATGCGCGGCCGCCGGCGCACCTGACCGCAGGCCAACCAAAAAAACCGGAGGAAACCCCAATGTCGATGTCGAAGCTCAAGCGCGCCGTCCTGGCGCTGCCCGTCACCCTCCTCGCCTCGGCGGCGCTCGCTGACGGCGAGACCATCGCGGTCTTCACCAAGAACCAGACCAATCCCTACTTCCAGACCGTCCGCGTCGGCACCGAGGCGGCGGCGAAGGCCATGGGTGCGAAGGTGGTGCACTATATTCCCACCAAGCCGGACTCGATCCCCGAGCAGCTGAGCCAGATCGAGGACGTGATCGTGAAGAAGCCGAGCGCCATCGTGTTCGTGCCGGTGGACTACAAGGCCATGGTGCCCGGCGTGGAGCAGATCAACGACGCCGGGATCCCGGTGGTGAACGTCACCGACCGCAGCGCCGGCGGCAAGTTCCTCGCCTTCGTGGGTGCCGACGACTACAGCCTCGGCCTGGAGACTGGCCGCTTCATGCTCAAGGCCATGGGCGGCAAGGGCAATGTCGTCATCCTCGAAGGCGTCAAGGGCTCGCTGACCAGCATCGACCGGGTGCGCGGCTTCAACGACGCCATCAAGGAATTCAAGGACGTGAAGCTGCTGGCCAGCCAGCCCGGCAATTACCAGCGCCTGCAGGGGCTCCAGGTGATGGAGAATTTGATGCAGTCGCACCCGCAGATCGATGGGGTGCTGGCCGCCAACGACGCCATGGCCATCGGCGCCATCGAGGCCCTAGACGGGGCCAACCGCAAGGCCAGGGTGATCGGCATCAACGGCACCAAGGAGGCGGTGGACGCCATCAAGGCCGGCAAGCTGCTGGCTTCCGGCGACTACAACGGCTTCGTGCAGGGTTGTATCGGCACCATGGTGGCCATCCGCGCCCTGCGTGGCCAGCCCATCGTCGGCGAGGTGGTGCTGAAGCCCACCGTGGTCAACGCCGCCAACTACCAGCCCTACGACGTGCCGCTCGAAAGCCGCTCCTGCCCGTCCTGGGCGGATGCCGCGGCCATGTCCACCAAGACCAACTGATCCCGCGGCGACCGACCGCGCCCGTCAGGATCACTTGATCTCAGGGGGCTGAGCGGAACAAAAAGGGGCGGCGCCGCGGCCTGTCGCGGAGCCGCCCCGCCTTGCCACCGATGGAGCATCACCCATGCTTTTTGCAATCCACGCCGTGGACCGGGAGGGCGCGCTCGACACGCGCCTTGCCCATTACGAGGCACACAAGGCGTTTCTCGCCGATACCTCGGCCTTCGGCGTGCGCATCGTCATGTCCGGGCCGCTGGTGAGCGATGACGGCGCCACCATGATCGGCAGCCTGTTCCTCGTCGAGGCGCCGGACCGGGATGCGGCGGAGCGCTTCAACGCCGCCGATCCGTTCCACAAGGCGGACATCTGGGCGCGGGTGACCATCACCGGCTTCCTCCGCCGGCAGGGCTGAGCGGCCCACTCCTTCCAATACCTGGAATGGTACAGGTGTCTGCCCTTCTCGGGGGACGCGGGGTGAACGGCGCGGGACCCAATCGCTGCCGGTGCGCCTTTCGCGCTCCGTTCCGTCGCCTCAGTAGAGGCCGGGAATGACGCGCTTGGTGCGCTTCTCATAGGCTTCGTATTCGGCGCCGAAGGCCTCGCGCATCATCCTCTCCTCGCGCCCCACCCGGAAGAAGAACAGCGTGCCGAAGCCCACCAGGCCCGCCGGACCGGCGATCAGATTGGGCAACAGCAGCGCCTGCGCCAGCGCCCACAGGAAGAAGGCGGAATACATGGGGTGGCGCACCCGCTCATAGACGCCGGAGGTGATGAGCTTGTGCTTGTCCTTGATCTCCAGCGTCACCGACCAGTTGCGCCCGAGCTGGCGATGGGTGCGCCAGAACAGCCACAGCGCCGCGACGAACACCAGAACTCCCGCCACCACCTGCGCCGGCACCGGCGCGTAGGAGGCAAAGCGCGGGAAGGAGGTGATGGCGTAGATGGCCGGCAGCACCCCGAGGCCGAGGGTGGAGATGGTGAGCAGCGTCATGTCGCGGGCGGTGCGATGTCGCGCATCGGCCACCTGCTGGCGCTTCGCCCTCCGCTCGAAGGGGATGCGCAGCACGTACCAGGAGACGACGCCGACCGCCCAGGCGATCTTGGCGAAGGTGACGAGGCTCATTCAGGGCTCGCTTGGTCAGGATGGGGCATGAGACGCCCGCCCGGGTCGAGCGAGGCGGGCAGGGGGGTGCCGTCGGGCGCCATATAGGCACACAGGGCGTCCATGTGCGCGGCCAGCACGTCGAACGCGAACGGGCCGCACACATAGGCGTAGAAATCGTGGGGCGCGCGGATGTCGCTTGCCAGGAAGCACTGGCAGTGGCGGCGCATGACATCGAGGAAGAAGCGCCGGTAGGTCGGCCGGGAGACCATGTCGCGTACCGGCACGTGCCGCAGCAGCGGGCGCTGGGAGAAATCTCCCACCGCCAGCTGCGGCTCGGCGAAAGTGGCGCGGTCGAGGGTCACCGGATTGACCTTGTAGAAGGAGACGATGTCGTCCCGCGACTGCACCTCCACCCAGCCGACCTGCGGCGCGCCGGCCACCCGCTGCGCCGCCGCCCGCAGCCGCGCGCCGGCAGGATGCAGCGCGAACTTGGCCGTGGTGCTGCCGAGGGTGAGGATGCGCACCGGAACCCGGGTGCCGAACGCCGGGTCCTGATCGAGCGCCGCCGCCACCGTCGAGACCGCATGCATGGCGCCGAGGCTGTGCCCGGCGATGATGATCTCCTCCACGCCCTCGCGCGCGGCTTCGGCCTCCACGGCGCGCAGCCGCCCGGCGAAGGCCATGACGCGGGCATCCACTTCGGGGTGGCGGCCATGGGCGAAGTCCACCGAGAATTCCGCAAGGTCGAGGGATTGCCGCAGGCGGAAGCGTCGCCCCGGCCAGCGCATCAGCAGCAGGCCGCCGGCGAGGGCCGCCGCTGCGCCGCCGAGCCCTGCCGCGACCGCGCCCAAGTGGGGCGCGAGCAGATGCGCGACGCCGAAGCCCACCGCCACCGCAGCCCCCCAGAAGGCGAGCAGCAGCAGGTAGGTGAAGAGGAAGAAGAAGCCGTAGCGCCGGCTGGAGCGGAAATAGGCGGCGATGGTGCCGCTCGTCACCATGTCGAGGACCGCGCGCAGCGAGCCGCGGAGGTGGGACGATGCGGGCCGCTGCATGTCGGCGCGGGCGAGGTCGTCCCAGGCCAGGATCTCGAAGGCGGTGTTGGTATGCCACCCCGGCCCTTGGGCCTCGCACCGCCAGAGCGCGCCGGTGGGGGTCGGCACCGGAGCGGCATCGCGGCAGGCTGTCGCCGCCCGCCACACCGCGCCGAAGCGCTTCAGCTCGCGCAGGAAGATGCGATGGTGGCCCTCCACCGCCATCGGATCGTAGCCGGCCACGAAGAGAACGTGGCGCCGCCCGACGCGCGTTGCTGGCACCTTCCGCATGGGGGCGCCTTCTAGCGAAAACCCCGAAGGATGGCCAGTGCTGCCGATCTCCGGTCGTGCCTCGGTTTGAAACGCGGCACCGGCGCCACTCCCCTGCCGCTTGCGGGAGAGGGTTCCAGGGCGTGTCCGGTCGCAGCAGAGGACTTTCAAACCGAGACACCATCCTTCCCAAAAGGAAGCGCGCCAAGGTTGAAACAGCCGGGAGTGGAAGTCGATGCTTGACTTCAATAAGCGACAGTGATGCTGACCGTGTTGCCCGCAGTTCGACTGGCACGCGCCTTTGGTGTTGAACCGATGGGCGGGATGCGGGAGACCAGTCTGGTTGCGTTACGGCATTTGCACACCGCAGCAGAATGCCATATTGGCCGGGCGCTGGCATTGTCGGCGAAGACGGCTTCGCTTTGCTGGCCTCAATCTGCGATGTTCACGCCGGACCTGCCATCATGAAGCTGCGTGACCTCTTCCGCCGACGCAAGCGAACACCCAGCGTCGCGCCTTTGGGCGTGCCGGTGGCGCAGGTCTGGACCAGTCCGTCCCAAGCCTTGCGGGCGCTGGGGCCATCGCCATCCATCCTTGTGGTGAAGCTCGACCATATCGGCGACTTCATCACCGCGTTGCCCGCCGTGGAGCGGTTGCGGGCGGCGTTTCCCACCTCGACCATCTCCCTTCTGTGCGCACCCTTCGTGGTGGAGCTGGCCCGCTCCACGGGCCTGTTCGCTTCGGTCTACAGCTTCGATTTCTTCGGCGCCCGCATGCAGGCGCCACGTTTCGCCAATGCGGACGACGTGAGCGAACTGAGCGCACTGGGCGTGCCGCCCCACGACATCGTCATCGACCTGCGGCAGGAGGACGAGGCCCGGGCGCTGCTCTGGGGCCTCGACGCGAAATTCCGTGCCGGCTTTGCCGACCCGGCCAACCCGTTTCCCCTCGACATCGCGCTGCCCGAGATGGAGCGGTGCATGCGCCGCAAGCCGTGGCCGGCCATGACCCATTCCTCCACCCGGCTGGTGCTGCTGGTGGAAGCGCTGGCGCATGCCCGCGACATGCAAGGCGAGACGGCGCCGTTCGCGACCGACGCGCTTGCGGTGGCGGAGACGCAGGATTGCGTCATCCTCGCGCCGGGAACGCGGCTCGGCATCAAGGGCTGGACGGCCGAGGGCTGGATCGGCCTCGCCCGCGCCATGGTGGAACGCACCAGCCTCGACATCGCCGTCATCGGGCGCGGCGAGGAGGCGGAAACGACGGCGCGCATCGCCATGGCGCTTCCGCCCGGCCGGCTGCGCGATCTGGTGGGCAAGGTGGAGCTCGCCGACCTCCCGGCGGTGATGAACGCCGCCGCCGCCTTCGTCGGGGTGGATACCGGCACCACCCACCTTGCGGCATCGCTGGGCGTGCCCACCGTCGCCCTCTTCTCCGGCTTTGCCGATGTCCGAGTCTGGGCCCCCGTGGGGCCGGCGACGGTGGTGCTGCACGCTGGTGCCGGCTGCGCGCCGTGCGGGCTGTCGATCGAGACCCAGTGCCCCTATCAGCGCCGGTGCATGAGCGTGATCGACCCCGAGGCGGTGCTCTCCGCCATGTCCGGCGTTGCCCGTCATCCCGAGTTGAGGCGCCTTGGCGCGGCCCCGCAGCCGGAGCTTGTGTTCGCGGCCTCCTGAAGGCAGGAAAGCCAAGCGGGCGCCGATCGCCCGCCGTTCAGGAAAGAGACCGCGTGTGCCGATCCGATGGGCGCGGGCTCCAGCGAGGGTCCCGTGTCCGCCGATCTCTCCACCGGCTTCCCATTGTCCGCCGTCACGGTGGTGTTCGTCACGTATAACAGCGGTGCGGTGATCGGCCGGGCGGTCGCGAGCGTGCCGACGGCCTGCCCGGTGGTCATCGTGGACAATGCAAGCCCCGAGGGCACCTCATGGCGGGGCGGCCTGTCGCGGCCGGTGGACGTCCTCGAAATGCCGGCCAATGCGGGCTTCGGCACCGCCTGCAATGCCGGCGCCCGGCGGGCGGCCACCCCTTACGTCCTGTTCCTCAATCCCGACGCCGTCCTGGACGCCGATACGCTGCCGGCGCTCCTCGCCGCCGCCGGCCGCTATGGCGACCCGGCCATCCTGATGCCGTCCATCATGGGCGAGAATGGCCGGCTGATGCGCAAGGAAGGCTCCATCCTGGAAAGGGTGCCGCGCCGGCTGCGCCTGTCGCCCGAGGAGATCGCGGGGGATTACTGCACCCGCTTCGTCCACGGCGCCGCCTTCATGATGGGGTGGGACGCCTTCTTCGCCCTCGGCGGTTTCGACGAGGCCATCTTCCTCTATCACGAGGATGACGACCTCTCGCTGCGCGCCATCGCCCGGCGCATTCCCATCATCGTGGTGACGGCGGCGCGGGTGACCCATGCGGGCGGGCGCTCCAGCGCGCCGTCGCTCAAGCAGACCTTCCGGGTCAACCGCGCCAAGATGCAATCGGAGCGCTACGTGCTTGAAAAATACGGCCGCTCCCGCGCGACCTTCGCGCAGATCGCCAAGCTGGCCGGGGGCTGCGCGTTGGCGCTGGCGTGCCTCGATCCGCACCGCTTCGCCATCCGCGCCGGAAAATTGGCGGGATGTTTCGATGAAGTGCGCCGAACGCCGCCGGCGCACGTATGAGGGACAGGCGGGAGACCGCGGTCCTGTGGCATGGGCGACCGGCCCGGTTCCCATTCCCCGCGGCCTTGTCCGTTGCATGCCGCCGCGCGCGTGTGTAAGGCTCGTTTTCCCGGTTCGTTCCGGACGGAGTTGTCCGTGACTTTGCTGAAGACCCCGCTGCTCGATACCATCCGCGATGCCGCCGACGTGCGGCGCCTCCCCCAGGATAAGCTGGCCCAGCTCGCCGCTGAACTGCGCGCGGAGACCATTGATGCCGTCTCCGTGACCGGCGGGCATCTGGGCGCCGGCCTCGGCGTGGTCGAGCTGACGGTGGCCCTCCACCATGTGTTCAACACCCCCCACGACCGCCTGATCTGGGATGTCGGCCACCAGTGCTACCCCCACAAGATCCTCACCGGCCGGCGTGACCGCATCCGCACCCTGCGCCAGGGCGGCGGCCTCTCGGGCTTCACGCGGCGGTCGGAGAGCGAATACGACCCGTTCGGGGCGGCGCACTCGTCCACCTCCATCTCCGCCGGCCTCGGCATGGCGGTGGCGCGGGACCTCTCGGGGGAAGAGCGCAACGTGGTGTGCGTGATCGGCGACGGCGCCATGTCCGCCGGCATGGCCTATGAGGCCATGAACAATGCCGGCGCCATGGATAGCCGGCTCATCGTCATCCTCAACGACAACGACATGTCCATCGCCCCGCCCACGGGGGCCATGTCGGCCTATCTGGCGCGGCTCATTTCGGGGCAGACCTACCGCTCGCTCCGCGAGATCGGCAAGCAGATCGCCGGCCACCTGCCCAAGTTCGTGGAGCGCGGCGCCGCGCGGGCCGAGGAGTTCGCCCGCGGCTTCTGGACCGGGGGCACCCTGTTCGAGGAGCTGGGCTTCTACTATGTCGGCCCCATCGACGGGCACAATCTCGATCACCTCCTGCCGGTGCTCAAGAATGTGCGGGACGCCAAGAGCGGACCCATCCTCGTCCATGTGGTGACGCAGAAGGGCAAGGGCTACGCCCCCGCCGAGGCCAGCGCCGACAAGTATCACGGCGTGGTCAAGTTCGACGTGGTGACGGGCGCCCAGGTGAAGGCGAAGTCCAACGCGCCGTCCTACACCCGCGTGTTCGCCGAGAGCCTCATTTCGCAGGCCCGGCGCGACCCCAAGGTGGTGGCCATCACCGCAGCCATGCCCTCCGGCACCGGGCTCGACCTGTTTGGGCAGGTCCATCCCGAGCGCACCTTTGACGTGGGCATCGCCGAGCAGCACGCGGTGACGTTCGCGGGCGGGCTCGCGGCGGAGGGCTTCAAGCCGTTCTGCGCGCTCTATTCCACCTTCCTCCAGCGGGCCTACGACCAGGTGGTGCACGACGTGGCGCTGCAGGGCCTGCCCGTGCGCTTCGTCATCGACCGCGCCGGCCTCGTGGGGGCGGACGGGGCGACCCATGCGGGCGCCTTCGACATCGCCTTCCTCGCCTGCCTGCCGGGCATGACCGTGATGGCCCCCGCCGACGAGGCGGAGCTGGTGCACATGATGGCCACCATGGTCGCCTATGACGACGGCCCCACCGCCGTGCGTTTCCCGCGTGGCGAGGGCGTGGGCGTGGAGCGGCCCGACCGGGGCGAGGCTCTGCCCATCGGCAAGGGCCGCATCGTGCGCGGAACCGGGGAGGGCGACATCGCCCTCCTCTCCCTCGGCACGCGGCTGGCCGCCTGCATTGACGCCGCCGAGCGGCTGGAGGCGGCCGGCTTCACCCTCACCGTGGCCGATGCCCGCTTCGCCAAGCCCCTCGACCGGGATCTGGTGCTGAAGCTCGCCGCCGGCCATGGCGCGCTGGTGACCGTGGAGGAGGGCTCCGTGGGTGGCTTCGGCAGCCATGTGCTCCAGCTTCTCACCGACGAGGGCCTGCTTGACCGCGGCACGGTGAAGGTGCGCGCCATGGTCCTGCCCGACATCTATATCGACCAAGAGACGCAGGCCCGCCAGCTGGCCGAGGCTGGCCTCGACGCCGACGCCATCGTGGCGAAGGTGGAGGGGCTGGTGGGGAAGGCGAAGGTCGGCGTCAGCCTGCACAAGGCGGGGTGAGGGGAGGGGCGCGGCCCCGGCTATCGCGAGAGGATGAAGCTCGCGATGGCCGAAACGGCAGTGTCGTCATTGCCTGCAAAACCATGGGCTGCGAACGGGCCGCACGGATTGCCCTGCCCTGGTCCTGAACTGACCCAGGCAATCTGGGCTTTCCCGCTCCAGGCTTGAAACGGCGCGACCCCAGACGCGGGCGTGCTGGCGCAGGCGTCGTTGGGGTTGTGCACGATCAGCGTGGTCGGCAAGGCCGACGGCGAGCCTGCCACCGCCTTGACCGAGTTCGGCGCCGGTCCGGGCATCAGGGGCCCCGACACGAGGACGAGCCCGTTCGCGCGGCTGCTCCCTGCCGCCGCCGCCAGGGTGCCTCGGCTCATGCCCACAACCACCACCGGCCGGCTGGCCGACGCCACCGCAGCCCCGACATTGCCCTGCGCTAGGATGGTCGCGATGCCGCGCTGTTCGAGCGCGGCGCGGTTGCGGATCAGGAAGTCGGAAGGGACGGCGCCGCCGGCGCCAGGGACGAGGATGGCCGTCGCGCGCGGTTTTCCCGCCTGCGCTGCCGCGCGGTCCAAGGCCGCTCCCGGAACGCCGACGCCTACGGCCAGCCCGAAGGCAAGGAGACGGACGCGGTGATAATTGTGGCTTCGCTGAAGCCCGCTGGAGTTGCGCACAGTAAGCCCCCGGAAGCCCATCGGTCGACCCCCCATTCCGATCGACCCTCCCATGGTAGGGTCAAACTGCAATTCATGCGAGTGCAGACGCTATCTCGCTCGTTCCGGCGCGTGATGGCCAGGGGGCGCAGCCTCGGTAGCGTCGGCCACCGCATCCACATTGCGCCGGTGCACCGCCTCATAGGGCTCGAAATAGGTCACCGCCCCCGTCGCGAAGGCCTCCTTGGCGAACGTCCGCAGATCGGGCCCTGCCAGCGCCGGCTCTGCCTTCAGGCGCAGCAGCTGCTCCACATAAAGCCGGGTGGCTGTAATGAGCGCCGGCCCGTAGCCGCCGGCGGCGATCACCTCCGGCGCGCCGTGGTTGGGCAGGATGCGCGTCGCCTCCAGTGCCGCCAGCCGCTCCAGCCCGGCGAGGTGGGCGGCAAGACGGTCGGGCTCGTCCACATAGGTGATGGGGTCTTCCAGCGTGTCGCCGGCCAGGAGCAGCCCATCCGGCAGCAGGGCCACCGTGCCGTCCCGGCTGTGGATATCCATGTGGAAAAGCGCCACCGGAACCGAACCGACGGTCAGCTCAAGCCGTTCCTCGAACAGGACATTCGGCAGGATCAGGGGGCGGATGGGCGGATCGCCCGCCTCCAGCCGCTCCCTGTGGAGCGCGAGCAAGGCGGCGGTTTCCCGGTTGGCGATGATCTCGCAGTCGGCGAACACGGCGTTGCCGGCCACATGGTCGTCATGCCAGTGGCTCAGCACCACACGGATGCGCCGGGCGCCCCGCCGTTCCAGCGTCTCCCGGATGATGCGGGCATGCGCCAGTGAGATATGGGTGTCGTAGACCAGCGCCTCGTCGCCATCCAGCACCGCATAGGAGGCGATGCCCAGCGCATAGGCGCCGTCGTCCAGCCAGTTCTCGTGGGCACCGTGCAGCCGCTCCCCCGGCACGCGCCCGTCATAGAAGGCGAGCACGTGAGGCGCCGGCTCCAGCACCCGCAGGGTGGAGCCCAGCGGCGCCAGCCCGCCGGCCATGCTCACTCCGCCGCTTCGAGGGTGTGGCCGAGGCGGTGGGAGAGGGTGGCGAGCAACTCCTTCGCCGCATCGGCGATGACCGTGCCGGGCGGGAAGATGGCCTCGGCGCCGGCGGCCTTCAGGGCGTCGTAATCCTGCGGCGGCACCACGCCGCCCACCACCACCATGATGTCGCCCCGGCCCTCCGCCTCCAGCGCCGCCTTCAGCGCCGGCACGAGGGTGAGGTGGCCGGCGGCCAGCGAGGAGATGCCCACCACGTGCACGTCGTTCTCCACCGCCTGCCGGGCGGCTTCCTCGGGGGTGGCGAAGAGCGGGCCGATGTCCACGTCGAAGCCGAGGTCGGCGAAGGCGGAGGCGATCACCTTCTGGCCGCGGTCGTGGCCGTCCTGGCCCACCTTGGCGACGAGGATGCGCGGCCGGCGGCCTTCCGCATGCTCGAACGCTTCCACCAGCTTCTGCAGCTTGCCCACCTTGTCCGTCATGGCGGTCGCCTCGCGCTTGTAGACGCCGGAGATGGCGCGGATCTCGGCGCGGTGGCGGCCGAACACCTTCTCCAGCGCGTCGGAAATCTCGCCCACCGTGGCCTTGGCCCGGGCTGCGTCGATGGCCAGCGCCAGGAGGTTGCCGTTGCCGGCCGCACCATTGGTCAGCGCCTCCAGCTTGGCGGCCACCTCGGTGGGGTTCCGCTCCGCGCGCAGGCGGTTGAGCTTGTCGATCTGGGCGGCGCGCACGGTGGCGTTCTCCACCTTCAGCACGTCGATCATGCGGTCGCGCTCGGGCTTGAACTTGTTCACGCCCACCACGGTCTGCGCGCCACCGTCGATGCGGGCCTGGGTGGTGGCGGCGGCCTCCTCGATGCGCAGCTTGGGAATGCCGGCCTCGATGGCCTTGGCCATGCCGCCCAGCGCCTCCACCTCCTGGATGTGCGCCCACGCCTTGGCGGCAAGATCCGCCGTGAGCTTCTCCACGAAGAAGGAGCCGCCCCACAGGTCGATCTGCCGGGTGGTGCCGCTCTCCTGCTGCAGCAGGATCTGGGTGTTGCGGGCGATGCGGGCGGAGAAGTCCGTGGGCAGGGCCAGCGCCTCGTCCAGCGCATTGGTGTGCAGCGACTGGGTCTGGCCCTGGGTCGCGGCCATGGCCTCGATGGCGGTGCGCATGACGTTGTTGAACACGTCCTGCGCGGTGAGCGACCAGCCGGAGGTCTGCGAATGGGTGCGCAGGGGCAGGGACTTGGGGTTCTTGGCGCCGAGGTCGGTCATCAGGCGCGTCCACAGGAGGCGGGCGGCGCGGAGCTTCGCCACCTCCATGAAGAAATTCATGCCGATGGCCCAGAAGAAGCTGAGGCGCGGCGCGAACACGTCGATGGGAAGCCCCGCGGCGGCGCCGGCGCGGCCATATTCCACGCCGTCCGCCAGCGTGTAGGCGAGTTCGAGGTCCTGCGTCGCGCCGGCCTCCTGCATGTGGTAGCCGGAAATGGAAATGGAGTTGAAGCGCGGCATCTCCTTCGACGTGTAGGCGAAGATGTCCGAGATGATGCGCATGGAGGGGGCGGGCGGATAGATATAGGTGTTCCGCACCATGAATTCTTTGAGAATATCGTTCTGGATGGTGCCGGAGAGCTTGGCCGGCGCCACGCCCTGTTCTTCCGCCGCCACCACATAGAGCGCCAGGACCGGCAGCACGGCGCCGTTCATGGTCATGGATACGCTCATCTGGTCGAGCGGGATGCCCGAGAACAGGGTGCGCATGTCGTAGATGGAGTCGATGGCCACCCCCGCCATGCCCACGTCGCCGGCGACGCGGGGATGGTCTGAGTCATAGCCGCGATGGGTGGCGAGGTCGAAGGCAACCGACAGGCCCTTCTGGCCGGCGGCGAGGTTGCGGCGGTAGAAGGCGTTGGAATCCTCGGCCGTGGAGAAGCCGGCATATTGCCGGATGGTCCAGGGCTGGGTGGCGTACATGGGCGCATAGGGCCCGCGCAGGAACGGCGCGATGCCGGGATAGGTGTCGATGTAGGAGAGGCCCTCAATGTCGGCCGGGCCGTAGAGCGGCTTCACCGGGATGCCCTCGGGCGTGGTCCAGGGGGCGGCCGCGGCGGAGGGGGCGACCAGCTCAGGCGCGCGCCAGTCGATGTCGGCGAAGTTGGGGATCCGGCTCATCTTCTGTTCCCTCGAAATCGGCGGCGGTGGCTTTGGCGGAAAGGCTCAGGCGCGTCTGGCAAACCAGGAGCCGGTGCAATTCGGGAGGGGCGAGGACCAGTCGTCCGATGCCTGGTCGCCCTCGGCGAGCCCGGTGGCGGTGACTTTGCGTTGCCCATGGACCAAGGTCATCCGCACCAGGCCAAGCTTGCTGATGCCACCACTCGCCTTCACTGGCCAATAGCCCGCACAGGTGACTTTGCCATTCTTCACTGCAAGCTTGAAGTTGAAATTCTTGTTGCACTTCCCTGCCTCGGCGGAGGTGCGCACCACCCAGTACCCGTCGGAGCGCTTGGCGGTGTCGGCGCGGGCGGGGGTAACTGCCATCGCCGCCGTGAGGCGCGCAAGGGCGGTGAGGCCCGCAATCTTGTGCCACATGGCTCGCCTCCCGTCCTGCTGTTCAGTCCAGTCCCGCCGCCGCCTGCGCGGCAGCCAGCGTCTCCAGCGCGTCGCAGCCGGCGAAAAGGAAGCCGGAGACACCGGCCGCCTTGAGCGCGGCTTCCAGCTCCGCCGGCTTGCCGGCGAGCCAGATGGCGCTGGCGCCCGCGGCTTTCAGCGCCTCGGCCGTGGCTGTACCTTCTGCATTATACACCTCGTCCGAGGAGACCAGGCAGGCGAAGGGCGTGCCTGCGGCCGTGAAGGCCGCCACCAGCGCGTCACGGTCGGCGAAGCCGTCCGGCACGGGGGCGGCGATGCCGCCGGCCTCGAAGAAGTTCTTGGCGAAGGTGGCCCGCGCCGTGAATGCGGCGACGGGGCCGAGCGTGGCGAGGAAGACGGCCGGCGCCTTCGCGGCGGCTTCGGCCTTGTCGCGCAGGGCCTCGAATGGCTCGGCGATGCGGTGGGGCGTCAGCGCGCCGTCGGCCACGGGCTCGAACGTGGCCGGCAGGGGCGCCAGCACCTCGGGGGCCTCCTGCACCAGGATGGGAAATTCCGAGGTGCCGGTGATGGGGGCCTTACGGGTGGCGACATCCTTGTCTCGCTTGGCCTTCACCTCGGCGATCTCGGCCTTCAGCCAGCGATCCTCCAGCACGTCGGCCATGCCGCCGCGCTTCTCGATGGTGCGGAACAGGTCCCAGGCCTTCTCGGCGAGCCCGTCCGTGTGGGCCTCCACCGCGCCGGCGCCCGCGCCGGGATCGGCGACGCGGTGGACGTTGGATTCCTCCAGCAGCATCACCTGGGTGTTGCGGGCGAGGCGCCGGGCGAAGGCGTCGGGCAGGCCCAGGGCCTGGGTGAAGGGCAGCACGGTGAGGCTGTCCGCCCCGCCGACGCCGGCCGCGAACGCCGCGATGGTGGTGCGCAGCAGGTTCACGTAAGGATCGCGTCGGGTCAGGGAGCGCCAGGCGGTGGTGGCGTGCACCTTCAGCGCCGTCTCCGGCAGGCCGCATTCGCGCAGCACCGCGCCCCACAAAAGGCGGATGGCGCGGAACTTGGCGATGGTGGCGGTCTGGTTCAGGTCCGCCACGAGGGCGACCTCGATCCGCGCCGCCGCCTGCGAGAGGGTGATGCCCGCCTCCCCATAGGCCTTGAGATAGGCTACGGCGGTGGCCAGCACGGCCGCCAGCTCCTGCGCGTCGGAGGCGCCGGCGGCATGGAACACGCCGCCGTCCGCCCGCGCGAACGGGCCGGCAAAGCCCCGCGCCGCGAGGATGGCGGAGGTCTCGGCGAAGCGCTTGGCCAGCAGCGGCCATGCCATGGGGAGGGTGCCGGCGGCGGCGAAGTCGCCCAGCGGGTTCAGGCCGAAGGAGACGGCGAGGCCCTTGGGGTCGAAGCCCGTGGCCTCGGCGTGATCGGCGAAGGCGAGGTCTTCGCCCCGGCCCTGGAAGGCGCCGCTCTCGATGCGCGTCTCGATGAGGTCGAGCAGCACGTCCTTGAGCACCACCTTCAGGTCGGCGCCGTCCGGCAGGCCGAAGCCGTAGGCCGAGGGCGACGAGGCATAGACCAGGGCGAGGCCCGAGGCGCCGCCGTCCAGATCCTCCAGGGCCTGCGCGTGGGCGGCGGCGAGGTCCGGCTGGTCCACCCGCGCGCTGATGATCCACGGCGCGCCGGCCGGCCGCCCCGCCACGATGGGGGCGTTCGGCTTGCGGGCCGGCAGGGCGTCGAGGGCGAGGCCCTCATAGGTGCGGGTGACGAGGCGCTTGTCATAGGGCGCGCCCTTCAGCACGCCCTCGACCAGCTTCAGCCAGTCCTCGCGGGTGACGGGGGCAAGGTCGGTCGCGAAGGGCAGGGCGGTCATGAGGGGACCTCCGGGAGGAAATGAGTGGAGAGCGTGGCTTCCGTGTCCAAGGGCGGAACTCGGGAACACCTGAGTTCCGGGCCATCCACGGGCTGCGACCGGGTGCAAGGCATCGAGCGGTTCGCGAGCGGATAGGCGTGGAAGCCCGGCACGAGGCCGGGCATGACGGCGGCTTGGAACCATTCGGCACGCCGTGGAAAGCCTGCCATCACCGCCCCTCCCGCGCCGCGAGCGCGCGCTCGGCGTCGAACATGTAGTCGCGCAGCACCGGCACGTCGTCGCGCTTCTCGGAGAGCAGCAGCTGGAACACCATGTTGGAGCCGTGCAGGAAGCCCAGCTCAACGGCGGCGAGGTAGAATTCCCACATGCGGCCGAAGCGCTCGCCCATCATGGCGTCCACCTCGGCGCGCCGCGCCATGAAGTTTCGCCGCCACGCGCGGATGGTCCAGTAATAGTGCAGGCGCAGTACCTCGCAGTCATCCACCCACAAATGGGTGCGCTCGGTGGAGGCGAACACTTCTGACAGCGCCGGCACATAGCCGCCGGGGAAGATATACTTGCGGATGAAGGGCGCCGTGGTGCCGGGCGGCGACATGCGGCCGATGGCGTGCACCAGCGCGAAACCGCCCTCATCCAGGAGGTTGCGGATGGTGGTGAAGTAATCGTCGAAGTGCGAGACGCCCACATGCTCCATCATGCCGATAGAGACCACGCGGTCGAACTTGCCCTGCAAGTTGCGATAATCCACCTCGCGGAAGTCGATGGAGCCGGCCACGCCCGCCGCCTCCGCGAGCCGCCGGCTTTCGGCGAGCTGCTCCGGGGAGACATTGATGGCGGTGACCTGCGCCCCGCATTCTTTCGCCATGTAGATGGCAAGCCCGCCCCAGCCCGAGCCGATCTCCGCCACCCGCATGCCGGGGGAGATCTTCAGCTTGGCGGCGATATGGCGGAACTTGTTGCGCTGCGCCTCCGCCAGCGGCTCTTCCGGATCGCGGAAGTAGGCGCAGCTATAGGCCATGGTCTCGTCCAGCCACAGCCGGTAGAAGGCGGCCGGGTGGTCGTAGTGGGAGGAGACGTTCTCCTTCGCCTTGTTGACCGGGTTGGCCTGCTGGAACCGCCGCACCGAGCGCCACGCCTTGCGCAGCGCCTGCTGCACCGGGTGGCTGCCCAGCCCCTTGCGGTTCACCGAGAACAGGGACAGCAGCTCGAACGCGCCGGCCCCGTCCTCGAAGGAGAGGCGGCCGTCCATATAGGCTTCCGCCGCCACCAGCTCCGGATTGAAGAACAGGTCGCGCTCCAGCTTCCTGTCATGCATGCGCACGGTGACGGATGGCCCGTCCACCCCCGAGCCAAAGACGTGGCGCTGGCCGTCCACGGTGAGGACCGTGAGCTGGCCCTTCTCCACGAAGCGGCTCAGGAGGTGGGAGAGGAGGCGCATCAAAGGGCTCCGACGATCTCCCTCTCCCGCTTGCGGGGGAGGGACGGGGAG
>NZ_JAIVFN010000019.1 GCF_030015065.1 Xanthobacter autotrophicus | reverse complement strand
AGTGCTTCGGAAAACTGAAGCGGTTCAAGCGCGTCGCCCTGCGCTGCGAGAAGACCGAATGCGGCTTCGCTGCCATCGTCGCCCTCGCCTTGAGCTTCATCCTCATCAAATCCGTCCACACTGCCTAGAGCACGCGCCGATCTGATTGCATCGCAATCAGATCGGATAACGCGTTCTCTTTCTTCGAATTAGAGGTCAATTCACCGATCAAGTTGCTTCAACTTGATCGGATCGCGCTCTAGTCGCCGAACTTGCGGGCGGCATAGTCGATGCCCGCCTGCACCTCATTCATCGCCTGACGGATCAGCTCCATCGCGCGCTCCCGGTGGCCGCCCTTGTCGGGCGTCGCCTCGCGCAGGGAGCGCAGGGCGACCTCGAGTTCGCCGATGGCGCGCTCCATATTGCCCTGGTACGCCGTCGCGCTTTGAGCGGAAGCTGCCACTACGGCGGCGCCGGCGGCGATGCTTGCGAGGCGGAGCATGGCGCGGCGGGAGGAGGTTCTCTCTTGCATGATCTTTCCTTCCTTGGGTACGGCAGGGGCGGATTGGGGCGGTGGTGAACGTTACGTCATCCTCGTGCGATCACGGGGCAATGGTCAGATCGGTGAGGGGCACCGCCTGACAGGCGAGGCAGGTGCCGGCATCCGCCTCCACCGGCACGCGGTGGGCGACCTGGCCGTCCACCAGCGCGACGGCGCAGCTTTCGCATTGGCCCACCCGGCAACCGCTGCGCAGCTGGATCCCCGCCGCCTGCGCGGCATCGAGCAGCGAACCCGCTTGCGGCGTCCACACGAAAGACCGGTTGGGTCCCACCACGGTCACGCGCCTCGGCGCGAGCCGGGACGGCATCTCGGGCGCGACCGAAAAGGCCTCGGTGAAGATGTCGAAGCCCGGCACACCCCATCGCATCAGCCCCTGCCGCATGGTGGCGATGAAATCCGGAGTTCCGCAGATATAGGCGATCGGCCTGCCCACCGGCGCATCGGGCAGGGCACCGCTGGCGCGCAGGGCGTCGATGTCGAGGCGGCCCACCACGACCCGGTCCGCGGCGCGGTGCGCGGCACGGTCCTGCACATCGGGCCGTGAATAGGCTGTGATCCTGCGCAGCGATGGAATGCGCACTGCGAGGGCATCAAGCCGTTCGGCGAGCGGCTGTTCGGCGCGGCGTCGGCAGCCGTGCAGCAGCAGGACATCTCCGGCGCGTCCGGCCGGCGCGCCCCCCAACGCTTCAAGAAGCGACAGGAACGGAGTGATGCCGATGCCATTGGCGATCAGGAGAAGCGGGCGGTCCCCGCCGAGGGGAAGTGTGAACACGCCGGATGGCGGCTCCAGCAGCAGCGCGTCGCCGGCCTCAAGCTCCTGGATGCGGTGAGAGAGAAAGCCGGCTTCCTCGCCATCCGCACACGCCGGATTGCGCCGCACGGCGATGGAGAAGGCCCGGGGCGCGGCGGGCGGCCCGGTCAAAGAATAGGCCCGCGCCGGACCGCCCTGCGGCAAGCGGACCACCACATGCTGACCGGGCAGGAAGTCCGGCAGACCATCGCCGTCCTCCGGCACCAGAGTCAGGGCACGGGTCTGCGCATCGGCCGCGCGCGCGTCGGCGACGATGAAGCGGCGCTCGCCCTGCCATCGGCCGCGATTGGCCTCGGGCAGCGGGACGATCTCGCAGCGCACCGCCCTGAGCGGCACCGAGCCGCTGATCGGATCGCGCACCGCGTCGCTCAGGGCGGCGTTGATGTTTGCGGTGCCCGGGCCATGGCTGCCGGTGCCGGCCCGGCCGAGGGGGGCGCACGCCTCCCACCAGCCGAAGTCGGCCACCACGGTCGCCGCATCCAGCGAAGTGTTGATGCGCACCCGCAGGCGCGCCGCCCCATCCGGCGTGCGCACCTCGGCCCAGTCCCCGCCCGCGAGGCCGCGGGCGGCGGCGAGGTCCGGGCTGATCTCGACCACGGGGTCCGGCGCCTTGCGGCGCAGGGAAGCCACATGGCGATGGGAGGTGTGGACGAACCAGCCGCTCTTGGCGGTGGTGAGGATCAGCGGCAGCGCCTTGTCCTCGTCGGTATAGGGCGGCACGAAATCGGGCAATGGGTCGTGGCCATGCTCCAGCAGGCGCGCACTATAGAGTTCCACCCGGCGGGTCGGGGTGTCGAAGCCGCGCACGGTGCCGTCAGCCTCCTGCGTCGCGAACTTCTCATGGGCGAAAGGCTGCGGCACGCGCACCCCGTCCGGAGCGCCGCGCAGGTCTTCGACGGTGAGGCCGAGGGGCGCCAATTGGTCATTCCAGCCGGCCTCGATGTCGCCGCCGAAGAACTGCGCCGCCATCCCGAGGCGCGTCGCCAAGGCCATCACGATCTCATGGTCCGCCCGGCTCTGCCCGAGGGGTTCGAGGACCTTCCGGCGGAACTGGATCGTCTCCGCCGCCTCCTGGGTGATCTCGAAGCCGATGCGCAGGGCGTCGCGCTCCCAGGGCATGTTCACCGGAAGCACGATGTCCGCACACGCGGCCGTGGGGTTCATGAACATGTCCGCGTGGACGTGGAACTCGAGCGCATCCAGCGCTGCGAGGTTGCGCGCCGTGTCGGCCTGCGACACCGCGAAATTGGTGCCGAAGCTCATCAGCGCGCGCACCTTGTAGGGCAAGCCGTCGATGGCGGCGCGGGCGAAGTCACGGGCCGTGATCCAGCCGTGGGCGGGGGGGCCCAGCGGAAGCTCGGCGAGGCCGAGCGCCTTCTCTTTCTGTCCGGGCGGCAGCAGGGAGAGGTCATTCAGCGCATTGGCCGGCGGCTGGACGGTCCAGATGTTGCCGCCCTCCCGGTCGCAGGAGCCGATGAGGGCGAACAGGGTGGCGATGGCGCGCTCGGTCTGGGTGGCGTTGGCGTGCTGGCCGACCCCGGTCCAGGTGTAATAGGCGGCGCGCGGGGCGCCTTCCAGCAGGGCGTAGAAGGCCGCGATCTTGTCCGCCTTGAGCCCCGTCAGGGCGCTCACGCGGGCGAGCGGATATCCGGCCGCCCGCGCCGCAAGCCGGCGCAGAACCGTTTCGGCGACGATCTCGCGACCGTCCGCGCCGCGCAGGCGCGCCGCGCCGTCGAGCACCCAGCGCGCGGCATTTTGCGGCGCGCGGGTCGTGTCGCAGGGCTGCGGACGACCCTCCGCATTGAGCACGAGGAACCCTTCTCCTGCCCCAGTCTCTTCGGCGCGCACCAGCTGACCAGTGCGCGTGTCCACCAGCAGCGGCGCATTGGTCCAGCGCCGCACGAAGTCGTCGGCAAAGCGCCCGGTTGCGATCATGTGGTGGATCGCGCCCATGGCAAGAGCGGCGTCGGCGCCGGGCCGCATCCGCAGCCACAGGTCCGCCTGCTGGCCCGAGCCATCGGGCTTGGGATCGATCACCACCACCTTCGCGCCGCGCCGGCGGGCCTCTGCCACCCGGCTCGCCTGCGCCAGCCAGGTCCGCGCCGGATTGTGCCCCCACAGGACGATCACATCGGCATGGTCATAGTCCGGCACGCCAAGCCCGCGCCCGAAGGTGAGGGCGTGGGCGTAGTCCTTGTGCCAGCCGCACACCTCGATGGCATAGATGAGGTTCGGGCTGCCGAAGCAGCGCACGAAGCGCTCGATCCATTCGTAGCTATCGACGATGGGCGAGCCGCTGAAGGTGGTGGCGGCGAACGCCACCGCCTCCGCGCCGGATTCGTCCCGGATGGCGCCGAGGCGGGCCGCGATCTCATCTAGCGCCTCGTCCCAACTGATTTTCTGCCAGCCGATCTCCTCCCAGCGCGCGCCCTCGCCCTTCGGCCCGATGCGGCGCAGCGGCGTGGTGAGGCGGTTGGGGCTGTGCACCAGCTCCGGCGCGGCGCGGCCCTTGGCGCACAGCGCCCCGCCGGTGGGATGGCCCGGGCGCGGCTCGACACCGACCATCCGCCCGTTCTCCACCAGCGTGATGGAGCCGCAGCGCGAGCGGCAGAGAGTGCAGTAGCCTTGGTGTCGTTCAGCCATGGTCCGTCTTTCGCGCGCTGAAGGGCGTGCGGCTTCTCCGGCCGCGGAAGACGGCCGTCAGATCGAGGGAAAGGTTCAGGCGCCGGATGAGGCGCGGGGCTATAGCGCGATCCGATCAGATTGACTCAATCTGATCGGCGCGTGCTCTAGGGTTTAGAACAGCATCGGCGCATCCGCCGGCCAGGAGGCGATCACCCGGTCTCCCGGCCGCAGCTCATCGCGGCCGAGGTCGGTATTCTGCAGATGGGCCGCGAGCTTCGCGCCCGAGGCGGTGCGCACGACGAATTCGGTCAGGGCGCCGCGATAGATCACGTCCTCGACGGTCGCCGCCAGGGCGCAGGCGCCGCCGGGCGCGGGGTCATCCCGCAGCAGGCTCACATGCTCTGGGCGGATGGCCAGCACCGATGCATTCGGCGGCACGTCCGTGCTCCCGGTCGAAAAGCACTCGCCGCTCTCGCACCGGAACCGGCCCGGACCCTCGAGCCCGCCGGGGAACAGGTTGGTGAGACCGATGAATTCGGCCACGAAGCGCGTCGCCGGCCGCTGGTATATCTCGCGCGGCGTACCGACCTGCTCCACCCGCCCCGCCGACATCACCACGATGCGGTCGGCAACGCTGAGCGCCTCGTCCTGGTCGTGCGTGACGAAGATGGTGGTGAGCCCGAGCGCGGATTGCAGCCGCCGCAATTCGGTGCGGACCTCGGTGCGCAGTTTCGCGTCGAGCGCGGAGAGCGGCTCGTCGAGCAGCAGTACCTCGGGCTTGTAGACGATGGCCCGCGCCAGCGCGACCCGCTGCTGCTGGCCGCCGGAGAGCTCTTTCGGCAGACGGCCGGCAAGGTGTGCGAGCTTCACGAGGGAGAGCGCCTCGTCCACCCTGCGCCGCACCTCCGCGCGGTCGACCTTGCGCATCTGAAGCCCGAAAGCGACGTTCTCCGCGACGCTCATGTGCGGGAACAGGGCATAGCCCTGGAACACGAGGCCGGCGTCGCGCAGGTAAGGCGGCAGGTTGGTGACCTCGCGCGTACCGAAATGGATGGAGCCGGCGCTCGCTTCGGTGAGGCCTGCGATCATGCGCAGGGTCGTCGTCTTGCCGCAGCCGGAGGGGCCGAGAAAGGCGACGAACTCGCCCTGGCCGATCTCCAGGGAGACGCGGTCGACAGTCACCTGCGCACCGTGGCGCTTCACGAGGTCCCGGATGAGGATGCTCGACATCTTCGTTCCTCAAAATGCGCGCGCGAGCTTGAAGTAGCGGTCGGTCAGGACGAGGCCCGCCGAAATGATGGCGATCTGGACGGTGGCGACCGCGGCGATGGTCGGGTCGATGCTCCACTCCAGATAGTTGACGATGACGATGGGCAGCGTCGTCATGCCCGGCCCCACCAGGAACAGGGATTTCTCAAGGTCCACGAAGGATGCGATGAAGGCGAACAGCGCGCCCGCCACCACCCCGGGCCGGATGAGAGGCCATGTCACCAGCCGGAACGCGGTAAACTCCCGCGCACCCATGGTGAGCGCGGCTTCCTTCAGTTGCGGGTCGAGGCCCACCAGCGAGGCCGTCACCAGCCGCACCGTCCAGGGCAGCGCGATCAGGCTGTGGGCGATGGCGAGGCCGGTAAAGGTCATTGCGACCTGAACGCCGCTCGCCAGTTCCACCTCGATCAGGAACATATAGAGCGCTGCCCCCGCCACGATTCCGGGCACGATGAGCGGCGCCAGCAGCAGCGACTGGATCGCCTCACGCCCGGGGAAGCGCCCCCGGGCCAGCACAAGGGCCGCCGGCACACCGATAACAAGGCTCACCAGCATCGCGACGAGGCCCAGCTCCAGGCTGGTGAAGAAGCCGTCGCGGAACTGGGGCATCGCCGCTGCGGCCCGATACCAGTCGAAGGTGTAGCCGGTCGGTGGAAAGCTGATGATCTTGTTCTCGAAGAAGCTGACCCAGATGATCGCTGCCAGCGGCGAGAGCACCATGACGAAGGCCGCGACGCAGCCGCCCACGATGACCGGCCAGAACGACCTGTCCGACCAGGAGCGCGGAAAGGGGGAGCGCGAGCCGGTCATGGTCACAGCACTCCGTAGCGCTTCTGCAGCGCAAGGCTGGAGGCGACGCTCAGCGCCAGCGTCACGGCCATCAGCACCAGAGCGATGGTGGCGGCGAACGGCCAGTTGTACACCTTGATCGCCTGCTCGAAGACCTTCGGCGCCATCATCTGGAACGAGGGCCCACCGATGAGGACCGGCGTCGCATAAGCGTTCATCGCTAGCACGAAGCACAACAGGCAACCGGAGAAGATGCCAGGCATCGCGAGCGGAAGGGTCACGCGGAAGAAGGCCGTCCACGGCGGCGCACCCATGGTCTGGGCGGCTTCCTCATAGGCCGTGCCGATGTTCTCGAACACGCTCTCGAGCGAGATCACCATGAACGGCAGCAGCACGGCGATGAGGCCGATCACCACCGCTGATCCGGTGTAGAGGATACGGACCGGTTCGGCGATGAGCCCGGCGGACAGGAGCGCCGAATTGATCAGTCCCTTGTCGGCGAGCAGAACCATCCAGCCCGCCGCGCGCACCGCGTTCCCCATGAGCAGCGGAATGATCGTGGCGAGGATGAGCACCGTCTTCAGCGCGCGGCTCTCGACCCGGCTGATGACGAACGCTGCGGGGACACCGAGGACCAGGCAGATGGCCGTGCAGCTCAGCGCGACCACCAGCGTCCGGGCGAGGATCATCAGATAGAACGGCTCGCCGAAGAAGCGGACATAGTTGTCCAGCGTGAAGCCCGCGAGATCCGGTGAGGCGGCATCGAAATGGGCGACGCTGGTACGGGCCATGAGGGCCAGCGGCAGGATCAGGCCCGCCAGCACCAGCGTCAGGCTGGGAAAAAGCAGCCAGCCGGCGGTCGAGCGCCGGCGCCGGCGGCCGGGGCAGCCCGGGGCCGGCTGTCCACCGGTCAGGCTGTCCTCCCCGGTGATGGCGAGCGCGCTCACGCCTTGAATTCCTTGTTCCACCACTCGATCCACTGGGCGTCGCTCTTCGCCGCATACGGGTAGTCGACGAAATTGAGCTTCGCGATCTGGTCGGCGGTGAATTCGAGGCGCTTGCGATCCTCCACGGGGACGTCGGCATTGTCGGTGGCTACGGCATAGGAGGTGGCGAGGGAGATGGCCCCCATGGCCTTGGGCTGGATCATCGCCTCCAGATAGGCGTAGGCGCCGTCCACGTTGCGCGCCCGCTTCGGGATGCCCGCGCCGAACGCGATGGCGACGGCGCCTTCCTTCGGATAGGACCAGCGCATCGGCAAGCCCTCCTTCTCCCACTGGATGGCGCGGGCGCTGTAGTTGACGGAGATCCAGACCTCCTCCGCCTTGAACGCCGCGGCCAGCGCCTGATGAGAGGGATAGAGCCGCGGCTGCACCGTCTTCTTCAGCTCCAGCAGGGCCGGAAACGCCTTGCTGACATCGCTCATGGAGCCGCCGTGGCCGAGCGCGGCGGCATAGATGTAGTTGAAGTAGAGCTGGTCGATGATGCCGACGCGCCCCGCGTATTTCGGGTTCCACAGGTCGGCAAAGCTGGTCGGCGGCTCGGGGATGCGGGCGGGATTGTAGATCAGCACCACGCCGCCATAGGCGGCGGGGATGAAATAGGGGCGCCGCAGCGAGGGAATGATGTGGCTCGCGCTCGGGATGCGCGACATGTCGAGGGTTTCGAGAACGCCCTGGGCGCTCATCTCATAGGCATCGGCGTCGCTCAGCCAGGTCACATCGACGCTGGAGCGCGGCAGGCGCCGCTCCGCCAGCAGCTTCGCCTTGCGCTCCGGCACGGGTGCGAGATCGTGGATGATGCGCATGGCGGAGGCGGCGAAAGCCGGCTCCTCGAAGCCCTGGGCGATGCGCTGGTTCCAGTCGCCGCCCCAGTTTGAGACGACGAGCTCGCCGCTCTGCGCGCGGGCGGTGCGGGGAAGGAGGGCGGCCGCGCCAAGGACGGCTGCGCTACCAAGGAGGCGCCTGCGATCCATGACATGGCCCAAGATGGTCTGGTCGGTCACGAAGTTCCCCTCACGTCTTCTCTGGAGTGTGGCAGGAGGCCGCGCGCGTGTCTCCGCGCTTCGGCCGGTTGTGCAGAGGCGCGCCGATCCCGGCGCCGGTTATCAGGCCGGGTCTGCGGCCGCTGCCAGCAGCCGCGGCCGCAGCGAGGGCAGCATTCCGCCAGTGTCGCCCGGATAACCCGCCGCCACCATGGCCCGCGCCTTGGCCTCGAAATAGGCGCGCGACCAGAGCGACCGGGGGCCGCCATCCTGGCCCACCGTCCTGGCGATGGATTCCAGGCTGATGGGCTGGCCGCCGTCTCCCCAATTGCCCTCGGTCACCTCGTTGATGACGGTGAGCAGGCTGCCGGCGGGATCGGAGCAGCCGGTCGCCCCGGCGATCGCTTCCGCCACCCAGGCATGAACCTCGTTCTTGTGCGCGACGTTCATGTAGCCTTCGGGGATGAAGACATTGACCAGGAACTTGCCCGGACCGGTCACGTAGGTCCCATCGGTGCGGCCGCCGATCCACCAGTCATCCGCAGCGAACGCGGTGAAGAACACCCAGGCGAACGCACGCCCGCCGGGTGTGTTGGCGCCGCCCTCCATCTTGATGAGCACGTCGGTGAGGCAGGCGGCAAGATCGGCTTTCGCCGCTGCATCGAGCGTCCCGGCGGCATAGCGCACGTCCATGATCGGCATTGTCGTCTCCCTTGGGATGGATCGCCGGGCACGGCCTCAGTCGAGGAGGTCGGCTCCGTGGGCCTTTTCCCAGGCGCGGATACGGGCATCGTCGAGCATGGCGGTCTCGACGAAGAAGATGTCGGAGCTGTCGGGAGCCTCGATCGCGAGGGCCTCGACGCCGCTGATGCCCAGGCTGTCGCGACGCGCGAGCGCGACGTCGTTCACGGTGGCGCCGCCCTCTGCGACGAACACATAAACGCCGTGCTCCGGCGTGCGTGGGGTGTAGGTGAAGCGTCCGGCGCGGTCGGTCACCAGACGCGAGACGCGCAGGTCCTGAGACACCGGCAGCGCGCCGTCCGCGTCGCCCACGAGCTGAGCGATCCGGTTGCGCCGGGTGCGGATGTCGAAGTGGGCGCGATGGTAGCTCGGCGGCAGATAGAGCTGGCCGGGCATGAGCCACAGGTAAATGGCGTTCATGTTCTCCGGACTGATCGACAGCTCGCAGTGCTTGCCGCCCGAGCCGGCCGAGAAAACATAGTAATCGCCCTGCCGCAGCTGGTCCACGGTGCCGCGGCCAGCGGTGTTGATGTGGGTCAGCTCGCCTTCCAGCACGAACGCGCAGATGATGAAATTATGGTGCGGGTGCATGTTGTAGCCGCAGCCGGCACCATTGAACACTTCATCGCCGAACACGCGGACGGTGCCGAAGCCGGGTCGCCCACTTTGGTATTGATGAAAGTTGAAGCTGGAGTCGCGGGCGATATAGCTGCCAGGGTGGCCGGCCACATAAGACGAGGCGCTTCCGTCAGAATAGATCACGTCGTGGCCACGCTCGTTCGCCCGGAGCACAAAGGATTTGGGCATGGTTTATCTCCCGGAATTGTTGCGCGCTCAGGCGATGCGCGCCAGATCGGCGCCGCCTTCGGCGTAGCCCATCTCCACCATTTCGAACTGGCTCTTGGGCGTGCCGCAATCGGGGCAGACCCAGTCGTCGGGGACATCAGCCCAGCGGGTGCCGGGCGCCAGCCCGTGTTCCGGAAGGCCGAGGGATTCGTCATACGAAAAGCCGCACCCGAGGCAGAGCCATCGCTTGAGAGGCGCATTCATGGTGAGTATCCTGCATTACAGTAGCGCGTCACACGTCACGTTGTAGATTGGCGCGCCACTGGCGGCAAGCGCAAAGTTTATGCAGGGGCCAAAGTGCCGACTTTTCCCGCGATCTCAGGCGCCGTCCCCGCTGGCGTTGCTTGCACGGCGCGCAGTGACGCATTATTGTAGAGCGCTACCAATTGTGCCCCAGCGGCACCAACTATGGGCGGATAATGGATCCGAATTTGCGTGAACAGGTGCTGCGGCAGGTGAGGTCGGAGATCATTTCAGGCCAAAGCGGCCCGGGTAAGATGTACTCCGTGCCGACCCTGGCGGCCGACCTCGGCGTGTCCACGACTCCCGTGCGGGAAGCGCTGCTGGAGCTGGCACGTACCGGCCTCATCGAGCCCATGCGCAATCGCGGGTTCAAGGTCGTGGAGCCCACGGTGGACGATCTGCGCAACCTGTTCGACATGCGCAGCCTGCTCGAGGTGCACGCAGCCGAACTGTTCGCCCTCAAGCCGCGGAAGAAAAAAAAGCTCATCGAGCAGCTCACCGGCCTCGCCGAAGCGATCGGCACGGCCGTGGAGAATGACGATCTCTACGGCTACCTGGAGAACGACCGCAATTTCCACATGGCCTTCATCGGCGCGGCCGAGAATGCACTGCTCACGGAGATGGCCATGGGCCTGCGCGACAAGATGCGTCTCCACGGCATCTCGTCGCGCGCGGGGCTCGAGCGGCAGGCCGCATCCGTGGGCGAACATTACCAGCTCATCGCCCTCGCCGAGGCGGGCAACGTGGACGGCATCCGGGAGCTTATGCGGAACCACATCCTCACCTGGGAGCCAATCTTCATGGAAGCGCTGCTCAAGAGCAGGAGAGAGACGAGCGGAATGCGGGCCTGAGAACGGGCGCCGGACCATCGGGGCTGGTAGATCGGCCATGAGCGGTTCGATCGGGGCAACAGCCCGCGAATGGGGCGCCGCGGGAATGTGCAGCATCACCACTTCTGGCGATGCTGCACAGCGGGCATCAAAATAGGCTGAGGCCATCGATCCTTGTCGGAAGCCGCATTGGCCGGCCGACAGCGGGACCGCCCGATCTAGCCGCTCGATGAATCCTGTCGGGGGCCACAGGCTACGCAAGGGGGAATGGGTGCCATGGATGCTGCATTTCTCGACCTGACGGTTCCGGCGGGCAAGGCCTCTGCGCGGGAGGCGGCCGGAGGCGACGCAACCCTCATCGCGGAGCTTCGGGACGTCGTCGGCCAGTCGCATGTCCTGACGAGCCCCGAGGCCACGCGGCGCTTTTGCACCGGCATAAGGTTCGGTTCCGGCCCGGTGGTCGCCGTGGTGCGGCCCGGCTCGCTGGTGGAGCAGTGGCGCGTCCTGAAGGCCTGCGTCGCGGCGGACAAGATCGTCATCATGCAGTCGGCCAACACCGGGGTCACCGGCGGCTCGACCCCCGACGGGGACGACTATGATCGTGGCGTGGTGCTCATCAACACCATGCGCATCGAAGGCCTGCACCTCATCAACGACGGGACGCAGGTGGTGTGCCTGCCGGGCACCACCCTGTTCCACCTGGAAAAGGCCCTCGACAAGATCGGCCGGGCGCCGCACTCGGTGATCGGCTCGTCCTGCATCGGCGCCTCGGTGTTCGGCGGTGTGTGCAACAATTCCGGCGGCGCGCTCATCCATCGTGGCCCGGCCTTCACCCAGCTCGCTTTGTTCGCGCGGCTGGATGAGGCGGGCGGGCTGCATCTCGTCAATCATCTGGGCATCGCGCTGGGCAACGACCCGGAGACGATCCTTCGGCGGATCGAGAGCGGCGATTTCACCCCCGACGACATCGTCAACGACCCCTCCCGCGCCGCCTCGGACCATGACTATGCGGACCATGTGCGCGACATCGAGGCGCCAACCCCCTCCCGCTTCAATGCCGATCCGCGCCGCCTGTTCGAGGCCTCCGGCAGCGCCGGCAAGGTAATGCTCATGGCGGTGCGCCTCGACACCTTCCCGAAGGAGAGGGAACAGGTCGTCTTCTACATCGGCTCGAACGACACCGGCGAGCTCGAAGGCATCCGCCGCCATATCCTCGGAAGCTTCAAGAATCTGCCGATCGAGGGCGAGTACATGCACCGGGACTCCTTCGATTGCGCGGAGGTCTACGGCAAGGACACCTTCCTGGTAATCCACTATCTCGGCACCGATATGATCCCGCGGCTGTTCGCGCTCCAGGCGGTATTCGACAATTTCTGCCGGCGGATCGCGTTCCTGTCGAAGAACCTCAGCGCCAAGATGCTGCAGGCCCTGAGCCATCTCTTCCCCAAGCATCTACCCAAGCGAATGACCGACTATCGCGACCGCTTCGAGCACTATCTTCTTCTGAAGATGGGCGATGACGGGATCGCGGAGGCGCGCGCTTACCTCAAGTCGATCTTCCCCTCGAAGACCGGCGACTATTTCGAGTGCACGCCCGATGAAGGCGACAAGGCCTTCCTGCACCGCTTCGCCGCCGCCGGCGCCGCCATCCGCTACCGCGCGGTCCACGACAAGGAGGTGGAGGATATCGTCGCGCTGGACATCGCGCTCCCCCGCAACGACGAAAACTGGTTCGAGACGCTTCCGGAAGAGATAAACAAGCACCTGATCCGCAAGCTCTATTGCGGTCACTTCTTCTGCCACGTCTTCCACCAGGACTATATCGTTGCCAAGGGCAGCAATTGCGAGGAAATCGAGCACGCCATGTGGAAACTCCTCGATGAGCGCGGCGCGGAATATCCCGCCGAGCACAATGTGGGGCATCTCTACTTCGCCAAGCCCGCCATGGTTGACCATTTCAAGGCGCTCGATCCCTGCAACGCATTCAATCCGGGGATCGGTCGCACCACCAAATGCGCGCACTGGATGCCGCGCGGACAGAACGTTGCACCAAGCCGCATCCGATGCGACGGCTGACAGTATAGAATGCCAGTTGCTGTGTGAGCCGCCCGGAATGCTGCGGCAAGACCATTTGGGGGGAGAAACATGACGACACGGACCGGCGGCGAGCTCATTCAGGATTTTCTTGAGACTTATGAAATTCCGTTCGTTTTCGGCAATCCCGGAACCACGGAGACCACCTTCCTCGCGGCGGTGGCGGCCTCGCAGGCCACCTATGTCCTGTCGCTGCATGAATCGAGCGCGGTCGGCATCGCCGCGGGCTACGCGATGATCACCGGCAAGCCATCCATCGTCAGCCTCCATACCTATCCGGGCCTCGCCAACGGCATGTTCAACATGCGCAACGCGCTCATGTCCGGGGTGCCGCTGCTGGTCATCAACGGGCAGCAGGATTCCCGCTTCCTCATCCATAATCCGGTGCTGGGCGCGCCCAATGTCCAGTTGGCGGAGACCGCCACCAAATACGCCTATGAGGTAACGCGCACGGATGACCTCGCCGTCGCCCTGCAGCGCTGCTACTTGCATGCGCGGCTCCAGCCGACCGGCCCCGTTTTCCTCTCCATCCCCATGAACTTCATGCTGGAGGAGACCGAGCATACGACGTTCAAGAAGACGCGCATCATCGAGGATACGGTGCCGCGCGCCATCGGCGAGGTGGCCGCTGCTCTCGCAGCGGTGCCGAGGGGCAAGCTCGCCATCGTCGCCGACTATGCGGTGGGCGCGGCGCACGGCATCGACGCCGTCAGCCGCATCGCCACCGCACTCGGGGCCGACATCTATGCCGCGCCCTTCCATGTGCAGGGCACGGTTGATCCGCTGCATCCGAATTTCCGCGGCCAGCTTCCGCCCACCACGAAAGCGATCAACGAGACGCTCGGCCGCTACCACACCATGCTGCTGATCGGCGAGAAGGTGGACAGTTTCACCTATGACGGTCTCCAGGCGCTGCCGCCGGAATTGCAGGTCATCCAGGTCGCGCCGGCAGCCAGCCAGCTCGGCTTCGATTTTCCCTGCGACATGGCCGTGCTCGGCGACATCCATGCGACTCTGGACGCGCTGGCGACAGCGCTCGGCGCCGACACGGCGCAAGTCTCCGCACAGACGATCGATGAGGCAGCTCTGGACGCGAAATACCCCGCTTCCGGATCGCACGCGAGCGATGCGCTGATCCTCGCCGTGCTGCGCCATCTCGATCGGGAGACCCATGTGGTCACCGAAGGCTCGTCCGAGGACGCCATCGTCCAGGACATGGCGGTGAGCCTGGGGTACCGGAACGTGCATTTTTCGCCGCGCGGCGGCGGGCTGGGCTGGGCCCTGCCACTGGGCGTCGGCATCGGCCTGGCGAGCGGCAAGCATGCCGCCTGCTTCGTGGGCGACGGCGGAAGCCTGTTCTCGATCCACGCACTCTGGACGGCGGCGAAGTATTCCATCCCGTCCATCTTCATCTGTTTCGTGAACAATGAGTACCGGCTGCTGAAGGACCTGTGGTGCAACGTGATGGGGACGACCATCGCGACCACGCACTTCGTCGGCCTGGACTTCAGCGATCCCGATGTGGACATGCGCAAGATCGCCGAGGGCTTCGGCGCCCGCGTCGAAACGATCGACGCTGCCGAAAGCGTCGGCGACGTGCTCGCCCGCGCGCTCGCCCATCAGGGCCCGAGCTTCCTGATCATCAATCGCGAGCCGTGACCCGGCGGCGGCGCGGCGCCGCACGCCGCATCCCCTTCGGCGCAGAACAAGTGAGGCGGTCATGTCCGGAGATTTCGAGAAGGAACTGACGCGGCGCGTGTGGACCGACGACGTGTTTGCTGCGCAGGTGGAGAGCGACCCCGTCGAGGCGCTCAAGACCATGGGCGTGGAGGTGCCGGCCGGCGTCAAGGTGAAGGTGGTGGTGCAGCGGCGCGACCGGGTCTACTTCACCATCCCGCCCGCCCGCGCGCCCCATGCCCCACCTGCCGCGACGCCGCTCAACCAGATGGACCTTTGGTCCAGCCAGGGCCTGTTCATCTGGCTCGTGCCCGTGGCCGCCAAATTCAAGCTGCTGGCCCTGCGCAACGCGGCCCGCACCGAGGGAGACCAGCCGTGAGCAATGCCGATTTCGTCGAGAAGAATTACGAGCGCATCGCCACTGATCCCGATTACCGCGCGAAGCTCCTCGCCGACCCGGTCGGGGTGGTCTGCGCGGAGTTCGGCTACACGCCGGGCCCGGATTTCAAGATCGAGATCGTCGAGCAGGCGGAAGACACCATCGTCATCATGGTGCCCCCGAAGCCCGAGTCCGGGACGGACCTGGAGCTGGCGCTCACCGAGGTGACGGAGCGGGTCTTCGACCTGCTCTTTTCGTCCGGCATCGGCGGCTTCTTCATTCCCGATGACAAGCAGAAGTGGGTGGTGCGCGAGATGCGGCTGGCGGCGCAGAAGAAAACCGGCCTCGATATCTCGCAATTGTAGGACGCCCCGTGCCGCGCCCTGATGCGGCGGGCCCGAGACGGGGGAGAACGCACATGACGGCCGATAACGGGAAGCCGGGCTTCTGGGACAATCTCATCGCGCCGAAGGGCGGCCTGTTCGGCCCGCAGCTGGCGGGCTGGACGCCGGGCCCCGCCGCGAAGTCGGGGCTCGGCTGCCGCGTTCTCGCGGACCAGATGGTCGAGGTGGCGCCGTCCATCAGCCTTGCGGCCGATGTCTATGTGCCCAAGGCACCGGGCCGCTATCCTGCGGTCGTCTGCTTCGCCGCCTATTCCAAGGAATTGCAGGCCGCCGGCGTCCCGGCCGGCAACAACGAGACAGGCAGCCCGGCGGTCTTCACCGACCGCGGCTATGCGCATGTCATCGTCACCCGCCGTGGCATGGGTCGTTCCGGCGGAGACGATGCCGTCTATCTCAACAACACGGATGTGGAGGACCACGCCAAAGTCATCCAGTGGGCGGCGACCCAGCCCTGGTGCGACGGGCAGGTGGTGCTGTTCGGCACCTCCTATTACGGGCTGACCCAGCCGCAGGTGGCGCGCCTTCGCCCGCCGGCCCTGAAGGGCTTCTTCACCAACGAGATGTGCACGGACTACTTCCGCCACATCGCCATGTTCGGCGGCGCGCCGCAGCCGGATTTCTTCTCGCTCTGGATGGGGGCGAACTTCACGCCCCTGCAGTTCAGGCTTCGCGTGCCCCCGCTGCTGCGCGCGGTGGTGAGCCACATCACCAACTCGCCCCTGAAGCATGTGTGGTGGCCGCAGCTGAAGAAGCGCATGGCGCGGATCATGAGGACCTTCGAGCGGCAGGTGCCGGCGCCGCAGGCGCGCCGCCTGTTCGCCGGCCTCATGCTCGACGGCAAGACCCGGGCGACGAGCGTGCTGCCGTCCGGCCCGTCCGGCGCGCTGGGGGACATCGAGGTGCCGTTCGTGGTGGTGCAGAATGCAGGCTATCTCAACCTGCACCAGTTCGGCGCCTACGATCTGTTCGAGAATGCCGGCACGCCGAAGGATCGCCGCTGGCTGATCGTCGGTCCGGCGACCTACGACCTGCCGGTCTATGCCTGGCAACTGGAGGCGCTCGCCTTTTTCGACCATCTGGTCTACGGCGCCGACAACGGCTATGCCGCGCAGCCGCGGGTGCGATACTGGACGGAAGGGGCGAAGGACTACCGTCGCGCGCCGGACTGGCCGCTGCCCGGCAGCACGGCGCTGCGCCTGTACCCGGCCTCCAATGGCGCCGACGCTGCAACCCATCGCCTCGACAGCGCGCCGGGCGAAGGCGGGGCGAACCGATGGGCGGCGGTGCCCCTCGGTGCCATCGTGACGGCAGGCTTCGACGAGGTGGAGAGCCAGCGCCTCACCTTCGATCTGCCAGTAGAGGAAGAGACGGAGCTGACCGGGCCTGTGACGCTGAGCCTGTCCTTCAGCTGCAACGAGATTGATTCCTACGTGGTGGCCCGCACCGGCATTGTCGCGGCCGACGGCGGCTACCAGATCCTGTCCATGGGCGCGATCCGCCCCGCCTGCCGCAGGATCGACGCGGCGCGTTCCACCGCGACCGAGATCGCCATCGACATCGATGCGCCCGAGCCGCTGGTGCCCGGCGTGCCGGTGACGCTCCGCTTCAGCCTCACGCCGCAGCCCGTGGTGTTGAAGCCGGGCGAGCGGCTGCGCCTCGACATCGCCAGCCGCACCGATCTCCTGCGCAGCGACGTGAGCCACGGGCACGCGCAGTTCGACATGCAGGTGCCGCCCTATTACGCACGCAATACCCTTCATTACGGTCCCGACACCTTCATCGAGCTCAAGCGCACCGGCCAGCGGTAGGAGAGATTTTCATGTCTGAGGCGACGGCATCGATGGCCACCGCGCTGAGCGGGTACGAACTGCTCGCCGACCCCCAGCTCAACAAGGGCACGGCCTTCTCCGAGGAAGAGCGCGACGCTTTCCATCTGCACGGATTGCTGCCGCCGCATGTCTCGACCCTGGACGAGCAGATCTCCCGCGCCCTGCAGTCGCTGCGCCAGTTCGAGACCGATCTCGAACGCTATGCCTTCCTGCGGGAGTTGCAGGACATCAACGAGACCCTGTTCTACGCGACGCTGGTGGAGAACCTGGAAGAGCTGCTGCCCATCGTCTACACGCCGACGGTCGGCGCCGGCTGCCAGCAGTTCAGCCGCCTCTACCACAAGCCGCGGGGCCTCTTCCTCAGCATTCCGCACCAGTCGAGGCTCGACCAGATCTTCGCGCAGCCGCGCTTCGACGCGGTGGAGGCGATCGTCGTGACCGACGGGGAGCGCATCCTGGGGCTGGGAGACCAGGGGGCGGGCGGCATGGGCATCCCCATCGGCAAGCTCGCGCTCTATTCCGGCTGCGGCGGCCTGCATCCCGCCACCACCCTGCCGATCCTGCTCGATGTCGGGACCGACAATGCCGACTGCCTCGCCGACCCGCTCTATGTGGGCTGGCGCCACGAGCGGGTGCGCGGCCAGGCCTATGACGACTTCATCGAGGCCTTCGTCTGCGCCGTCATCCGGCGCTGGCCCAAGGTCCTCCTGCAATGGGAAGACTTCGCGAAGGACAATGCGACGCGCCTCCTGGAGCGCTATCGCGACCGGCTCTGCACCTTCAACGATGATGTCCAGGGCACGGCGGCGGTGGCGACCGGGACCCTGCTGGCGGCCATCAATGTCACCGGCGTGCCATTGACCGAGCAGCGGGTGGCGGTGTTCGGCGCCGGTTCGGCCGGCTGCGGGATCGCCGGCCTGATCCGTTCCGCCATGTGCGATGCCGGCCTGTCGGAAAGCGAGGCGACACAACGCTTTTTCATGATCGATCGTGACGGGCTGCTGATGGAAAGCATGCCCGGCCTTGCGCCATTCCAGACCCCCTTCGTGCAGAGCAGGCGGGCGATCGAAGGCTGGACGCTCGAACATCCCGACAAGATTGCGCTCCTCGACGTGGTGCGCAATGCCCGGCCGACCGTGCTGATCGGTGTCTCCGGCCAGGCCGGCGCCTTCGGCGAGCCGGTGGTGCGCGCCATGGCCGAGTGCAACCAGCGGCCGGTCATCTTTCCGCTGTCGAATCCGACCTCACGCGCGGAAGCGACACCGGCGGATATCGAGGTCTGGACCGACGGGCGGGCTTTGGTGGGCGTCGGCAGCCCGTTTCCCCCGCTCCTGCGCGACGGCACCCGCTTCAAGGTGGACCAGACCAACAATTCCTACATCTTTCCCGGAGTTGGCCTCGGCGTTCTTGCGGTCGGTGCCAGCCGCGTGACGGATGGCATGTTCATGGCGGCGGCGAAGGCGCTGGCAGATGCGTCGCCGGCGCGCGACAACCCGAAGCACAATCTTCTGCCCCCGGTGAGCGCCCTGCGCGAGGTCGCGGCAAAGGTCGCCCTCGCGGTTGCGATGCGGGCGCACCGGGACGGCGATGCGCCCGACGTCGCGGTCGATCAGATCCAGCAGCGCCTGCGCGCCAAGATCTGGACACCGCGTTACGTACCGCTCACCGCGAAGGGGACATAATCGCCCGCAGCCGCGCCGCGCTCCTCGGCGCAGCGCTTCTATTGTCCGCAGACCGAATCGAGCCTCCTGACGAAGCCGTCCGAGATGGCGCGGATCGTTGTCGGAGTGGCGAACTCTTCCACATAGACGATGTTGGCGATCAGCGTACCGTCGTAGACCGACACGGAGACATTCGGGAATTTCTTCATCCAGCCCAACGCATACTCGAATCCGGTCACTTTCAGCCGCTCGACCGGCCAGTGAAACTGCACCGTCTGGATGTCGGAAACATTGATGGCGACCGGCGCCTGCTGAGGGCTGCCGAATGCGCGCGGATAATTGATGTAGTCGTGAAAGATGCTGCCGTTGGCCAGCCCCTCATGAATATCATCGAAGATGAAGCGGGCGATCTCGATCATGGGCCGGTCGAGGTCGGGAACGGGCGTGATGTGCCCGGTGATGGCCGTGAAGACCAGTTCGGGGGAAACGTGGGGCTCGAGCCGCCGGCGCATGTCCACCGATGATCGCATGAGAATCTGACGCGGGCGTCCGTCCGCCACCTCACCTATGGCGAGAGCGAACGCGGCCAAAAGGAGCGCGTGCACGGAAGAGCCGGTTGCGTGGCTCGCCTCCTTGATCCGATGCATCGCGTCCGCCCCGATCACGACCCGCTCGAGCCGATGGGTCACGGGGCCGCCATCATGGGTCGCGCGCATGGGAATCTCGGCGAACACTCCGGTATAGGAAGAAGGCGGCGCATCCGTTCCAAGCGCAGCCAGACTGCAACTCACTGCATCGTCGACCGGGGTTGGGAACGGCTGCACGCCGAGGGCCGGGGCCTCGCCGCGCACGACGCAGTCGCACATGTGGGCGAGACAGGAATGCAGCTCGATCAGCGAGGTCGCATCCGTGATCGCATGGGACGTGAGCAGGAAGACATCGAGCCCGTCATCTGCGGCGATGACGTGGATGGCGCAGAGCGTCTTCGACGTGTCGAGGTCGGCATTCAGCAGCTGGGCGTACAGCGCCTCGGCGGAGCAGCTATCGGCGGGCAACCAGCTCTCGACCGCCGAGCGGTCATCGGACCGCTCCACGAAATGCCCGTCCTCGACCGCCGCGCGCAGGATTCCGTATCGGGCTTCGAGATGCGCGACGGCCGCCTCGAACTGCGCACTGCCGATCGTTCCGGAGATGCTGCTGCGGCTGACGACGATCATGCGCGTGGCGATATAGATCAATTCCGTGGGCGAGGCTTCGCGATACACGCTCCGACCCGCCGGTCCCTGTCCGGCCGGCGTCGCTTCACTGAGATCATTGTGCATGTGCGGTTCCTGTAAGCAGGTCAGATCGGAACATGCTGGACGAAGGAGGGGGGCCGCTCCGGCGATCGGCGCTCGCCGGCCATCCGTCCCCGCGCTACCCGGCGAGCCGCGCGATCTCCCCGATGACGCGCACGCGGACGCGGCGCGCATTGCCGGGGAGATAGGCGATCGGAATATCCTCCACGTCGAGCGTCTGCACGCTGCCCGCCTCGGCGCCGGCCTCGATCGCCCGCCGCGTCGCCTCCCGGCGCGCGTCCTCGAGCGCCGCGTCGCGCTCGACACCGGAGAAGATGCGGTCCACCTCGCCGCTCACCTGCGCGATGGCGGCGCCCACGGCATTGGCCACGGCATGGTGCTCGATGCGCACCACCTCCGAGACCCCCTCCATGCGATCGGGCACCAGAAAGCTGCCGCCGCCCACAGCGATGAGGGGGATGGGCGCCGCATCGGTCTTCATGCGGTCCACCACATCGGCGACCATGCGTTCCATGTGAAGAAGGCTGTCGGCCACCAGGGGACGGGGCAGCGTGCCCACCCGCCCCGGCTCTCCCAGCGCGATCCGTCCCGCCGCGACGGCGATGTCCGTGGCCGTCAGCGTGTCGCCGCCGAAGCACAGCGCCTTCTCCGGCAGCCGGAAGCCGACGCTGCCCGGACCGATCCGGCGCCCGTCATCGGCGATCTCGGTGCCGCCGCCGAGGCCGATGGAGATCAGGTCCGGCATGCGAAACAGCGTGCGCACCCCGCCGATCTCGACCATCGCATTGGCCTGGCGCGGAAACCCGCCCTTGAGACAGCCCACATCGGTGGTCGTGCCGCCCACATCCACCACCAGTGCATCGGTCAGGCCCGAAAGGAAGGCCGCGCCGCGCATGCTGTTGGTGGGGCCTGAGGCGAAGCAATAGACGGGATGGCGCTCGGCCACCGCCCCCTGCACGATGGTGCCGTCATTCTGCGTGAGATAAAGCGGCGCCGCGATGCCGCTCTCGCGCAGCGCCCGCACGAAGGCGGCGGTGGTGCGCTGCGCGAGGCCCTGAAGGCCGGCATTCAGCAGCGCCGCATTCTCCCGCTCGAGCAGGCCGATCCGGCCGATTTCGTGGGACAGCGTGATGCGTGCCGCGGGCATCACTTCCCGCACGATTTCCGCGGCCTCGCGCTCGCATTCATCGGTGAGCGGCGAGAACACGCTGGTGATGGCGACCGAGCTGATGCCGCTCCCCGCGATGCGCTCCGCCTCGCGCCGCACGGCCGCGCGATCCAGCGGCACCAGGACCCGTCCGTCATACTCGTGCCCGCCGCCCACCATGTGGGTGCTTCCCCGCATGGCCGCCGCAAGGTCCTTCGGCCAGCCGATGAAGGGCGGCAGACCGGCATTGGCGGGCAAGCCGATGCGCAGCGCCGCGACGCGGTCCAGATGGCGACGCTCCACCACGGCATTGGTGAAATGCGTGGTGCCGATCATCACCGCTTCGATCCGTCCCAGGGCCGGATGGCCGGCAGCCGCGGCGACCAGATCCACCAGCGCCTGACGCACGCCATCCGCGACATCGACGGTGGTCGGCCGCTTCAGCGCCGCGAGCACCTTGCCGCCTTCGAGCAGGACGGCATCGGTATTGGTGCCGCCGACGTCGATTCCGATGCGGCTCATGCCGGCTCCTCCCCGAAGACGCTGCGAAAATCGACGTCGTGGCCGAAGGCGCGTGGGCCGACATGCCGCAGCCCCTCGGCGCTGCGATGGATCGGTTGCGACGGCAGGGCGATGACCGTGACCCTCTGGCCGTAGCGCAGGCTCTCCGTGCCGATGGCCTCACCCGAGATGGTGTCGAGCACGCAGATCAGGTCGGGCGTCGTGACGATCACCGTGCCGTCGCGCCGGCCGATGGTGAACTCGTTCTGGAAGGCGATGTCGAAGGACACGCCGGCATCGTCGCCGAGGCCCGCGAGGCTGAGGGAGCCGCGCAGGAAGCCCTCGGTCGTGCGCCGTTGCACATCCATCACCTTGCCGGTGAACAGCCGCTTGCCGCCGGCGGCGGCCACGGTCGCCTCGACCGGATCCTCATGCGCCGTCTTCGCGCGGCGCACCTCGCGCCCCAGGGCGATGGCGTGCGACAGGCTGCGCAGGACCGCGTGACGCTTCACCTCCGCGCCGGTGCGCGGGGCCTGGCAGGTGGTCGCGACCGATCCGTATTCCGTGCAGACCTTGCGCCGCACGCGCTCCATCTCATGCCAGCCGGACGCGGTGGGGATGATGACGTCATTGTCGCGGATGTCGGAAACGACGTGCGGGACCATATCCAGTCCGGCGATCGAGAAGGTCTGCATCTGGGCCTCGGGGTAGGCCCGGCCCATGGCGTCCGCATCCACCACCGGCAGGCCCGATGCCGCGGCGACGAGCAGCGGCTGGAACGCGTTGCAGCCGCCGATCTCCACCGTCATCACGGCGCGGAACGGCCGGCCCAGGAAAGCCTCCATGACCCGCACCGGCTTCAAGGCGAAGTCGGCATCGGTCATTCGCTCCTGGAACACCAGCGGCGCACCCATGGTCGAGACCACGGCCACGACATCGTCGTCGGCCAGTTCGTCCGGGTCGAGCAGGGCGATCCGGCCGCCGTCTTCATAGAATTGCCGGGCGACGAGGTGGGAAGCGTAGGGCGATCCGCCGCCTCCGGTCCCGAGAATCCAGGCGCCACTGGCCAGCAGGTCAAGCTCTTCCGCATCCAGGAAGCGAGGCATTGCAGGTCTCTCAGCTGTGAAGCGGACGGTCGTTTCGCCCGCCGCGGCCATTCGGGAGCGGCTTCACGCGACGAGCGGTCACCGCTCCGCCCCGATCCGCTGGAGATAGGGCACGAGTTCCTGCCAGTCCGCAGCCTCCACCTGGGCTGCGAGGTAGCCATCCGGCCGGACCAGCGAGATGAAAGCTCCGCCGTCGGACGGACGCAACGCCGCCGCCACGAGCCGGGGAAAACGCGAGGCGAGTTCGGCCGCGCCGCCTCCGCCGCACGCGGTGAACAGCGGCGTGTCGCCCGCGCCGAACGGCGTTTCGCCCGCCACCGGCGGCACCCGCGCGCCGGCCTTCGCTTCGCCCTGCGATGGGCCGTTCAGCGGGCTGTCCGGATAGCCGATGGAGACTTCCGCCATCAGCCCCGTGATGGCCCGCTGCACCGGCGACAGCCCCATCAGGATATGGGCGACGAAGTCGCGCACATGCTGCAGCGTGTGGTCGGCCAGCGTGCCGATCCGGGTCATGCGCCCCGAGGCCGCAATCACCAGCGCGCCGACCGGGCGGCGTTCCAGATCATAGCTCTCCAGCAGCGCCGGCGTGGTGCCGAGGCCGCGGATCACGAGGGCCAGCTTCCACGCCAGATTGATGGCGTCCTGCATGCCGGTGTTCATGCCCTGCCCGCCCGCCGGGCTGTGGATGTGAGCTGCATCGCCGGCGAGGAAGACCCGCCCGGACCGATAGTTGTCCACCTGCCGCTCATTGATGCGGAAGGCACTGACCCACTGCGTCCCGGTGAGCGTGATGCCCCCGGGGCCGCGGGCGTCCACCATCTTCTGGAACGCCACCTGGTCCAGCGCGACGGGCGGCGTTGCGGTCGAGGGGCCGAGGCTGGTGATGATGCGCGCGCGGTCGGGCGCCATGGGGAAGAACAGCAGCGGCCCGTCCTCATGCCAGAAGATGGCCATCTGCGAGGAGGGAAAGGGATATCCGCTCAGGTGAAAGTCACCCTGCGTCCAGTCGAGGCCGAAGGTGTCGCCCTTGAAGTCGAGGCCGAGGTGATGGCGCACGACGCTGTGCGCGCCGTCGCAGGCGACCAGATAGGCATATGGCTCGGTGCGCTCCGTGCCGTCGGGCTCCCGCAGGCGGGCGGAAAGGCCATCGTCGCCCTGCTCGAAACCGAGAAGTTCGACGCCGAGGTCTGGCGTGACGCCGTGAGCTGTGAGGTGACGCCGCAACACGGCTTCGGTGTCGTACTGCGGCACCATCAGCGCAAACGGATAAGGGGAGGGAATCTGGTCGAGCGACAGCGAGGCCACCGGACGGCCACCCGACAGGATGTTGGCAACGGTGACCTTGTTGCCCACGGCAATGATGTCAGCCGCCGCCCCGGAGCGGTCGAGCAGCTCCAGCGTTCGCGGCCACACCGCGACTGCCCGGGACGTGTGGGTCGCCTCGGGGGTCTTGTCGATGATGCGCACCGGGACGCCGTAGCGGGCCAGTTCCAGGGCCATTGTCAGGCCTACCGGCCCCGCGCCGGCGATGAGCACCTGATCCTTCATCCTGTCCTCCCCCTGATGTTGCGCTTCGGCCCGCGCCGCGGCACGAACCTCTCGATCTTGCGTCGATGGCGGCTGTGCAGATGCGCATTATTCCGTGGGCTGGTCGTTCCTGTTGACGGGCGGCCCCAGGAACTCCACGTGCCACTTCAGCCCGAAGGCGTTGAGAGCCGCCTGGTCGGGGATGCCGTCGTGCATCACGCCGGCCAGCTCGGTGAAGAAGGCAACCGCATCAAGGGCCGGGGCCATGAGGATGTACTGGCGCGCCGGCTTGTCGGTGACATTGCAGAAGCCGTGCTCGACCCCGCCGGGAATGCTCACCACGTCACCGGCCTCGGCATAGAAGCGCTGGCCGTCCGCCTCATAGAGATACCGGCCCTCGATGACGCGGAAGATCTCCGCTTCGCGGTGGCGATGCCGGGGGGGACCCGCGCCGGGGGCATTGATGGTCTCGATGAAGCAGAACTCGCCCGAACTCGCCGCCGGCGGCATGCGCACGAACAGGTCGAGCCCGATGGCAGGGATCTTGATGGGCGCTTCGGTTCCTTTCGAATGCAGGAACGAGATGGGCATGGGAGCCTCCGTGAGACCGCAGGTGATGGGATGATATTGATTTGATGCTAGTTTTCTTCCTCGAACAGCCAGATCTCGGCGGTGGGCTGAGGCAGACCGCCGGCGCCTTCGCGCAGGCCCAGGAACGCGGGGATGCGCCGCTGCTGCTCCGGCGTGAGGGAGGCGACGAGGGGCTTCAGCGCGGCCGTCACGGTCTTCAGGTCTCGCGCCCTCACCGCCTCGGCATCGGCGATGCGGTCCAGGATGTCGACGAAATCAGTGGGCGGCGCTGCCTTGGCCCGCTCGGCCCGGCGCTCGGCGGACTGCTTCGCCACCGCGCGGATGGCGGCCTCCACCGGCGGCCAGAGCTTTTGCTGTTCGGGACTGAGGGTCATCACCGTCTTCAGCGCGAGAAGGCGCGCCTCGAGCACGGCCTGGGCATCCGCCGCGCTGTAGAGCTCCACGGCGGGCGGCTCCGGCGGCGCGCCGGCGGGCGGTGCCGTCTGGGCCTGCGCTGCGGGCATGGCGATGAGAAGGGCGCCCGTCAGGGCGGCCGCAAGGGTGCGTTTCATGGTCAGGATCTTCCGTGTCGCTGGATTTGAGAGGAGACGGGCGTTGCCGTCACTGCCATCCGCCGCCGGGCAGCCGGCCGTGATAGGGGGTGTCGCGGCAATGGCCCCACGGCCCGTGCCAGTAGCCCGGAGGGCAGCCGTTGCCGTAATAGCCGTAGGTCGGCGGCAGATCGTACACCCATCCGCCGCCCGGCACGCGGCCGCTATAGGGGGTGTCACGACAATGGCCCCACGGCCCGCGCCACCAGCCCGGGCCGCAGCCCTGGGCGACGGGGGTCACGACGGCGGTATCTGGCAGAGGGGTTGGCGTAAGAGGCATCGCCGAAGCCGGCAGCACCGCCAGCGCACCGAGCCACAGGCCGGAAATCAGTCCGAAGGTGTTTCGCATGGGATTACTCGCAATGAGACGTCCCGGGCCTCGAAGATCGCAGCCCGCACCAAGGGCCCCTTTGCGGACCCGGGTGCCAAGACATTATCTCCGCTGCGTTTGGGGGGCATCAACAGAACTGGTGATGCGCCAAGTTGTCTTTCGGCGCGCCCCTTCGGCAGGTGCCCGACGTGAGCGCTCAGGGTGCGGGGGACGTTTTTTTGAAGTCCTCCATGACCCCGGGGTCCTGCCCCGGGTGACGGGGGCGGGCGCTGATGTGCGAGAAGCCGATCTGCTTCAGGATCTTGCCGATGGTTCGCTCGTGGTATGCGACACCGAAGCGGTCCGCGACGAGCTTCCTCAGGTCGAGGCGCCGCCACCGGACGACGCCGTGGACCCTGCGATCCGGGCCGGTCTCGACGATCTCGGCGAGTTCGGCCAACTGCGCCTTCGACAGCCGGGGCGGGTGGCCCTTGGAGCGGATGTCGCGCAGCCCGTCGGGGCCGAGCGCGTTGAAGCGGTGAACCCAATCGCGCAGGGTCTGACGATCCATGCCGCCGATCCGAGCCGCCCCGGCGCGATCCATCCCATCAAGGACCGCTGCCAGCGACAGCAGCCGCCGGCTCTGGTTGGCGTGTTTCGAAGCAGCGGCCAACCGCCGCAAATCCGAAGCCGAGTAGTCCGTCCGAAGCTTCACCGCTGAGGCCATGACCCGAATCCTCCCCGCACCATGGAATCAGCGATCGCTCTCAACCGAGAGCCCCTGAGAGTCACCCTCAATGGCCGTTGGTATTAGGGCGTACGGCATCCGAAGCCACAAAAGATGTGGCGACGACTATCCTGATACCTGAATGAGCCTAGCTGCGAGCGGCGTGTCGGCCAGCCCATGCGGCGGGTTGGCCGACCTGGTTCTCAGGTGGGTCGCTTGGCGATCTCCTCGCCGGCGATGCGGATCGCCTGCTGCACGACCGGGTAGCCGAAATAGGGGATGAGGTTGAGGAGCGCCTCGTTGATCTCCTCGCGACTGGCACCAGCGGTGAGGGCCGCGTTCACATGGACGCGAAGCGGCGTCTCCATCGTCTTGCTGCCGACGGCCGCCAGCGCGGCACATGCGGTCAGCTCGCGCGTCTTCGATGAGATCTGGTTGCGGGCGAAGACGTCGCCATAGGCATTTTCGACGATCATCGTGCCGATGTCCGGAGCAATGTCGGAAAAGCTGCGTACGACCGCCTCGCCTGCAGCGGCGGATGTCCTGGATAGCACTTCCGACCCGCGCTTACGGCGAGCCTCACGGGTTTCCGATTGCGCCATCGCCGCCGGCGCTGGGCCAGCAGCGACTTCGCCATTCCAACCCTTAAACGTGGAGTTCGCCACCGTGAAGGCATTCAGAGCTGCGGGGTAACCCGCATAGATGCTCAGCTGCGTGATGGCCTCGATCAGTTGCTCTTTCGTGAGGCCGTGGCGTAGCGCGGCTTCGATATGAAACCTCAGCGCATCGGCGCGATTTCCCGAGGAGGTCAGCATCGACACAATCGCGAGGTCTCGCGTCTGGTGGCTGAGCCCCTCTCTCGACAGCAGGTCACCATAAGCGACCTCTACCACCCACTGGGCGAGTTCCGGAGACACCTTCTGAAGTGGCCCGGTAACCGCGTCCGGCCCCTTCTGTGACCAGGCGATGAGGGTTGCTATGCCGCGTTCGTACCGGCGCGTCCCGTCGTCGGTGACGGGGGCGATCACCTCAAAGGCGATGTTGCGCTCCTTGAAAATCTCGCGAATGAGGCTGACGCCGTTGATTGCGGCAGTATAACCGCAAATGGCGATGGCCACGAACATCAGTTCGGCAAGTTCCCGCGGCTTTCCGCCGACGTTCAGGAAACCATTCATATGATACTTGAGCTGGGGCTGAGCGCTGCCGTTGGCGATCAGTGCCGAAATCGTGCAGATCTGGCGGCTTGTCAGGTCAAGGCCGGGGCGGCACAGAACGTCGCCGTAAGGATATTCGACGGTGAAGCGTGCGAGATCCGGGGCCACTTCCGCGAGGCGTTTCACAGGAATGTCGTAGCCCTCCCCGCCGATGCGCTTGAGCATCTGCATCCCGCGTTCATAGCGCGCGTCCGCCGTTTCATTCGTGGTGGAGGCACGGGCAGTTCCCCCAGCCATGATACCGACGCTTCCGATCGCGCAGACGGCATTGGCGAGAAGGGCTCGGCGCGAAGGGATGGACGCTATTGCCGCAATAGGCTCCCGCAGCTGAGGAGGTTGAGCAACAAACTCTACGGTTCGGCACGTCTTGCGCATGGGGCTCCTCCAGTTGTCCGAGTTGGGAGCCGTCGAGCCAGATCCATATAAGGATCTATGATATAATGGATAATCATAGATGTCGTGGCGATGCTCGCTGACCGTTGGCGTCATCTCAGCGGGCAATCTGGCGAGGAGGCTACGATTATTTATAGTCTGACTATCGGTCTATATCGTGCCGCCAGTCATCTGTCTAGACTCGCCGTCCAGAGGACGCTGCAAGAGTAAAATCGACAAACTTAGCTCAGCGGAATCAAAATAAGTATATGAAATTACGATATAATTTGCAAATTCGGCAACATGAATCGTGCAGGTTTGGCTCTGGGGCGCGACATCGCTATGGTGCAAAAATCTGCCGATAGACCGACTATCGGTTGCTTTGAATGTGGGCATACGCATCATGGGTGAGGTCCAGAACGAAGTTTTCGCCTTGGAGCGGGTCGAGGCTCAGCCGACTTACCAGCTGGTTGCGTCGTCCATTGAGAAGCGCATCCTCGACGGCGTCTTCAAAACCGGCCAGCAGCTGCCATCGGAATTGCAGTTGGCAAAGCAGCTTGGCGTCAACCGATCGACGGTGCGCGAGGCCATCCGTGTCCTCGAGCAGAGTGGGCTTGTCTTCCGCAAGAGCGCTCGCCGCCTCGTCATCAGTGTCCCACAGGAGAAGGATCTGGCGCAGCAGATGACCCGCGCCATGATCCTCCACGAGATCACTTTCCTCGAACTGTGGGAAATAATGCTACCGCTTGAGGTCCGCGCCGCAGAACTTGCCGCCGAGCGCGCTAGCGCTGAAGAAATAGTTCAGCTCGAGATGAATCTTGCAGCGACCAGCCGCTGCATCGAACATGAAGCCGAGCTCGTAGCGCTGGATATCGAGTTCCACTACATCATCGCCAAGGCGTCACGAAACCGCGCGCTTTTGCTGGCGCGCGAGCCGATTGGGCAATTCTTCTACCCGGCTTTCTATCGCGTGATGTCTCGCCTCAATGCGAAGGATCGCATGCTCGCCGCCCACACCGAGATATTCGAGGGCATCCGTAGGCGCGATCCGAGGCATGCGACCTTGTGGATGGAAAAGCACATCATGGACTTCCGCCGCGGCTACGAGCTGGCCAATTTCGACATCAACCGGCCCGTCGACAGCGATTCCGCGCATCGGTCGAACTGACCACGCGCGTAAAATCTGCTTCCAAGCACGGCCCTGACATCGGGCTATGCCCGGCATATGGGCTTCGGCTTCAATCTGCATATTGCCCTCCGCGAGCAGATGTCACCGAGCTTGCATCCTCAATCCGGCATCGAGCCGGAATACAGAGCCGTTCGCCATAGGATTGGCAACGATGCTGAGGACCATCCGTGCGAACTCCTCGGGTCGGCCGGGGCGTTTAGGAAATGGAATGACCTCAAAGACGCGATCCTGCACTTCCTGGGTCATCGCCTCCACCATGGGAGTGCCGAACAAGCCAGGAGCAATGGCAGCGACGCGGATGCCGTGCCGCGCCAGTTCGCGTGCCGCCGGAAGCGTCAGCGACGCGACCCCTCCTTTAGAGGCGGCATAGGCTGTCTGGCCAATCTGCCCTTCATAGGCGGCAATAGAGGCTGTGTTGACGATGACGCCGCGCTGGCCCTCGGCATCCGGCGTGTTGCCTGTCATGGCGGCCGCAGCGAGGCGCAGCCAGTTGTAGGTACCGATCAGGTTGATGCGCACGATGCGCTCAAATTCCGCGAGAGAGCCGGGCTCGCCTCGATCAACGATGCGCGCGCCCGGTGCGATCCCGGCGCAATTGACCAAAATTCGCGGAATTCCGCGATCCGCAAGGACGCGGGCGAATGCCGCTTCCGAAGCCGATGCATCGGCGACATCGCAAGAGATGGAAAGCGCTCCGGTCTCCTTCGAAAGGTTCGCCATGCCTTCTTCCCGAAGGTCGATCAAGGCAAGCTGCGCGCCCTTTTCTGCCAGCAGACGGGCGGTGGCGTTGCCGAGGCCGGAAGCGGCGCCAGTGACGATGGCGAGCGTGCCGGTGAGATCCATGTGGGACATGTCCTGTTTGGGGGGACGCGCGCCATCATTCGCGCAGCCGGGGCTGCGCGTGCGGCGGTGGCGCGAGGTGGGGCCGGCCGCCGGCCCCGTTGTTCAGGCGAGCGTGTCGATGAAGCGCACGAAGCCTTCCAGAGGCTCGCGCTCAGTTTCGAAGCGGTTCTCCGGGGCGGCGGCGTCCGCGTATCCGAGCGCCATGCCGCACACCACCATCTTCGTGTCCGGAATGGCAAGGCGCTTTGCGATCACCGCCCCATAGGCGTTGAAGGCCGCCTGCGGGCAGGTGTCGAGGCCGAAGCCGCGGGCGGCGATCATGATGTTCTGGAGGAACATGCCGTAGTCGAGCCAGGAGCCGCGCTCCATGTCCCGGTCGATGGTGAAGACGAGCCCCACCGGTGCATCGAAGAACAGGAAGTTGCGCGCGAGTTGCTGGCGCATCCGCTCGGTGTCGCCCTTGGCAATGCCGAGCGTGCCGTAAAGGTCCCAGCCCACCTTCCGTCGACGGGAGAGATACGGCTCGCGCCACTGGCGCGGGTAATAGGCAAATTCCTCGGTGCCGGGATCGCCGGCGATGGAGAGCGCATGGAGTTCGCGCGTCAGCGCCGCGAGCGGTTCGCCCCGCAGCACCAGCACCTGCCATGGCTGTATATTGGTGCCGGAGGGCGCGCGGGCCGCAAGCTCCAGTATAGCCGCGACGGTCTCGTCGCAGACGGGCGTCGGCAGGAAGGCGCGGATGGAGCGGCGCGAGCGGATGGCGTCTTCGGCCGAGAGGGTGCCGGACGTGACAGCGGCGGTGGAGGAAGCGGGCACATTCATTTTTCGGGCATATCCACGGGAGTGGCCATGTCGAGATTGGCAAGCTCGTAGCCGCGCTTGAAGTCCAGGATGTGCTTCTCCATCCAGTCCCGCGCGCGCTTCTCGTCGTGATCGCGGACCGCCGCGAATATCGCCTCGTGGGCCACCAGCAGGCGCTCGCCGGCATTGAGGCGCGACATTACCTTCAGGAAGGGCGGATAGAACAGCTCGGAGATGGGCAACCGCGCCATCTGGATGGCGCGGTTGCGGGTGCCACGGGCGACCAAATCGTGGAACTCGATGTCGAGGGCGGTGAGGCTGGTGGAATCCTTCAGCGCCTTGCGCGTTTCCTCGAGATTGCGCTCCAGCGCCTCGAGATCGGCCGCATCGCTGCGCTGGGCAGCGGAGGCGGCCGCAGCGGGCTCGATGGCGTACATAGCCTCCCACAATTCCTCGAACGTCACCTGGTGAAGCACCATCGCCGCCGTGAGCCGGCGGGAAATGTCGCCGGACTGGGGGATGGAGGCATAGAGCTTCTTCCGGCCCACCTCCCGCCTGACGAAACCATTCTGCTCCAGCACGCGGATGGCTTCGCGGATGGTGGAACGGTTCACGCCCAGCTTCTCGGCGAGCCCGGCCTCGGAGGGCAGCAGATCCCCCGGCGCGATTTCGCCGGCCAGGATCTTGTCCTCGATGGTGCGGGCGACGAGACGGAAGGCCGGCTCCACCTGCACCGGATCAAGCGCGAGCGACATCGGGGACCATCCTCTCGGCGGCGCGGGCCTTCTCCAGGTCGCGCAGCACCTTGCGTTGCACCTTCCCGGTCATGGTCTTCGGCAGCTCGCCGAGAAACGCGATCGCACGGGGATATTTGTAGGGAGCGGTGACACGCTTCACGTGATCCTGCAAGGCGGCCGCCAGCGCCTCGTCGCCGGTGAAGCCGGGGCGGAGCACGACAAAGGCCTTCACGATCTCGCCGCGCTCGGGATGGGGCGACGCCACTGCCGCGCATTCCTGCACCGCCGGATGATCGAGCAGGGCGTTCTCCACCTCGGAGGGGCCGATGCGGTAGCCGGCGGAGTTGATGACGTCATCATTGCGGCCGCGGTGATAGAAATAGCCGTCCGCATCCACCATGCCGAGGTCGCCGGTGACGAACCAGCGTCCCTCCGGCCCCTCCACATGGGCGCTGGCGGTGCGCTCGGGTTCGTCCAGATAGCCGAGCATCATCTGCGGGTTGGGGGTGAGAAGGGCGATGTCGCCCTCCACGCCGGGCGGCAGGCGGTTGCCCGCGCCGTCGATGACGGCGAGATCGAGGCCCGGCAGCGGCTTGCCCATGGAGCCCTCGCGCGGGGCGACGCAGGGATAGTTGAGCAGCGTCATCAGCGTCTCGGTCTGGCCGTAGGCTTCAAGGATGGGGACGCCCGTCGCCGTCTGCCAGCGCGCCGCGACCGCGGGGTTGAGCGTCTCGCCGGAGGAGACGGTGTGGCGCAGGCGCGAGAGGTCGTGCTCGGCGACGCCGGCATCCACCACGCGGAACAGCTCGGTGCCCGGCGCGCAATAGACGGTGATGCCGTAGCGCTCCAGCAGCCGCAGGCGCTCCTTGGGGTCGAACGGGCCATCGTAGAAGAAGCTGGCCGCTCCGCAGCTCCACGGGCCGAAGAGGATGGAGGTGCCAGCCTTGCTCCAGCCGGTGTCGGCCGTGCACCAGATGGTGTCGCCGGGACGAAGGTCCAGCCAGCAGACGGCCGAGCCGCGCCACGCATAGAGCCCGCGGGAGGCGTGGAGCACCCCCTTCGGCTGGCCGGTGGAGCCGGAGGTGTAATAGAGCACGGCGGGATCGTCGGCCTTGACGGTCACCGGCGCGAAGGCCTCGTCGCCGGCGGCCAGCGCCTCCTCCAGCGGCTCGAAGCCGGGGGCGCCGCCAAGGGGGCCTGTCAGCGCGAGGCGGACTGGCACCTCACCAATCACGTTCGCGAACTTCGGTGCGTGATCGGCCCGGGCCACCACGGCCCGCACGCCGGCATGGCGCACGCGATATTCGATGTCCTTGGGGGTGAGCATCTCGATGGATGGGATGGGCACCGCCCCGAGCTTCAGGCAGCCCACCATGGCCACCTGCCATTCCGGAATACGCGGCAGCATGACCAGCACCCGGTCACCCTTGCGGATGCCGCGTGCCGCCAGCGCCGAAGCGAAGCGGCTGGTCAGGCGCGCCATGTCCGAAAAGGAGAAGCGCCGCTCCTCGCCCGCCGCATTGGCCCAGATGAGGGCCGGTCCGTCCGCGGTGCGGGCGAAATGATCCACCACGTCGGCGCCGAAATTGAACGTTTCCGGCACCTGCCATCGGAAGGCGCGGACCGTTTCGGCATAGTCGGTCATGTTGGGCGCCATCCTGGTCGGCGCCATCTGGCTGAGGGCCATGGTTTCCTCCCGGAGCATTGTGCTCTCTTGGTGCTCTCTTGCGCGTATTGCCTCAGATGGCCCGGCTGGCCTTGAGCGCGGCGATCTCCTCGGGCGCATAGCCGAGGCCCGCCAGGACCTCGCCATTGTGCTCGCCGAGCAGGGGCGGCGGCGAACGCAGCGCGCAGGGCGTGCCGGAATATTTCACCGGAAAGCCGAGCTGGGGAATGGTGCCCTCCACCGGATGCTCCATGGACATCAGCATCTGCCGGTGGCGGGCGTGAGGATCGGCGAACGCCTCCTCCATGGAGAAGACAGGGCCGAAGGGAATGTCGGCGGCTTCAAGCTCGGCCACCCATTCGTCGCGCGTCTTGCGGGCGAACAGGTCGGCGAGGGTGGCCTTCTGCGCCAGTTCCCGCTCACCCTCCGGCCACTGCTCGTCCTTCAGCGCGGGCAGGCCCACGGCGTCGCAGAAGCGGTGCCAGAAATGCGTCTCGATGAGGCCGAGGGCCACGTGCTTCCCATCGGCGCAGGCATAGACGTTGTAGCAGGGCGCCTGGCCGATGAAGGGCCGCTCGCCGCCCTTCGGCTCGATGCCGGCGAAGAGATGATCGGCGGCGTGCAGGGACAGCCACGACATGGCACCGTCGTGCATGGACACGTCCACGAACTGCCCGCGCCCGGTGGTCGCCCGCGCCAGCAGGGCGGCGAGGATTCCGGTGGAGGCCATCAGCGAGCCGCCGCCCACGTCGGCGATGGAGAGCCCCGGCACGATGGGGCCTTCGCCCGCCTTGCCGAACAATTGCAGGGCGCCGGCCTCGGCGAGGTAATTGAGGTCGTGCCCCGGCTTGAGCCGGCTCGGCCCATCCTGGCCATAGCCGGAGATGGCGCAATAGACGAGGCGCGGATTGATCTCGGCCAGCGTGTCGTAGCCGAGGCCGAGGCGGTCCATGACGCCGGGGCGGAAGCCCTCCAGCAGCACGTCCGCATCCTTCACCAGCTTGAGGAGGATGGCGCGGCCCTCTTCCGATTTGAGGTTCAGCGTCAGGCTCTTCTTGTTGCGGTTGAGCAGCAGGAAGGAGCCGGATTCCGCCCGGTTCAGCGGCGGGAAGGTGCGGTTGTAGTCGCCGCCCTCGGGCTGCTCGATCTTGAGCACGTCGGCACCGAGATCGGCCAGCATCAGCGAGCAGAAGGCGCCCGGCAGCAGGCGGGTGAGGTCCAGCACCTTCAGGCCGGCGAGGGCGAGAGGTGTGGATGTGGGCGTGAGGGCGTTCATCTGTGGTCTTTCGGATCAGGCGGCGGTCCAGCCGCCGTCCACCGCCAGCGAGGCGCCGGTGATGTAGGAGGCCGCGGGCGAGGCGAGGAACAGGCAGGCGCCGACCAGCTCCTGCGGATGGCCGAAGCGGCCCATGGGCGTGCGGCCGGTGACGCGCTCGGCGAGCTTGGGGTTCTGGCGCATGCCTTCGGTCAGCTCGGTTTCGAAATAGCCGGGGCCGACGGCATTCACCCGCACGCCCTTCTTCGCCCATTCGAGGGCGAGTTGGCGGGTCATCAGCTCCACCCCGCCCTTGGCGGCGCAATAGGCTGTGGTGCGCGCCAGCCCCACCTTGCCGGCGACGGAGGTGATATTGACGATGGCGCCTTCGCCCTGGGCCAGCATCACCCGGCCTGCGGCGCGGGCGGCGAGGAACACTCCGGTGAGGTTGGTCTCCACCACCTGCCGCCACTCGGCGAGGCTGGTGTCCTCGGCGGTCTTGTACCAGGGGTTGATGCCGGCATTGTTGACGAGCACGTCGATGCGGCCGTGGCGCTCCACCACCGCGCGGGCCAGCGCCTCGACGTCCGCCTCGCTGGCCACGTCGGCGGCGATGCCTTCGGCCGATCCGCCGTGGGCGGCAATCGCTGCGGCGGCCTCGGCCAGCGTCTCAGCGCTGCGGCCGGTGAGCACCACATGGGCGCCGGCAGTGGCAAAGCCCTCCGCTACGGCGCGGCCGAGGCCACGCCCGCCGCCGGTGACGATCACGATCTTGCCGGCAAGGCCGGGCATGGGCGCGGGATGGGGCAGGGGAAGGGCGAGGCCCATCACGCCGCCCTCCCTTCCGGCAGGGCCTTCACGGCCGCGCCACGGGCGAGGCGGCGCGCGATGTTCCAGCGGTGGACCTCGGACGGGCCGTCATAGATGCGGAAGCCGCGCACGTCGCGGAAGATGCGCTCCACCTCCGTGTCGCGCGTCATGCCGAGGCCGCCGAGCACCTGGAGCGAGCGGTCGACGATGCGGAAGATGGCTTCCGATGCGAACACCTTCACCATGGAGCTTTCCACGTTCGCCTTTTCGCCCTGGTCCAGCAGCCAGGCGGCGTGGCGGATGACGAGGCGGGTGGTGTGCAGGTCGATCTCGTTGTCGGCCAGCATGAATCCGACACCCTCGTGGGACAGGAGCGTGCCGCCGAACGCCTCGCGCCGGCCCGCATAGTCGGTGGCGATGTCGTGGGCGCGTCGCGCGGCGCCGAGCCAGCGCATGCAGTGAGTGAGCCGCGCCGGCACGAGCCGCGCCTGCGCATGGCGGAAGCCCTCGCCCACGGCGCCGAGCACATCGGAGGCGGGCACGCGCAGAGTCTCCAGCGCCACTTCCGCGTGGCCCCCGGTGAAGGAGCTGTCCAGCGTGTCGAGTGCCCGCACGATGCGCACGCCCTCCGCCGGCAGATCGGCGAGGAACATGGTGGCGCCCACGTCCCGCCCCTCCACGAGGGTCCGTGCCATGATGATGGCGAAGGCCGCGCCCTCGGCACCGGTGATGAGCCATTTGAGGCCGTTGATGACGAAGTCGTCGCCGTCCTTCACCGCGGTTGTCTTGAGTAGAGACGGGTCCGCTCCGGCGCCGGGGTGCGGCTCGGTCATCAGGAAGCAGGAGCGCGTCTCGCCCGCCGCCATGGGCGCGAGGTAGCGGGCCTTCTGCGCTTCGCTCGCTACTTCGGCGAGGAGATGCATATTGCCCTCGTCGGGCGCGGCGATGGCGAGCGCGATGGGGCCGAGCATGGAATAGCCCGCCGCCTCAAACACCACCGCCTTGCCGAGGTGGGAGAGGCCAAGCCCGCCCCAGGCCTTCGGCACGTGTGGGCTGAGCAGCCCGGCGGCGCGGGCCTTGGCCACGAGATCGCGGCGCAAGTCGTCGGTGGGGCCGTGGGCGGTGCGGCGCGGGTCGGCCTCGAAGGGCAGCACCTCCTCGCGCACGAAGGCCGCCGTGCGGGCCTCCAGCGCCGCGAGATCCGGGGGGAGAGCGAAATCCATGGGCCTCGCCTTCAGAATGTCTTGTCGTTGACGATGTCGAGGGTGAAGTCGAAAAGCGCCTCCGCCAGCGCCCCGAACCCGGCATAGCGCGGGTCGGCCGTCTCGCCGGCGCGGTGCCGGGCGTGGAGCTGGTGGAACACCACGCCGAGCTTCAGCATGGTCAGCACGCGGTAGGGCTTGAGCCGGGAGAGGTCGCGGCCGGTGGCGCGGGCATAGGCGTCCGCCGCTTCGGCCCGCGTCAGGAAGCCGGGGCGGGCCGTGGGCATCTGCGCCAGCTCGTGCATGCATGGCGGGTCGCCGGCCTCGGTCCAGTAGCTGAGCAGCGTCGCGAGATCGAACAGCGGGTCGCCCCGGGTGCCCATGTCCCAGTCCACCACGGCGACGGGGGCGCGGGTGGCGGGATCCAGCAGCACGTTGTCGAGCTTGAAATCGTTGTGGAGAAGGGTCGGCGCCGACGCGTCCCGCACCTCCGCCGCAGCAAGCCAGTCGGCGACGGCGCGGGCGGCTGGGGAGAGCGCGCCCTGCGTCACCCGCTCGGCGCGGCCGATCCAGCCCGCGGCGGTGCGGGCGAAGAAGCGGGCGGGGCGGCCGAGATCGGACAGGCCGATCCGGGCCGGGTCCACCGCGTGGATGGCCGCCAATGTCTCGACCAGCTTGTGCGAGAGGTCCGCGCCGGTGGGGGCGGTCGCCGGGAAGGGCGCCAGGCTGTCACCCCGCAGGGCGATGCCGGCGCGAAACTCCATCAACTGGAACGGCGCGCCGGCGACGCTGGCGTCGGCACACAAATGCAGGCTGCGGGGGGCGAGCGGCAGCTCCCGCCAGAGATTCGACAGAATGCGGTGCTCACGCGCCATATCGTGCGAGCCGGGCGGCAGTGGGCCATCGGGCGGGCGCCGCAGCACGGCCCAGCCGTCCGACACGCGCACGAGAAAGTTCAGGTTGGCGAGGCCGCCCGCGAACTGACGGGGCACGAAGGCGGGATCCAGACCAATGCCGTGGGCCGCCAGATGACGCCTGATCGCCGCCCAGTCGAGCTCCCGGCTCTCGGCCGCGCTGCGCAGGGCGACACCGGCGGGCAACGCCGGGTCCAGCACGGACGCGCCGACGCCCCTCTCTGCGGTGCCCTCGCCTTCCAGCACGTCAACAGCCTCGACCATGGACCCGTTGCCTCGTTTTTGTCGGACTAAAATTGTCCGACTGAAATCATGTGGTCAAGCGGAAATTTTCCACCAGATGCGCGCCTAAGGTGGCGTAAATTGCGATATTTTATATGATAATAAGTATGTTAACTGGAAATTCCGTCGTCTCCATCCGGAGATTGACGACGCGGCGATTTTGGATTTATGGTCCGATCATCAGATAAAGATGCCGGACCAGAATTCCGGCCTGGAGGATGACGCCATGCCTCAATGCTTCAGCCCGCGGCGCCGGAAATCCGTCGCGTCGGCCTGTCTCCTTGCAGTGGTCGCGACGCTTGGTTTCGCGGTGCCGGCGGCCGCCCAGACGGCTGCGCCGGCCGCGACGGCCGGTGCAGCGATGGAGCAGTTCGTGCCCATCGCCATCTATCGCACCGGCCCCTACGCGCCGGGCGGCTCGGGCATCTACGGTGCCTATGCGGACTATCTGGCGTTGGTGAACGCCCGTGACGGCGGCGTGAACGGCGTGAAGCTGGTCTATGAGGAGTGCGAGACCGGCTACCAGCCCGACCGCATGATCGAGTGCTACGAGCGCCAGAAGGCGAAGGGGCCGACCGGCGCCGCTGCCTTCACGCCCTCCGGTACGGGTGGCGTCTATGCCCTCATCGACCGCATGACGGCGGACAAGATCCCCTCCGTCACCATCGGCTACGGGCGGACCGATTCCTCCGATGGCCGGGTCTTCCCCTATTTCTTCCCGCTCATCTCCAATTACTGGAGCGAGAACACCGCCACCATCCGCTACATCGCCGAGCGCGAGGGAGGGCTGGAGAAGCTGAAGGGCAAGAAGATCGCCAACGTGGTGATGGACTTCGCCGCCGGCCGCGAGACCCAGGCGATCCTCGACGCTCAGGCCAAGCGCTACGGCTTCGAGGTGACGACCTTCCCCATCACGCCGCCCGGCCTCGACCAGCGCGCCGTGTGGCTTCAGGTGCGCCAGTATCGGCCGGACTGGGTGCTGTTCCGCGGCTGGGGCGCGGCGACGCCCACCGGCATCAAGGAAGCCGCCCGCGCCGGCATCGCCCGCGACCGGATCATCGGCTGGTGGTGGTCGGGATCGGAGGAGGACGTGACGCCGGCGGGCGACGCGGCCAAGGGCTTCATCACCGCCCAGTTCCATGCCACCGGCCCGAACTATCCGGTGTTCGAGGACATCAAGAAGTATGTCTACGCCAAGGGCCAGGGTAATGTGGAGGAGAACCGCATCGGCTCGGTCTACTATGTGCGCGGCGTGCTCCATGGCGTCGCCGTGACCGAGGCCATGCGCACCGCCATGGCGAAATTCGGCAACCGCCCGCTCACCGGCGACGAGGTGCGTTGGGGCCTCGAGCACCTGGTGATGACGAGCGAACGCATCAAGCAGCTGGGCCTTGAAGGCCTGATGCCGGAAATCAAGGTCACCTGCGCCGACCACGAAGGCGATGGTGCCATCCGCTTCCAGCAATGGGACGGCGCCAAGTGGGTGATGATCTCCGACTGGATCAAGTCCGACCAATCCATGGTCCGGCCGCTCATCGAGGCCTCCGCCGCCCAGTTCGCCAAGGAAAAGGGCATCACGCCCCGCGACTGCGCCGGCGAGACCAACTGAGCCCGGGGGGCCGCAGCGCCCCCCTTTTCACCACGCGCGGGGCGGCGCCCCGTTTCACCACCAACGCGCGGAGAGGCACGCCATGAGCGGGCAGGATCCCCTTTTGTCCGTGGCCGGGATCGAGGTGATGTATGGGCGCCTCGCGCTGGTGCTGCGCGGCCTCACGCTCAGCGTGCCGAAGGGCGGCATCGTGGCGCTGCTGGGCGCCAACGGGGCGGGCAAGACCACCACCATGAAGGCCATCGCCAACCTCCTGCGTTCCGAGCGCGGCGAGGTGACAAAGGGCGCCATCCACTATGATGGCGCGCGCATCGACGGGCTCGACCCCTCCGACCTCGCCCGCCGTGGCCTCTCCTTGGTGATGGAGGGCCGCCATGCTTTCCCCACACTGTCGGTCGAGGACAATCTGAAGGTCGGCGCCTACTCGCGCAGCGACGGTGCGGTCGCCCAGAGTCTCGAGCGCGTCTACAGCATCTTTCCCCGCCTGAAGGAGCGGCGGAATCAGCCGGCGGGCCTCCTCTCCGGCGGCGAGCAGCAGATGTGCGTCATCGGCCGTGCCCTCATGGCCCGCCCACGGATGATCCTGCTCGACGAGCCTTCCATGGGCCTCGCGCCGCTGCTGGTGGAGGAGATCTTCTCCATCATGCAGCAGCTGAATGCCGAAGCCGGGGTGACCTTCCTCCTCGCCGAGCAGAACGCCGCCGTAGCGCTGCGCTACGCCACCTATGGCTATCTCGTGGAGGGCGGAAGAGTGGTGCGCGAGGGGCCGGCACGCGCGCTCGCCGCCGATCCCGAAATCCGCGCCTCCTATCTCGGGCTCGATGCCTCCGCCGAAGCGGACGAGGCGAGCCTTGCCGCCCGCCGACGCCCGCGCTGGCTCTCCTGATCCTCCATGGACGAAGGGATTCCTCCTGCCATGAACCGCGCCTTCGACCATACCTCCGGCGCCGCGGAACGGGCCGATCCTTGCCCTGCGGACACGCTGCCCGGCGCCCTGATCGCGGCCGCCCGGCGCCATGCCGCGCGCCCGGCCTTGCGCCACAAGGTCGGCGGCATCTGGCGCACCTGGACGTTCGCCGAGTATCTCGCCCGCACCGCCGCCATGACCCGGCTCCTCGATGGCACAGGCTTCACCGGCGAAGGCCTGCTCGTGACCGTCGGCGAGAACCGGCCGGAGCTCTATGCCGCAGCCCTCGCCGCGCAAGGCCTCGGCGCTGCGGTGATGCCGGTGGGCCCGGAATTCCTGCGCCGCTTCGGCGCACCTGCGGCCGATCCCGCCCTCGTCCTCTGCGAGAATGAGGAGGCGGCCCGCGCGTGGCGGGCTGCCAGCCGCTCGCCCGCCGTCGTGCTGCGTCTCGACGAATGCGCGCCATCGCCGGAGGCCGCCCAGGACGAGGCCGTGGCCTGGTACGCCTGGCGGGCCGCCACGGTTGAGGGAAGCCGAACCGCCCTCATTCTCCACACCGCGGGCGTGGACGGGCCGCCCCGCCCGTTGGCGCTCACCCACCGGCGCCTCCTCGACGCTGGCGCGGCGGCCATGTCCCGGCTGCTGCTGTCTCCTGCTGACCGGCTCATGGCGTTTCTGCCCGTTTCGGGCATTGCCGACGCCGCCGGCAGCCTTGTGCAGCCGTTGCTCTCGGGCTGCTCTGTCCATTGCGTGGAGGGGCCGGCGAGTTTCCCCAACGATCTGAGGGAGGTGGCCCCCACCGTTCTGGCCGCGCCGGCGCGCGTGTTCGAGCTTCTGGTGAGGGATGCCAGCATCCGTCTTGCAGCCGGCGGGCCGCTGGTGCGGGCCCTCGCGCGGGCGAGGGAGGGGGGCCTGCCGGGCACCGGTCTCGCCTTCGGGGCGCCGCTGCGCAACACCCTCGGTGTCGGCGCCTGCCGCCTCGCCTTGATCACCTCCGGCATCCTGGACCCGACCACTGCCAGCCGCCTCGCGGCCTACGGGGTGCCGCTCGACGCGGATCTTGCCCTCGCCGATGACGGCGCCCCCCGGTCCCGCGCCGGCGCCGCGGCCGACGACGCCCATCTGCTCAGGCATGTCGAAGCCGTGCTCCGGGGCGAGGCTGTCATTGATCGCGCCCGCGTCACCCGTGTGCCCGGCGGCCTCAGCGCCCGGATCGCACTCGCGCCGTCCGCTGCTGGCGCGGAGGACACCGTCACTGCCCGGGGCCACGCATCGGCTGCAGTGGAGCGGGTGAATGCGCGGCTGGCTGCGGAATTCCCCGGCACCTCCCTGGCTATCCGTGCCTTCGACCTCGCTGCCGATGGCTTCGGTCCGCAGGATCTGACGCTGGAAGGCGAGGTGCGCGATGCCCCGTTCGCGCCGGTTGGACGCGAGACGCAGGCAAGGCCGAGTGAGCGCGAAGCCCGCTCGCGCGGTCCCGTGCTCATGCAGGTCAGCGGCGTCGCCGTCGCCTTCGGCGGGGTGAAGGCGCTCACCGACGTATCCCTCGCCATCCATGAAGGGGAGATCCTCTCCATCATCGGGCCGAACGGGGCGGGGAAGACGTCGCTGCTGAACGTCATCAACGGCGTCTACCACCCGCGCTCGGGGACCATCACTTTTGCTGGAAAGGAACGCGCCCGCATGCGCCCGGCCTTTGCCGCACGCTCGGGCATCGGCCGCACCTTCCAGCACGTCTCCCTGTTCAAGGGCATGAACGTGATCGACAACGTTCTGGTGGGCCGCGCCGCGCGCTTCGGGGGCTCGCTGCTCGGCAAGCTCCTGCGCCTGCCCTCCACGTCGGCGGAAGAACGGCGCGAGCGGGAAGCGGCGGAGCGCATCCTCGCCTTCCTGGAGCTGGAGCATCTGCGCAAGGCACCGGTGGCCAGCCTGCCTTACGGCATCCAGAAGCGGGTGGAGCTCGCCCGCGCGCTCGCCACCGAGCCGAGGCTCCTGCTGCTCGACGAACCAATGGCCGGCATGACCCACGAGGAGAAGCGCGACATGTGCGGCTTCATCCGCCGGGTCAATGAGAGCTTCGGCACCACCATCCTCATCATCGAGCATGACATCGGCGTGGTGATGGGCCTGTCCGATCGCGTTGCGGTCCTCAATTACGGCCGCAAGATCGCCGATGGCACGCCCGATGTGGTTCGTGCCGATCCCCAAGTCATCGCCGCCTATCTCGGCTCCGCCGCTCTCGGCGAAGCTGCGTGAGGGAGAACATCATGGGCGACTTTTTCTTCTTTCTCGAAGTGGTGGTGGGCGGTCTCCTGTCGGGCGTGATGTACACGCTGGTGGCCTTGGGCTTCGTGCTCATCTTCAAGGCCTCGGGCGTGTTCAACTTCGCCCAGGGCGCCATGGTGCTGTTCGCCGCCCTCACCTTCGTCGGCTTTCTGGAATTCGGCCTGCCCATGTGGGCCGCCTTCCTCCTCGCGCTCGCCGCCATGCTGGTGCTGGCGGTGGCCATCGAGCGCACGGTGCTGCGCCCCCTTGTCGGGCAGGACCACATGATCCTGTTCATGGCCACCATCGGCCTCTCCATCTTCCTGGAGGGTTTCGCCCAGCTCATCTGGGGCACCAAGGTGCGTGGGCTCGACCTCGGCATCTCCGACGAGCCCATCGAGATCGGTGGCATCCTGATCTCTCAGTTCGACCTCTCCGCGGCTCTCATGGCCGCGGTGCTGGTGGCGGTGCTGTCCGCTTTCTTTTCCTACACCAAGGTCGGGCGCGCTTTGCGGGCGGTGGCCGACGACACCCAGGCGGCGCAGGTGGCGGGCGTGCCGCTCGGCTTCATCTGGGCCGTGGTGTGGGGCGCCGCTGGTTTCATCGCGCTCGTCGCCGGCCTCGTCTGGGGCGCGCGGCTCGGCGTGCAGTTCGCGCTGACGCTGGTGGCGCTCAAGGCGCTGCCGGTGATGATTCTGGGCGGTTTCAACTCCATCGCCGGCGCCATCGTGGCGGGGCTCGTGATCGGGGTCAGCGAGAAGCTGGCCGAGATCTATCTCGGGCCCTTCGTCGGCGGCGGCATCGAGAACTGGTTTCCCTATGCGCTGGCCATCGCCGTCCTGCTCATCCGCCCCGCCGGCCTGTTCGGCGCGGCGCGCATCGCGAGGGTCTGACCCATGTTCTACCGAGACGCCGGCGCGCTGAAGACGTCCTATGCGCAGGAGCAGGCCATCTTCCCCGTGGCCCTCGACCGTTGGGCGGTGATGGCCTTGGTGGCCGTGGGGGCGCTGGTGGTACCGTTCGTGGCTGGGCCGTACTGGCTCGGCTCCATCCTCCTGCCATGCCTCATCCTGTCGCTTGCGGCGATCGGGCTCAACATCCTCACCGGCTATGCGGGCCAGCTCTCGCTGGGCTCGGGCGCATTCATGGCGGTGGGGGCCTATGCGGCGGTGAATCTCGTCATCCGCCTGCCGGGGCTGCCGTTCCCGGTCTCCTTCGTGCTGGCGGGGATGGTGGCGGGCGCCGTGGGGCTCGCCTTCGGCCTCTTGAGCCTGCGCATCCGCGGCTTCTACGTGGCGGTGGCGACGCTCGCTGCCCAGTTCCTCATCGAATGGATCTGCACCCACATTCCGTGGCTGGTCCTGAACACCCCCTCCGGCGTCGTCTCCACCCCGACGCTCTTTTTATTCGGCTTCGGCTTCTCGTCCGTGCCGTCGCGCTACCTCGTCGCCTTCGTGACGGTCGTCGCCCTAGCCGTGGTGGCGAAGAACCTCATCCGCTCCTCCGCCGGCCGCGCCCTGATGGCGGTGCGCGACCACGAGACGGCCGCGGAACTGACGGGGGTCGACACCACCCGCGCCAAGCTCACCGCCTTCGCGGTCTCCGGCTTCTATTGCGGGGTGGCCGGCGCGCTGTGGGCGTTCCTCTATCTCGGCAACGTGGAGATCGAGGCCTTCTCGCTGCACCGCTCGTTCCAGATCCTGTTCATGGTCATCATCGGCGGCCTCGGCTCCATCCTCGGCTCCTTCCTCGGGGCGGCCTTCATCGTGCTCCTGCCCGTGGCCATCGCCAACGCCGCGACCTTGTTCGGCGAGGCCCTGAAGCCGGACGTTCTGGCCAATCTGGAGCTGATGATCTTCGGCGCGCTCATCGTCGCCTTCCTCATCATCGAGCCGAACGGCCTCGCCCGGCTTGCCGTGAAGGCGAAGGAGCGCCTGCGACGCTGGCCGCTGCCCTACTGAAATCCGCCCGCGGATGAACGACGCGCACCAACGCGCGCAAGACCGGAGGAACACGCCATGACCATGACTATCGGCCGCCTTGTCGGGGCGGCGATGATGACGCTCCCGCCCCTCGTCGCGCTTCCCGCCGTCGCCACGGCCGAAGAGCTCAGGCTCGTCTTCGACATCCCGACCAATCATCCGCGCGTGCCCTACTTCACGGCCATGGCGGATGATGTGGCCAGGACGACCTCAGCGCGGCTGACGATCGCCGCCAATCCCGGCGGGACCATCTATCCGGGGTTCGCCTCCATCGAGGCATTGAAGGCCGGGAAGGCGGAACTCACCTTCGTCAATGCGGCCAATCTGGAGCGCCTGGATCCGCGCTTCGGCTTCGTCAACCTGCCCTTCGCGCTCGACGACACCGCCATGGCCCAGCCGGCGGCGCGCCGCGGGGTGGTGGACCTCCTCGATACGCTCGCGCAGAAGCAGGACCTGCGAGTGATCGGCCTGATGCGTGGGGCGGACCAGCTCTTCGTCTTCCGCGACAAGCGCGTCGCTACCCCGGCGGACCTCAAGGGACTGAAGATCCGCGTGGCCGGAGCCGGCACGTACGAGGACATCATGCGCCGCCTCTCGGCGGAGCCGGTGGTGCTGCCCATCCCCGAGATGAAGCCCGCGTTCGAGCGCGGCGCCCTCGACGGGGTCTTCACCTCTCCCGGCGCCTGGACCTCGCAGCTCGGCATGGCCGCGCCCAAGGCCACCCACGTGCCGGGGCTGATGATGATCACCTACGTTCTGGTGGCGCGGAAGGATGCGCTGGAGCGCCTCTCCACCCCCGATCGAGACGCGCTACTGGCGGCCGCCCGAGCCAACGTCACCGAAGGCTGGGGGCGCATGGAGGCGGACGACGCGGCGATCCTGAAGGACATGGCCGCGAAAGGCGCCGCCGTCGTCACGGTGACCGATCTCAAGCCGTGGCGTGACGCCGTCTCTCCGGTTACCGCGACGTTCTCCGAGCGCTTTCCGGATGTTTGGCGAGAGTTCCAGGCTCAGATAAGGCCGCGTGGCAATTGATGAAACAACACGCCGGGCGGCAGGCGCCCGGCGTGTTTCGTTAGACGCGGAAATCAGAAGGCGCCTCGCCATTCACTCAAATGAATTTATGAATTTGGAAACCCCAGACAATGCTTGGACATATCATCGGCTGGTCGCACACCCGATTTGGTAAGCTGGATGGCGAGACGCTCGAGAGCCTGATTAGTGGCGTAGCTTCCTCGGCTCTGTCACATGCTGGGGTGCTGCCAGCAGAGGTCGACGAGATCGTGGTCGGTCATTTCAATCAGGGTCTGGACCCGCAGGGCTTCCCCGCGTCCCTCGCTCTGCAGGCCGACCCAGCCCTCCGCTTCCGGCCCTCCACACGGGTGGAGAATGCCTGCGCTACCGGCTCGGCGGCCGTGCGTCATGGAGCGATGCTGATCGCGTCGGGGCAGGCAAGGATCGTTCTGGTCCTCGGCGTGGAAAAGATGACTGCGAGCCCCGCTGAAGATGTCCGGAAAGCTTTGGCATCCGCCAGCTACGTGAAGCAGGAAGGCGGCGAAAATGCCTCTTTCGCGGGCTTGTTTGGGCAGATCGCAAGCGAATATTTTCGACGACACGGGGACCAATCCGACGCACTTGCTTACATAGCTGCCAAAAATCATAGAAACGGCGCCCATAATCCGCTCGCCCATATGCAAAAAGACCTCGGGTATGAGTTTTGCGCGACAATTTCTGACAAGAATCCGATTGTCGCGTCTCCACTGCGGCGCACCGATTGTTCAATGGTCTCGGATGGTGCGGCAGCCCTTGTTCTGGCCAGAAGCGATGTGGCGGCAACCCGGGAAACAGCCATTGGCCTCAAAGGAATGACACAGGTGAATGACTACCTGCCCATGAGCCGGCGCGACATGACCCGGTTCGAGGGAGCGGCAAAGGCGTGGCACGAAGCCCTGGAAGCGGCCAATTTAAATCTTCTGGATCTCGACTTCGTAGAAACGCACGACTGTTTCACGATCGCCGAGCTGATCGAGTACGAGGCAATGGGCCTCACGCCCGCCGGTGAGGGTCGTCGTGCGATTTTGGAAGGTTGGACGGAACCCGACGGCAAGCTCCCGGTGAACCTGTCTGGCGGTCTCAAAGCGAAGGGCCATCCCATTGGCGCCACTGGCGTCTCCATGCACGTGATGGCGGCGATGCAACTCGCGGAAACAGCGCCAGGCATCCAGCTCCGTAATGCGCGGCGCGGCGGAATTTTCAACATGGGCGGTGCCGCCGTCGCGAACTACGTCAGCATTCTGGAACGCACGCGTTGAATGCACAGGACCAAGAGGGCGAGGCGATGTCATTTGAACTCATCCGAACGAATATCATTGACCGAGTGGGATGGATCACCCTTGATCGACGGGACGCGCTAAATGCGCTCAACGCTGTGATGGTGGGTGAGATCGCGAGCGCCCTCGCCGTCTTCAGCGCCAATCCGGACATCGGCTGCGTGGTCATCACCGGGTCCGACCGCGCCTTCGCGGCAGGGGCGGACATCAAGGAAGCGGTTGATCGCTGCTATCCCGAGACATTTCTCGAGGATTTTCTCGCGTCCTGGGATGCGATCGCCAGCCTGCGCAAACCTCTCGTTGCCGCAGTCGCGGGTTATGCACTGGGTGGCGGTTGCGAGGTCGTACTAATGTGCGATGTGGTGATCGCTGCGGATACCGCGAGGTTCGGCCTCCCCGAGGTGAAGATCGGCGTCATGCCGGGCGCAGGGGGGACGCAACGTCTCGTTCGCGCTGTCGGCAAGGCCAAAGCGATGGACCTCTGCCTGACAGGCCGGATGATGGACGCCTCGGAGGCGGAACTGTCTGGGCTCGTGTCGAGGGTCGTGCCCGCTTCGAATTTGCGCGCCGAAGCGCAGGCCGTTGCCGAAGCGATCTCGACAAAATCTCGCATCAACACGATGGCCATTAAAGAATCTGTGAACCGAGCCTTTGAGACCTCCCTCTCGGAGGGGCTTCTGTTTGAGCGCCGAACCTTCCAATCTCTTTTTGCAACCCATGATCAAAAAGAAGGAATGGCCGCGTTCGTGGAAAAGCGTGCGCCTCAGTTTCGCGGTAGATGAAAAGTATGGAAATTATTCGAATGACCAACTGAGGAGGCGCAATGAAGAGTGATACAATTCAGATCGATATCCGCCATCTCAGATATTTTATCTCAGCGGCAAATTCGGGAAGCTTCCGGAAGGCAACCGTGGCGCTCGGGGTGCAAGAATCCTCCGTTAGCCGGCGGATCCGCGACATCGAGGACCAAGTCGGCGGGTCCCTTTTCTTGAGGCACTCCGGGGGCATCAACCTGACGATGGCCGGCCAGCGCTTCCTTCATCGTGCCCGTCATGCGTTGGACCACATTCGGGACGGAGTTGCAGAGGTCGCTGCTATCGGACGAGGCGAGGGTGGATATCTCAAAGTTGGACTGTTTTCTTCCCTTTCATCTGGCTTCTTGTCGGAGTTGTTTCGAGCATACGACGCAAGATGTGGGGCTGTTCACATCGATTTCATCGAGGGCGAAGCACATGAGCACATCAATGCTATTCGTCAGTTTCAGATTGACATCGCATTTGTCATTGAGTTGACCAGCTTTGCGGGATGTGATGCCGCTTATCTCTGGTCAGAACAGGTGCTGGTGGCCTTGCCTGAAGGCCATCAGCTTGCTGCTTCAGAGTCATTGACATGGCGGGATCTCAGCGCTGAGAAAATCCTTCTCCGAGACACGCCTGCGGGCGCGCGGATTCGAGACTATGTTGTCCGGAAAATCCAGGAGGTCGAAGGAGACCCGCGCATCGAGGCGCAGCGGGTCGGGCGCTACAAGCTTCTCGATCTCGTGGCGTCCGGACGCGGAACGACTGAGGTGGTCCCCGAAAATCGGACAGGGAGTTAAGCTTGGTTCGGCCTGACGGAAGGACGAGCCCGATGACCGGGAAGAGGAAGCGTTATTCAGCGCAGTTCAAGGCGAAGGTGGCCCTGGAGGCGC
>NZ_JAIVFN010000018.1 GCF_030015065.1 Xanthobacter autotrophicus | reverse complement strand
AACCCCGGCCCTCCCCCGCAAGCGGGAGAGGGAGCGACAGTCTCATCGGCGCCGCCAAGATTGGCGACGGTATTGCGTTTTCGTCCGGCGACTGACGCCCACCTGTTTCACCGAGGCTGCCCTTAAGCCCCGAGCCCGAGATCCTCAGCCATGATCGAAACCCGCGCCACCGACACCTTCTCAGCCCTTCGCCAAGCCGCGTCCGAGCGCATCCTCGTGCTCGACGGCGCCATGGGCACCATGATCCAGGCGCTGAAGCTGGACGAGGCCGGCTATCGCGGAGCGCGCTTTGCCGACTGGCCGCGCGACGTGAAGGGCAACAACGACCTTCTCAGCCTGACCCAGCCCGACGCGGTGCGCGCCATCCACCTCGAATATTTCCGCGCCGGCGCGGACATGGTGGAGACCAACACCTTCTCCGGCACCGCCATCGCCCAGGCCGACTACGGCATGGAAGAGCTGGTCTATGAGCTGAATTTCGAGAGCGCCCGCCTCGCCCGGGAGGCCGCGGACATCGCCCAGGCCGAGGACGGCCGCCCGCGCTTCGTCGCCGGCGCCTTCGGCCCCACCAACCGCACCGCGTCCATTTCTCCCAACGTCAATGATCCCGGCTTCCGCGCCGTGACCTTCGACGACCTCGCCCGCGCCTATCACGAGCAGGCCCGCGGCCTCGTGGACGGCGGGGCGGACATCCTGCTGGTCGAGACCATCTTCGACACGCTGAACGCCAAGGCCGCCGTCTTCGCCATCGAGCAATTGTTCGCCGAGCGCGGCATCCGCCTGCCGGTGATGATCTCCGGCACCATCACCGACCTCTCCGGCCGCACCCTCTCCGGCCAGACGCCCGCCGCCTTCTGGTATTCGCTCCAGCATGCCCGGCCCTTCTCCATCGGCCTCAACTGCGCGCTGGGGGCCAGGGAGATGCGCGCCCATGTGGCCGAGATCGGCCGGGTGGCGGACACGCTGGTGTGCGCCTATCCCAATGCCGGCCTGCCCAACGAATTCGGCATGTATGACGAGAGCCCGGAAGCCATGGCCGCCCTCGTGGGCGAGTTCGCCGCCTCCGGCCTTGTGAACATCGTCGGCGGCTGCTGCGGCACCACGCCCGCCCATATCCGCGCCATCGCCGAGGCGGTGAAGGGCAAGGCGCCCCGCACGGTGCCGCAGATCCCGCCGCGCCTGCGTCTTTCCGGCCTGGAGCCGTTCGAGCTGACGCCCGAAATTCCCTTCGTCAACGTGGGCGAGCGCACCAACGTCACCGGCTCCGCCCGCTTCAGGAAGCTCATCACCAACGGCGACTTTGCCGCCGCGCTGGCGGTGGCGCGGGACCAGGTGGAGAGTGGTGCCCAGGTTATCGACATCAACATGGACGAAGGCCTCCTCGACAGCGAGGCGGCCATGGTCACCTTCCTCAACCTCGTCGCCTCCGAGCCGGACATCGCCAGGGTGCCGGTGATGGTGGATAGCTCCAAGTGGGAGATCATCGAGCAGGGGCTGAAGCGGCTTCAGGGCAAGGGCATCGTCAATTCCATCTCCATGAAGGAGGGCGAGGACGCCTTCCGCGAGAAGGCGCGCCTTGTGCGCAGCTACGGCGCCGCCGTGGTGGTGATGGCCTTCGACGAGGAGGGGCAGGCCGACACGTTCGAGCGCAAGACCGCCATCTGCGCCCGCGCCTACCGCATCCTCACCCAGGAACTGGGCTTCCCGCCGGAAGACATCATCTTCGATCCCAACATCTTCGCGGTGGCCACCGGCATCGAGGAGCATGCGGGCTATGGCGTCGCCTTCATCGAGGCGACCCGCTGGATCCGCCAGAACCTGCCCCACGCCCATGTGTCGGGCGGCGTCTCCAACCTGTCTTTCTCGTTCCGCGGCAACGAGCCGGTGCGCGAGGCCATGCACGCGGTGTTCCTCTATCACGCCATCCAGGCGGGGATGGACATGGGCATCGTCAATGCCGGCCAGCTCGCCGTCTATGACGAGATCGAGCCCGCCCTGCGCGAGGCCTGCGAGGACGTGGTGCTGAACCGCCGTCCCGACGCCACCGAGCGCCTGCTGGAGATCGCCGAAGGCTTCAAGGGCGCGGCCGGCAAGGAGAAGCGCGAGGCGGATCTGGCCTGGCGCTCGTGGCCGGTGGAGAAGCGGCTGGAGCATGCCCTCGTCAACGGCATCACCGACTTTGTGGAGACCGACACGGAAGAGGCGCGCCAGTCGGTCGCCCGCCCGCTCCACGTCATCGAGGGTCCGCTGATGGCGGGCATGAACGTGGTGGGCGACCTGTTCGGCGCCGGCAAGATGTTCCTGCCCCAGGTGGTGAAATCCGCCCGCGTGATGAAGCAGGCGGTGGCCTATCTCATGCCCTTCATGGAGAAGGAAAAGGAGGAGATGGGCGTCACCTCCGCCTCGGCCGCCGGCAAGGTGCTGATGGCAACCGTGAAGGGCGACGTGCACGACATCGGCAAGAACATCGTGGGCGTCGTGCTCCAGTGCAACAATTACGAGGTCATCGACCTCGGCGTCATGGTGCCCATGGCCAAGATTCTCGAGACGGCCAAGGCCGAGAAGGTGGACGTGATCGGCCTTTCCGGCCTCATCACCCCATCGCTGGACGAGATGGTGAACGTCGCCGCCGAGATGGAGCGCGAAGGCTTTTCCCTGCCGCTCCTCATCGGCGGGGCCACCACCTCGCGCGTCCATACGGCGGTGAAGATCTCGCCCCGCTACGAGCGGGGGCAGGCGGTCTATGTCACCGACGCCAGCCGGGCGGTGGGCGTGGTCTCGAACCTGCTCAATCAGGAGACGCGTTCATCCTACGTGGCGGACATCCGCGCCGAATACGAGAAGCTGGCCGAGGCCCATGCGCGCGCCGATGCCAACAAGCAGCGCGTGCCCCTCGCCAGGGCGCGGGAGAACGGCCTGAAGCTGGATTTCTCCACCTATGAGGCGCCGAAGCCCTCATTCCTCGGCACCCAGGTGTTCGAGGACCACGACCTTGCGGACCTCCTGCCCTTCATCGACTGGACGCCCTTCTTCCAGTCCTGGGAGCTGACCGGGCGTTACCCGGCCATCCTTCAGGACCCGGTGGTGGGTGAACCGGCCCGTGCGCTGTTCGCCGACGCGCAGGCGATGCTGGAGAAGATGGTCGCCGAGAAGTGGGTGAGCGCCCGCGCCGTGGTGGGCTTCTGGCCGGCCAATGCCATGGGCGACGACATCGTCCTGTTCCGCGACGACACCCGCAAGACGCCGCTCGCCACCCTCCACACCCTGCGCCAGCAGCTGGCGCGGCGGGAAGGGCGCTTCAACCTCGCCCTCGCCGATTTCGTCGCGCCGCTGGAGACGGGCGTCGCCGATTATGTGGGCGGCTTCGCGGTGACCTCCGGCATCGGCGAGGAGGAGCGGGTGGCGGCCTTCAAGGCGGCCAACGACGACTATTCAGCCATCCTTTTGAAGGCCCTGTGCGATCGCCTCGCCGAGGCGTTCGCCGAGCGCATGCACCATCTGGTGCGCACGAGGCTGTGGGCCTATGCCGCCGACGAAGCGCTCGGCAATGACGACCTCATCGCCGAGCGCTACCGCGGCATCCGCCCCGCGCCCGGCTATCCGGCCCAGCCCGACCATACCGAGAAGGCGACATTGTTCCGGCTGCTGGAGGCCACGAACAAGGTGGGCATCCACCTGACGGAGAGCTTTGCCATGTGGCCGGGGGCGGCGGTGTCGGGCCTCTATTTCGCCCACCCCGAAAGCGCCTATTTCGGCGTCGGCCGCATCGAGCGCGACCAGGTGGAGGATTATGCCGCGCGCAAGGGCTGGAGCGTGGAGGACGCCGAGAAGTGGCTCGCCCCCATCCTCAATTACGATCCGGCGCGGGTGGAGGCGGCGGAGTAGGGCGGGCGCATCGCGCGCCCGGTCCCGGACCCATGCCGCGCGACCCTGGGGATTATCCGCGCAGGGCGGCCAGAACCCCGAAGGGCGGGCGGCCTATACCGCCCGCATAGGCGTTCGCCAGCCTGACGAAGCCGGCCACATGGATCTCCTCGGCTCGCGCCGTCTCCTCCACACCCGCGGCGTCCAGCAGGGCGCCTGCGTCCACCCCCAGGGTCTTCAGGCTCTGGCGCAGCATCTTGCGGCGCTGGCCGAAGGCGGCTTCCGTCACCTTCTCCAGCGCGGAGAGCGCGCACGGCAAAGGTTCCGCCCGCGGCACCAGATGGACCACGGAGGAGGTCACCTTCGGCGGCGGTACGAAGGCGGAGGGGGCGACATCGAAGGCGATGCGCGCCGTGGTCCGCCAGCCCGCCAGCACCGCGAGCCGGCCATAGGCCTTCGAGCCCGGCGCGGCGACGATGCGTTCCGCCACCTCCTTCTGGAACATCAGGGTGAGGGATGAGAACCAGGGCGGCCAGGGATCGGCGGAGAGCCAGCCCACGAGCAGCAGCGTCGCGATATTGTAGGGCAGGTTCGCCACCACCCGCACTTCGCCCGCTCCTTGGCCGTCGCCGACGAGGGGGAGCACGTCCACCTTCAGCGCGTCGCCGGAGATCACCTCCAGCCGGCCGGGATAGTGTTCGGATATTTCCGCCAGCGCATCGAGGCAGCGTTGATCGCGCTCGATGGCGATGACGCGCTTCGCACCCAAAGCGAGCAGCGCCCGCGTCAGCCCGCCCGGGCCCGGGCCGACCTCCACCACCGTCGCCCCCTCGAGGGGGCCGGAGGCGCGGGCGATGCGGCCGGTGAGGTTGAGGTCCAGCAGGAAGTTCTGGCCCAGCGATTTCTGCGCCGAGAGGCCGTGCCGCCGGATGACGTCGCGCAGCGGCGGGAGGTCGTCGAGGGCGCTCACGCCACACTCGCCGCGCGGCGGCCTTCGCGCTCCGCGCGGACGACTTCCGTATCCGCGAGGCGTCGGGCGAGCCGGAGCGCCGCCATCAGGCTGGAGGGATTCGCACGGCCGGTGCCGGCGATGTCGAAGGCGGTGCCATGATCGGGCGAGGTGCGGATGAAGGGCAGGCCCAGGGTCACGTTCACCCCGTCGTGGAAGGCCAGGGTCTTGGCCGGAATCAGCACCTGGTCGTGATACATGCCCACCGCCACGTCGTAGCCGGCCCTTGCCTCGGGGTGGAACAGGGTATCGGCGGGCAGCGGGCCGCGCGCGTCGATACCCTCGCGCCGCAGGGCGTCCACGGCGGGGCGCACGATGGTCTCGTCCTCGGTGCCGAGGGTGCCGTGCTCGCCCGCATGGGGATTGAGGCCGCAGAAGACGAGGCGGGGTCGGGCGATGCCGAAGCGCCGTGCCATGTCGCCGGCGACGATGCGGCCGGTCTCCACCAGAAGGTCGATGGTGAGATGGCCGGGCACGTCCGCATAGGGCAGGTGGATGGTGGCCGGCACCACGGCGAGCTGCTCCGACCAGATCATCATCACCGGATGGGGCGGGGGGCAGCCGGGGCGCGTGGCGCGGGCGGCGAGGAATTCGGTGTGGCCCGGAAACGGGAAACCGCCCGCATACATGACCGATTTCGCCAGCGGATTGGTGACCAGAGCCGCGGCGCGGCCGGCCTGGACGAGGCCGAGCGCCGCCTCCAGGCTGGCCACCACGCAGGGGGCGCTGGAGGCATCCGGCCGGCCGGGCGCGGCGGTGGAGGCGGGGCCGACGGGCAGCACCGGCAGCGCCTCGGCGAAACGGCCGGCGGCGTCTTCCGGCCCGGTCTCGGCGAGGGGCACGGTGAGCCCGAGATGCCGGGCGCGGGCGGCGAGCGTTCCGGGATCGCCCGCGACCATGAAGGCGGGCAGGCGCGCCTCGCGACGCCGAACGAAGGCGGCGAGGACGATATCGGGGCCGATGCCGGCGGGATCGCCGAGGGAGAGAACCAGGGGGGCAGGCGCGACCATCACAACGTTTTCCGCAAAAGTAAGTACCGGCTTTGCGTCACGAAAACGCGCTGCGACGACAGACGGAAAGCCGGTGCTCCGCGCCAGCCCCTCATGACCAAGGTCGGACCGAAGGGCCCGGTTTGCAAGCCGGGCGATGCATGGCCGAAAGCTCTTCCCTTGCGCCGTGGGTCAGCGGCGATACTCGATGAGCGACTGCTTCCGCAGCTCCGCCATGAAGCGCTTGGATTCGGCGGTGAACTGGCTGGACGAAAGCTCGTCCTTGATCTCCTTCTTCTGCGAGCTCTCGCCGCGCACCTCGCGCTTGCCGCACATGGCGAAGGTCTCCACCCCGGATTGCGCGACTTCCGGCGGAGTCAGCCGACCCACCTCGGTCTTGTCGAGGACCTGCTTGAGCGGGGCCGGCATCTCGGAGGACAGGCGCGTCACCTTCGGCCGCACCACCACTTCCTTCAGCGACTTGACCATCTCCGCGCCGGCGTCGCAATCGGTGAAGCGGCCGCGCAGGGCGTTGGCCTCGGCAAGGCGGGCGCCATAGTTGCCGGCATTGCGCGGCACCACGAACACGATGGGCATCAGCGTGTATTCGGTGGCGATCATCTGGGTCTGGCCGCGCTTCTGCAGGGCTGCGATCACATCCGCGTCACGCACGTTCACCGTGCCGGAGCGGGCGCGCACATACTGGCCCCACACATAATCGGCGAGCAGCTTCTGCTTGAAGGTGCGGTCGTCGAGCCCCTGCTGCTTGAAGCCGGCGGAAAGCTGCTCGGGCGTGCGGCCGGAGCGCTCAGCCACGGACGCGAACAGGCGGTCCACGTCCTTCTGGTCCACGTCCATCTTCAGGCGGATGGCCTGCTGGATCTTGATGCGCTCGTCGATGAGATCGTCGAGCGCCTGCTGCGACGTCATGCTCTTGCGCTCGATCATCTGGTTCAGGCGCTGGCGCTGGGAGACATCATAGGTGGTGATCGGATCTCCGTTCACCATCACGATGATCTGCTGGGCATGGGCGGGCGCGCCGGAGCCGAGAGCAAGGAAGGCCAAAGCGAGGGCGGAAAGGAAGAAGTGGCGGAACGTCATGGTCCTGTCCGAAGGTCACTCGGCGACTTGTGTCCCCTTCCTGTGGCGGCATTGCGGCCCGCAGCGCGAACCGCAGCCGAAGCGGCCGTCGTCGCGGCCGGCCTCGGCCTCACTGGCTGGTTTCGCTGCTGGAGCCGAAGGAGGTGGAGAAGCCACCCTCACCAAGCGTTCTCAGCCCGATACGGAACATCACCTTGTTCACCGGAGCCGCATTGGGCCCGTTGACGGTGTAGTCGGTGATGTAGTTCATGGCGAGGGTGAAGCAGTCGTCGATATAGCTCAGGCCCACCAGCGTATAGTCGAAGTCGCCGCCAACGAAGTCATAGCGCACGGCGCCGCGCAGCGCCCAATTGTCGGTGAGCTTGTAGGAGGCGTTGGTGTAGATGCCTTCGCGCTTGTCGTAATAGCCCAGCAGCGGCTGCGCCTCGTAGCGGCCGTAGGTGACCGCCACGTTGAACCGGTCGATCTCCGCCCGACCCTGCAGCTCGAAGCGCTGCATGGAGAGGTTGTCGTTGTCGAACCGGAAGCGGGTCACGAATTCGAGATACTTGGTGGGCGAATAGCCGAACTTGGCGATGTAGTCGGACGCCGTGGTCTCCAGGCCCGATTCGAGGCCCGTATTGGCCATGTCGCCATAGGCGAACGAGTTCCGGCCGAACAGATTGTAGGACTGGCCGATGACCGCGGTGACCAGGCCGGCGCCATGGATGGCGGCGGTGTAGGTGACACCAAGGTTGACGCGGCTGCCACCCTCGACCCGGTCGTAGCCGGAATACTTGTTGACCTCGAACAGGTTGGTGTCGTCGAACACGAGGCTCTGGGCATCCTCGTTCGGGAACTGACCGATGTCGGTCTCGTTGGGGCGGATGATCACCTGGGCGCGGGGCTCGATGATCTGGGTGCCCCAGCTCTCGGCCGAGATGAAGGGGTATTTGTAGTCGAGGCCCACCGCCGGCATGCCGCGGATCAGGTCGTCGCTGCCCGACTGGAGCGCGTTCTGGCCGGGGAGGGTGGCGCCGTACATGTAGCTGTAGGGCAGGAAGCCGGTGTCCACCGAGGCGACGTCCACCCGGGCCGTCACGAACGGGGTCCAGATCTGGCCTGCGGAATCGGTGATGGCCTTCTTCCAGTAGAGCTCGGCCGACAGGCGCGTGTAGTCCCCCGGCGCGCCGCGCAGCAGGCACTGCTCGGGATTGGGGCTCATGAGCGCGCAGGAGCCGGTGGGAATGCCCACGGCGCCGGTGGAGGAGGTGAGCGCGGAGGTGCCGATGAAGTCGGCCTCCTGGCGGGTCAGGCTGGTGAGGTTGACCTTGAGGCCGGATTCGCCGCCCCACAGCGCCTTGTCGAACACCTTGTTGTAGTTGAGCGTGCCGACGATGGGCTGGAGGTCCTGGTTGTCGGTCACCGACATGCCGAGGAAATAGAGCCCGCGCACGTCGAAATAGGAGCGGTCGCCCTGGCCCGTCAGGTAGACGGTCGAGGTCTTGGTGGTGACGCCGTCACCGACGAGGTTGTAGTCGCGCAGGAAGGTGCGGTCGGAGGCGATGGTCGCATCCCAGCCGAAGGTCCAGAACTTGTTCAGCGCGAACGCGCCGGTGGTCTCCACGGCGCCGCGGTTGTCGCGATAGCCGGGCAGATACTCGGTCAGCCCGTAGGACGTGGTGGTGAAGGCGTCCTTGTCCTGCTGCATGATGCCGGCGGCGCGGATGGTGTAGGCGCCGTTGATCAGGCGCTGGCGCCACTCGCCCTGCATCAGCACGCCCTGCTTCGTGGTGAAGGCGGGCGTCAGCGTCAGGTCGCGATCGGGCGCGATATTCCAGAAGAAGGGCGTGGAGACGCCATAGCCGATCTGGCTCGACGAGAAGAATTCCGGCATGAGGAAGCCGGTCTTGCGCTTCACGGTCGGGTCAGGCGAGGACAGATACGGGAAATAGGCCACCGGCATGCCGAAGAATTCTACCCAGGCATCCTGGTAGTAGATCATCTTCTCTTCTTCGTTGTGGACGATCTTCTTGGCCTTGATCTGCCACAGCGGAGGCTTGCTCGGATCATCCTTGCACGGCTCGCAGGCCGTGTAGACGCCGTTCTGGAACACGGTGACGTTGCCGTCGGTGCGGTCGGCACGGGTGGCGGCGAAGTGGGTCTGGTCCGGGGTGTCGAGGCGCAGGGAATCTATGAAGCCCTGCCGGAAGTCCTGGGTCAGCTCCAGATTGTCGGCGGTGACGATCTTGCCGTCCCGGTCCTTGAGCCGGACATTGCCCTGGGCAAAGAGAGTGTTCGCCTTGCGGTCGAGCACCACCCGGTTCGCCTCCAGGGTCGCACCGTCATAATAGATCTGGACGGTGCCGACGGCGGAGACCGTTTCCCTCTGGTAGTCGTATTCGAGCTGGTCGGCGGTCACCAGCATCTTCTGGTTCGGGTCGAGCTTGCGCGCCCCGGCGAAGCCCGCGCCGAGGGTGCTGTTGCCGGTGGGCGCGGCCGACTGCGTCTGCGCGACCGCGGGCGCGGCGGCAAGAGTCGCGGCGGCAATGGTCACGGCCCCAAGGCTCGCAGCCATCAGGAGGAGGCTTGCCGCGGACGCAAGGACACCCCTCCGGCGCGCGCTGCGGCGCCGGGCCCTGGTGGCATTGCCTACGGCGGGGGAAAGCCCGACCGTCATCCGTCCTCCCGGTGCAACAGAACGAGTACCCCCAGAAGAATCCCGGCTACCGCAGGAAACCATGCTGCAGCAACGGGATGAACGAAACCTGCCTCGCCGAGATCCTCAGCGAGCTTGGTCCCAACATAAAGCAGAAAGCCCGCCAGCACGCCACCGAGAATCGTCTGGCCCACCCCGCCGAAGCGGAACACCCGCAGCCCCACCACCGCGGCAATGAGTACCATTGCCACCAGCAGAAACGGCCGCGCCAGAAGGCTCTGGAGCTGGAGGCGGTATTTTGCGGCGCCGAAACCGGATTGTTCTGCACTGCGGATCGCCGCGGGAAGTTGCCAAAACGACACGGTTTCCGGGGCGATCAGGGACTCCTGTATCTGCTTGGGATCGAGATTCGTAGCGATGAGATAGGTATCATAGTGGTGGTTATCGAGGCCGGGAACGAGCACCCGGGCATCGGTAAGAATCCATGCACCATCTCCCAAGGTTGCAGACCTTGCCTCCACACGTTCCACGAGGCGGTCGGCCTTGTCGAACTCGAACACCACCACGCCGTAGAGCTCCCGGCCGCCCTGGCGCGAGGCCTGGGCCTGGATGATGGACTGGCCGTCCACGCTCTGCTGGCGCACCCAGAATTCCTTCTTGCTCTGGGGCATGATTCCGGACGACGCGGAGGTGAAGATCTCGCCCTCGATCTGGTTCGCCCGCTCCTTGAAGTCGGCGGACACGGGGTTGAACACCGTGGTGGCGAACACGCCGATGAGGAAGGCCACCAGCACCGGCGGGGTGATGAACTGCCAGACCGACAGCCCCACGGCGCGCGCCACCACCAGCTCGAGCCGCCGCGACAGCAGGACGAAGGTGGCGATGGCGCCGAACAGCACGGCGAACGGCATCAGTTGCTCGGTGAAGGCCGGAGCGCGATAGAGGGTGACCAGGGCGAGCAGGCCCACCGTCACCTGCTCGCGGTCGGCGGTGCGCCGCGCCATCTCCAGGAAGTCCACGAGCACGATGAGCGTGACGCAGGACATGAAGATGAGCACCACCGCGTTCGCGAACCGCCGCGCGAAATAAAGGCCGAGGATGCGTCCGATCATGGGGTCAGGCCGCCGCCCGCCGCGCGAGGCGCTGCTTCAGCCGGTCCGCCAGCGCGACCAGGGTCGCCGGCGGCGCAAGGCGGATCCAGCCCTGGATGATCATGGCGCAGATGGCCACGGTGGCGATGGGCAGGAGATAGATCAGCGGAACCGCCGCGACCTGCGTCTTCAGCTGGCCGGCAATGGCGAAATTGCCGATCTGGACCAGGCCCATGGCCGGGATGATGGCGCCGAGCGCCGCGCCGCGGCTCTGGCGGGTGGTGCGCGGGTTGGCCAGCGCCGCCGCTGCGATGGCGAAGAAGGCCAGGGGATAGAGCCCGGCGGACAGGCGTTTGTGCAGCTCTTCACGGTAGCGGCCGGGGAAGAACCGCACGTAAAGGTCGTTCTCGGGCGGGCTCAGCACGTAGCTCAGGGGGCGTTCCATGGGCTTCACGTCCTGGCCCTGGGAACTGGGGGCGAGGGACGACAGGTCGAAGGCGTAGCGCTGGAACTCCACCACGGAGGAGTTGGACGCCTTGTCCCGGTCCTTTTCCGCGCCGCCGCGCCGCTGGATCGAGCCGTTTTCCAGCACCAGGAAGATGCCGGCATCGCTCTCGATGATCTGGCCGCGGTCGGCGAGGTAAGTGGATACGCCGTCATCCCGGGCGTCATTGATGAAGATACCGCGCATCACGCCGTTGGCGGCGCGCTCGCGCACATGGAAGACGAGGCCCTGCGACAGGTTCACGAAGCGGCCCGGCTGGGCGACGAAGGACACCACGTCCGCGCGCACCTTGGTCACCTGCTCGCGGAAGGTCGCGAGGCTTGCCGGTACCAGCACGGTGGCGAGCAGGGCGCAGAAGGCGGAAACCAGGAGGGCGAGGACGGTGAGAGGGCGCAGCAGCCGCCACGGCCCCATGCCGGCGGAGGCCATCACCACGATCTCACTGTCGCCGTTGAGCTTGAGCAGGGTGTAGGCGGTGGCGATGAACAGCGCCGCCGGGGCGATCACCAGCACCAGCGTGGGCATGGTGAGGCTGGTGATGGCGACGAAGGCGAGGATGGTCTGGCCCTGGCTGGTGACGAGATCCAGCTGCCGCAGGGCCTGCGTCGCCCAGATCATTCCGGCGAGCACCACCACGACTCCCAGAAACGCCACCGCGGCGGTGGAGAAGATGTAACGATCCAGACGGCCCATCAAAGCGTGCCTCAATGCGCGGAGCCGCCCCTCTCTCGCATTCCCCCAATCGAGCGCGCTCTGGATAACCGGAAGCCGCGCCCGGCGCAAATGCCACCGGGGCAGGCATTCTCGGTCCGGGGAGACCCGCAGCCCCCGGCCGGAACGCTGAAACTGCCGCCGACATCAAGGAAGGAGCCGGTTTGGCGCCCGGATCGCGGTGCGAACCGGGCGGGCGCCGTGCCCCGGCGTCCTCAGCTTGTGCGGCCCACCGTCTTCAAGGCGAACAGATAGACGAGCGCAACCTCGTCCAGCTTGTCGAATCGCCCGGCGGCGCCGCCGTGCCCCGCATCCATGTTGGTTCGCAACAGGATGGGTCGTCCCCCGGTGTCTGCTGCCCGCAGCCGCGCCACCCATTTCGCCGGCTCCCAATAGGTGACGCGGGGATCGGTGAGGCCGGCGAGGGCGAAGATGGAGGGGTAGGCCCGGGGACGCACGTTATCCACCGGCGAATAAGCGAGGATGCGCCGGAAGGCGGCCTCGTCCGTGATGGGATTGCCCCATTCGGGCCATTCGGGCGGGGTCAGGGGCAGGGTGTCGTCCAGCATGGTGGTCAGCACGTCCACGAACGGCACCTCGGCCACGATGCCGGCGAACAGGTCGGGCCGCATGTTGGCGATCGCCCCCATCAGCATGCCGCCGGCCGAGCCGCCCTGGGCGACGATGCGGTCGGCCTTGGTGAAGCCCTCCGCCACCAGATGCTCGGCGCACGCGATGAAGTCGGTGAAGGTGTTGGGCTTGTTGGCAAGCTTGCCGTCGGCATACCAGCGCCAGCCCTTGTCCGTGCCGCCGCGCACATGGGCGATGGCATAGATGAAGCCGCGATCCACCAGCGACAGGCGGCTGGTGGAGAAGCCCGCCGGAATGGTGATGCCGTAGGCCCCATAGCCATAGAGCAGCAGCGGCGCGGAGCCGTCCAGCGGCGTCCCCTTGCGGTAGAGCAGGGAGACCGGCACGCTCTCGCCGTCCGGCGCGGGGGCGTAAAGGCGGCGCGTCACATAATCCGCCGGATCGTGGCCGGAGGGCACCTCCTGCCGCTTCAGCATCTCCCGGCGCCGGGTCGCCATGTCGTAGTCCCACACCTCTGACGGGGTGGTCATGGAGGCATAGGTGAAGCGCACTTTGCTGGTGTCGAAGCCGAAGCCGGGGTGAAGCCCCAGCGCATAGGCCTCCTCGTCGAAGGCGATGGCGTGCTCGTCTCCCGATGCGAGGTCGCGGACGATGATGCGCGGCAGTCCCGCCTCCCGCTCCAGCCGGGCCATGTGGCCGGCGAAGACGGTGTGGCTCAGGATCATCCGCCCGGCCCGGTGGGGCACGAGATCGCGCCAGTTCGCGCGGCCCGGCGTGGCCGTCGGCGCGGTGACGAGCTTGAAGTCCTCCGCCCCGTCCGCATTGGTGAGGAGGATGAGGCTGTCGGCGCCGGCGAGATCCGGATGGTGCTCCACCTCGTAGCGCACGCCGGTCTCGCGCGGGGCGACGCAGCGCGGGAGGGGCGCGGTTTCGGCGAGGTCCAGCAGGTGGACTTCCGATGTCTCGTGGTCGCCGCAGGCGATGAGGCCATAGCGGTGGGACTGGGTCTCGCCCAGCGAGACGAAGAAGCCCTTGTCCGGTTCCTCGTAGATGAGGGAGTCGGTGGCGGGATCGGTGCCCAGCACGTGGCGGAACACCTTGGACGGCCGGTGCTCGGCATCGCGGCGGATATAATAGAGCACCGTTCCGTCGGCGCTCCACAGCAGGTCGCCGGTGGTTTCCTCGATCACGTCCGGCAGGTCGGCGCCGCTCGACAGGTCGCGGATGTGGATGCCGTAGAGCTCCGAGCCGGAGGTGTCCGCCGCGAAGGCGAGCCGGGCGTGGTCGCGCGTGTGGCGCCAGTGGCCGAAGTGGAAATAGGCCTTGCCTTCCGCCTCCCTGTCGCCGTCGAGCAGGATGGCCTCCGGTCCGTCCGGCAGGGGCTTGCGGCAATAGAGCGGATGCTGGCCGCCCTCCCGGTGCCGGGAGAAATAGGCGAAGGGCCCGTCGGGGGCGGGAACGGAGGCATCATCCTCCTTGATGCGTCCGCGCATCTCGGCGACGAGCGCCGTCCGCGCCTCGCCCATGGGGGCGAAATAGGCATCGGCGAAGCTGTTCTCCGCCTCCAGATAGGCGCGGATGTCGGCGTCGAGCACCGATGGGTCGCGCATGACGGCGCGCCAGTTCTCGGCGCGCAGCCAGGCATAGTCGTCCGTGAGGGCGACGGCGTGGACGGTGCGCTCGCTCGGCCGGCGCGGTGCGCGGGGCGGCTCAGGCGCCACGGTTGTCCCCGTCGTCGGGCGCGAGCTTGAGTGCCGTGCCGTTCATGCAGAAGCGCAGGCCCGTGGGGGCCGGTCCATCCGGGAAGACGTGGCCGAGATGGCTTTCGCAGCTGGCACAGCGGACTTCGATGCGCCGCATGCCGTGGGAGGTATCCTCGTGGGTCACCACCGCATCTGGCGAGACCGGCGAGAAGAAGCTCGGCCAGCCGGTGCCGGAATCATACTTCGCCTCGGAGCGGAACAGGGGCGTTCCGCAGGCGACGCAGGAATAAAGGCCCGGCCGCTTCTCGTCCCAGTAGGGGCCGGTGAAGGCGCGCTCGGTGCCGTGCTCGCGGGTGATTCGATACTGCTCGGGCGTGAGGCAGGAGCGCCATTCGCTCTCGCTCTTCACCACCTTCGCCTCGTTCTCGCTTTGGACCGCGTGGGACGGGGCAGGATTGGGCATGGGAAACCCTCGGTTTGGTTTTGTCGAGAGGTAGGCATTCCCCGCGGCAACGGCAAGGCTGCGCCGGAGGCGTCACATCTTTTTTGGCTGGCGTTGGCTGTCGATGGCGCGTCCGTGACGGGCGGGCGCCGGCCGGCTCGATCGGGCCGCAAGCGGCGGCCGGTCACGCGACCAGCGCCAGGGAAGCTGAATCCGGCGCTTGGGAAAGAGTTGGCCGGCGTTTCACTACGGGAACGGTAGCCGGACGGCTCCTTCTATGCGCAAAACGCGCTCGTCGTCTGTCATGTATGCAAGAAGAGCAAACGTTTTCGCGAAATACTGGTTGCAAAGCCAATGTCTCGAATCTAACAAAGATGCAGCTCCTTCCTCGCCGGAGTATTGCGGGGGCGGCTGAGCGGGGAGGGGCACAAGGTTCGCCGCCGGTGGCGCCGGACCGGCGGAGGTTAAAAGAGCTGCTGATGTATCTTCGGTCCTCATCCGAAGGTGGCGCGGTTCTGGTTCAACTTTGTGCGCAAGGTCTTGTGGGCGTGCGAAGCGGGCTCGAAAGGCGCTGCGTGCGCGGACCTGCCGGAAATCATCTATCGAGGCGAATAAAACCAAACGCGAAGAAGGTCCCATGAGCGAAACCACGGAATCGACCGCCTTTATCGAGCTCGCGACGGACATCGTTTCGGCCTATGTCAGCAACAACACGGTGGCCCCCGCCGATCTGCCGGCGCTCATCAATGACGTCTACGCGACGCTGCAGCGCCTCAACGGTGGAGAGGCCGAAGCCGCCGCCGTCGAGGCGGCGAAGCCCGCCGTGCCGGTGAAGAAGTCGGTCCATCCCGATTTCATCATCTGCCTCGAGGACGGCAAGAAGTTCAAATCCCTCAAGCGCCACCTGCGCACGCGCTACGACATGACGCCCGAGCAGTATCGCGAAAAGTGGGGCCTGCCGGCCGACTATCCCATGGTCGCGCCGAACTATGCGGCCGCCCGTTCCGAACTCGCCAAGCAGATGGGCCTCGGCCAGCAGCGCCGCCGCGGCCGCTGAGATCCGGCCGCTCGCCCCACCTCCGGCCCGGATTGATCGGGAGCCGTGGAACTGGGGCGGTTGCAGGACCGGTCCGTCGCAGAACAAAGGCCCGGCGCCGGTGTCGCCGGGCCTTTTTGGGTTCAGGAGTGTGTCGGGCTGAGGTTCAGGGCCCAGTCTTCGACCGCGCCGAGCGTGCCTCGCTCAGGTGCCCCCGCCGTTGACGGCGGAGGCACGAGGCAGGCCCGCAGGCCCCTCGCCTCACTCGGCGGCGATGCGGACCTGGGGCTGGGCGTCGCGCACGGCGGCGTCCACGTGGCTCTCGAACCGGGTGAAGTTCTCCCGGAACATCTCGACCAGCCGGCGCGCCGTGGCGTCGAACTCCGCCTTGTCCGCCCAGGTCTTGGACGGATAGAGGATGTGCGGCTCGATGCCCGGCACGGAGGTGGGCACCTCGAAGCCGAAATAGGGGTCGGTGCGGAAGGCGGCACCCTTCAGCGAGCCGTCCAGCACCGCCGTGAGCAGGGTCCGCGTGACCTTGATGGGCATGCGCCGCCCGGTGCCGAACTTGCCGCCGGTCCAGCCCGTGTTCACCAGCCAGCAGTCCACCTTGTGCTTGGCGATCAGGTCGCGCAGCAGGTTGCCGTAGACCGAGGGATGGCGCGGCATGAAGGGCGCGCCGAAGCAGGTGGAGAAGGTGGCCTCCGGATCCTTCACCCCCTTCTCGGTGCCGGCCACCTTGGCGGTGTAGCCCGACAGGAAGTGATACATGGCCTGCGCCGGGGTCAGCCGCGCGATGGGCGGCAGCACGCCGAAGGCGTCGCAGGTGAGCATGACCACGTTCTTCGGCATGCCCGCGAGGCTGGTGGCGCTGGCATTGGGGATGAACGACAGCGGATAGCAGGAGCGGGTGTTCTCGGTGAGGCTGCCGTCGTCGAAGTCCGGCACATGGGTCACCGGATCCAGCACCACGTTCTCGAGCACCGTGCCGAAGCGGTTGGAGGCGGCGAAGATCTCCGGCTCGGCCTCGGCCGAGAGGCGGATGGTCTTGGCGTAGCAGCCGCCCTCGAAATTGAAGACGCCGCTCTCGCTCCAGCCATGCTCGTCGTCGCCGAGCAGGGTCCGGTTGGGGTCGGCGGAGAGGGTGGTCTTGCCCGTGCCCGACAGGCCGAAGAAGATGCATACGTCCCCGTCCGCGCCCACATTGGCCGAGCAGTGCATGGGCATGATGCCCTTTTTCGGCAGGATGTAGTTGAGCGCCGTGAACACCGACTTCTTCATCTCGCCCGCATAGGACGAGTTGCCGATCAGCACGATGCCGCGGGTGAAGTTCACCGCGATCACGGTCTCGGAGCGCACGCCGTGGCGCGCCGGGTCGGCCTTGAACGACGGCAGGTCGATGATCGTCATCTCCGGCACGAAGCTGTCGAGCTCGGCCCGTTCCGGCCGGCGCAGCATGGTGCGGATGAACAGCGAGTGCCAGGCGAACTCGGTATAGACGCGTACCTTGATGCGGCAGGCCGGATCGGCGCCGCCATAAAGGTCCTGCGCATAGAGCGACTTGTCCTCGGCCGCCGCGAGGAAGTCCTGATAGAGCGTCTCGAACTGCTCGGGCGAGATCGCGCCGTTATTGTCCCACCACACCTCGTTCTCGGTGTCGGCGTCGCGGACCACGAACTTGTCCTTGGGGCTGCGGCCGGTATGGGCGCCGGTTTCCGCCACCAGCGCGCCACCGGAGGACAGGCGGGCTTCCCGGTTTGCCAGGGCATGCTCGTAGAGCGCGGGTTCCAGCAGGTTCCAGTGAACCGCGGTAAGGTGCTTCAACCCGAAGCTGGCGGCGCCGCAGGCGCTGTTCCGGTGACCGGTTTCGAGCACTGAATGGTCCCTCCTGATGTTCCCGCCGGCCGAAGCCGGGCTCATGCGGCCCGGGACGCCATCCTGCATCCTTCAAGACTGCCGCATTCCATCAAGCTATAAGGAGACGTCGCCAAAGGAAACACAGCCAAATGTGAACCTTTGGAGAGAAGTCCGCCTGGGTGGAAATGACGCGGTTCCGGTCTAAAACGTTTTGAGCTCTCCAGGGTGCTGAATAGACGCGATTTTAGCTGCGTGCGATGGGCGCACGCCATTGGCGCCAAAATCTCTTTTGCACCCGCCCGCTCAGGCTCGATTTGAGCCGGGGCTGGCGGTCAGGCCAAGGCAAGGGGCACCGGTTCGGGCGCAAGTTTCAGGATTTTGATTTTTCGCAATTTGCCTGCGCCGCCGGGACCGCTTCGCTCCGGGTCGAATCACAACTCATTGATTTGGGGAATCAACTTTGCGGAATGGATGGATACCATCCGTTCCGGTTGATCCATCAAATGCCGGGACTGAACATCAGCCTGGACCTGAGCCTTCAGCCTTGCCTGGGGCGGTAGTCGCCGGTGACGGGATCGCGCTCCAGCGGCACGGCCTTCACCTCGCCCGTATCGGCCGCGCGGTGGCGGTCGAGGGCCGCGTTGATGCGGTGCGTCTCCGCGGCGATCACCTTCACCAGGGCGGCGGCGCCGAGGGCGCCCAGCGCGACGACAAGGAACGGGGGCACGGCAACGTCTCCTTCCGGCCTATGGCTTTGCGCCAGATGAGCATGCCGCCATGGCGAAATAACGCCGCCGGGGTGCCGGTCTCAAACACAGGCAGCCCTCAGACACGAAGCTCCTTGGCGGTGATGGCTTCGGGCCTCGGCCACAGGGAAGCGTCATCGAAGAAGCCGGACGCGCGATCCCATCCAAGCTTCATCAGATGGTCGATGAAGGAGGGATCGCGGTCGAGCTTGGAAGCATAATCGTATTTGTCGAGGCCCGCTTCGACGAGCCGGATGGTCACCTTCCGGTAATTGCCGTCGCCCAGCGGCAGCGTGCCGTCGCCGAGCTTGGCCTGGGCCGCCAGCAGCTCATTGATGGTGTGGACGAAATGGAGTTCCTGCGCCAGCGCGATGTTGCCTGAGAGCTCGTTGCGGCGGTCGATGATCTCGGCGGTGGTCACGGGCACCGAGAGCGATGCCTGAGGGTTGATCTGGATGATCCACAATTCGTCGATCTCTTCGCGGATCAGCTCGCGAACCGGCGGATTGACGCTGAACAGGCCATCCCAGAGCATGAAGTTCTCGAACGGGACCGCCTCGTACAGGAACGGCACCGCGGCCGACGCGATGAGCGCGTCATAGGTGATCTTGTCGCCGCCGATGACCACCCTCTGGCCCGAGAGCACGTCCGTCGCCCCGATGAGCAACTGGGGCGGTGCGGCAGGGCGGCCCTTGATCTCGTCGAGCCGCAGATGGTCTTCCAGCCAGCCGCGCATGATGGACGCGGCCGGGGCGGGGACGAAATAGGGGCTGATTTCCATGGTGACCGGCAGGCGCGCCGCAGCCAGGCTCAGCGCATTGGTCAGGTAGGAGGGCAGATCGTCCGCCTTCAGGGTTTCCCAGAACCCGCTGAGCCGTCGCATGGCCTCATCCGGGCCGCCGCCCTCGCAGATGAGGCCGGCCCATGCCAGCGCCGCGCACATGGCGCCGCCCGAGGTTCCGCTGATCCCCTTCAGCTCATAGCCGGCGCGCAATTCCGGCGACAGAAGCCGGAGCAGGACGCCGGCGGCAAAGGCAGCGTGGCTGCCGCCGCCCTGGCAGGCAATGGCGATCTTCGAAACCATGCAATCGCTCCATCAAACGGGCGGGCATGAGTATCGGCACCACCGGATGTGTCGAACAACCTCCGTTTAGAGGATGCAATCTGAGCGGTTTCGGTCTGCGGCCGATGCCGGGGCGCTTTTCCCCGGCTTCGGCGTCCGGCGATCAGGTGGCGCGGGGGCTCGTGAACACCTTGTAGCGCCGGGGCAGGAGGCCCACGCGGGTGCCCGGCTCCAGCGTCTGGCCATGGGGCACCGCTGCTTCGACCACCACGGCGCCGGTCTCGCCGGCCAGCTCCACATCGGCCCGGCGGGTGGGGCCGAAGGTGCGCACCGCCAGCACCTTGCCGGCGAAGGGCGTCGAGCCCGGATCGGCGAGGTCCACGTCGTGCGGCCGGGCGAGGATGCGCGCCGGCCCGTCGGCCACCCCCTGCGGGTCGAGGCCCAGCGCATGGGCGCCGAAATAGAGCGCGCCGCCGCGCACCTCGCCGGGCAAAGCGATGGTCTCGCCGATGAAGTCGTGCACGAAGGCGGTGGCCGGGTCGTCGTAGACCTCGGCGGGGGAGCCCACCTGCTCGATCCGCCCGTGGCCCATCACCACCACCCGGTCGGCGAGTTCCAGCGCCTCTTCCTGGTCATGGGTGACGAGAACGGAGGTGACCGGCAGTTCCTCGTGCAGGTGGCGGAGCCAGCGCCGCAATTCCTTGCGCACCTTGGCGTCCAGCGCGCCGAACGGCTCGTCCAGCAGCAGCACGCGCGGCGAGATGGCGAGCGCGCGGGCGAGGGCCACGCGCTGGCGCTGGCCTCCGGAGAGCTGGGCGGGATAGCGCTCCGCCAGCCAGTCGATCTGCACCAGGGAGAGCAGCTCGTTGACCTTCCCGCGGATTGCGGCTTCCGGCAGCTTGTCGGCGCCGCGCCGCACGCGCAGGCCGAAGGCCACGTTCTCGAACACGTTCATGTGCCGGAACAGGGCATAATGCTGGAACACGAAGCCCACATTGCGCTCGCGCACCGAGCGCGACAGCGCGTCCTCGCCGTCGAAGCGCACCTCGCCCGTGTCCGGCCATTCGAGCCCGGCGATGATGCGCAGCAGCGTCGTCTTGCCGGAGCCGGACGGGCCGAGCAGGGCCACCAGCTCCCCGGAGCGGATGGTGAGGCTCACATGGTCGAGGGCGGTGAAGGTCTTGAAGCGCTTGGTGACGCCAACCACGTCGATGGTCATCTGTCTTCCTCGGCGAGGCGGTGTTCCAGGATGGTCTTGGCGATGAGCGTCACCAGCGCCAGCAGCGCCAGCAGCGACGCCACCGCGAAGGAGGCGACGAACTGATATTCATTATAAAGGATCTCGATGTGCAGCGGCATGGTGTTGGTCAGCCCGCGCACATGGCCGGACACCACCGAGACCGCGCCGAACTCGCCCATGGCGCGGGCATTGCACAGCAGCACGCCGTAGAGCAGCGCCCATTTCACGTTGGGCAGGGTGACGCGGAAGAAGGTGGAGAGGCCCGAGGCGCCGAGGGAGATGGCCGCCTCCTCCTCGCTGGTGCCCTGCTCCTGCATCAGCGGGATCAGCTCGCGCGCCACGAAGGGGAAGGTGACGAAGATGGTGGCGAGCACGATGCCCGGCAGGGCGAAGATGATCTTGATGTCCCACGCCTGCAGATAGGCGGCGAACAGGCCCTGGGCGCCGAACAGCAGCACGTAGATGAGGCCCGCCACCACGGGGGAGACCGAGAAGGGCAGGTCGATGAGGGTGATGAGCAGGCTCTTGCCCGGAAACTCGAACTTGGCGATGGCCCAGGCCGCCACCAGTCCGAAGATGAGGTTCGCCACCACCGAGATGGCGGCCACGATCAGCGTCAGGCGGATCGCGGCCAGGGCGTCCGGCTCGATGAGGGCGGCCACGTAAGCCGCCCAGCCGCGCTTGAGCGCCTCGTAGAATACCGTGATCAGGGGCAGGCCGATGAAAAGGCCGATGAACGCCAGCGCGATGACGGTCAGCGCGATGCGCACCGCCGGCGGCTCGGTGCGCGCCGGGCGCCCGCCGTGATGGGCATAAGCGTGCGACTGCTCCAGGGCCGAGGGCAGGCCCTCGCTGGCGCCGTGGCCGTGGGCGGTATGGTCGAGGGCATTCATCCGTGGCGGCTCCCCCGCAGCTCCGCCCAGCGCTGCAGGCGGTTGATGACCAGCAGCAGCGCGAACGAGGCCAGCAGCATCACCGTGGCGATGGCGGTGGCGTCCGCATAGCGGAACTCCTCCAGCCGGATGACGATGAGCAGCGGCGCGATCTCCGACACGCCCGGCAAATTGCCGGCGATGAAGATGACCGAGCCGTATTCGCCCACGGCCCGCGCGAAGGCGAGGGCGAAGCCGGTGAGCAGTGCCGGCCAGATGGAGGGCAGCACCACCTTGATGAGGGTCTGGGTGCGGGTAGCGCCGAGGCTGGCGGCGGCCTCCTCCAGTTCCTGGTCGAGGTCCGCGAGCACCGGCTGGACGGTGCGCACCACGAACGGCAGGCCGATGAAGATGAGGGCCACCAGGATGCCGAGCGGCGTGAACGAGACCTGGATGCCAAGCGGCGCCAGCAGGGAGCCGACCCACCCGTTCTCGGCATAGAGCGCGGTGAGCGCGATGCCGGCCACGGCGGTGGGCAGAGCGAAGGGGATGTCGATCAGCGCGTCCACCCCCTTCTTGAAGGGGAATTCGTAGCGCACCAGCACCCACACCACGATGGCGCCGAACACCACGTTCACCAGCGCCGCCGCCAGCGCGAGGCCGAACGACACCTGCAGGGCGTGCAGGGTGCGGGCGGCGGTGACGATAGCGATGAAGCGCTCGAAAGAAAGTTCGCTGGTCTTGATGAACAATGCCGAGAGCGGCAGCAGCACGATGAGGCCGAGCCAAGTCAGCGTCAGCCCCATGGTAAGGCCGAAGCCGGGGATGACGCTCTGCTGCCGGAAGGCGATGCGGGACGAAGAGAGGCTCATGGTTAAATTATAAGCTCTGTCGAAGGTCGCGTCTCTCAGGTCCCGGAAACGGCCGCCGCCCGGGAGGGGCGGCGGCCGAAAGGATAAGGAAACGGCTCAGTTGCCGGTGATCTGGTCGAACACGCCACCGTCGGCGAAGTGGGTCTTCTGGGCCTTCTGCCAGCCGCCGAACACCTGATCGATGGTGAACAGATCCACCGGGGCGAACTTGTCCTTGAACTTGGCCGCCACGGCCTCGTTGCGCGGGCGGTAATAGTTCTTGGCCGCGATCTCCTGGCCCTGGGGCGTGTAAAGGAACTTGAGATAGGCGTCGGCGGTAGCGCGGGTGCCCTTCTTGTCCACCACCTTGTCCACCACCGTCACCGGCGGCTCGGCGAGGATGGAGAGGGAGGGGGTGACGATGTCGAACTTGTCGGGGCCGAGCTCGTTGACCGAGAGATAGGCCTCGTTTTCCCAGGCGATCAGCACGTCGCCGATGCCGCGCTCCACGAAGGTGACGGTGGAGCCGCGGGCGCCGGTGTCGAGCACCGGGGCGTTCTTGAACAGCGCCTTCACGAAGTCCTTGGCCTTGGCTTCGTCGCCGCCGCTCTTCTTGAGCGAGTAGCCCCAGGCGGCGAGATAGTTCCAGCGGGCGCCGCCGGAGGTCTTCGGGTTGGGCGTGACGATCTTGATGCCGGGCTTCACCAAATCGTCCCAGTCCTTGATGCCCTTCGGGTTGCCCTTGCGCACCAGGAACACGATGGTGGAGGTGTAGGGCGCGGAATTGTCGGGCAGTCGCTTCTGCCAGTCGGCGGCCAGCAGGCCCCTCTCGGCGATGGCGTCGATGTCATAGGCCAGCGCCAGCGTCACCACGTCCGCCTCCAGGCCGTCGATGACCGAGCGCGCCTGCTTGCCCGAGCCGCCGTGGGACTGGTTGATCTTCAGGGTGTCGCCGGGATGCGACTTCGCCCACTCGGCGGCGAACGCCTTGTTTACCTCGACATACAGCTCGCGGGTCGGGTCATAGGACACGTTGAGCAGGGTGGTGTCGGCGGCGGCCGCCGCGCCGGCTGAGAGCGTCAGTGCCGCCACGACGCCGAGGGACCTACGCAGGAAGGAGCGGCGAGACGACATGGGGGACCTCCAGCGAAGTTCATCCGTCAAACGGATCGTTTGTTCGGTAAAACAAACGATGGCACTGGCCTCGCGAGGGGTCAACACCTTTTATAACAAAATCAATGGAATTAAATTAATTACCATCGCCGACATGGATACCGCACTCGGTCTTGGACTTTCCACGCCAGCGGCCGGCGCGCGGGTCCTCTCCGGGCTTCACCCGCGAGGTGCACGGCATGCAGCCGATGGAGGGAAAGCCGAACTTCTCCATGGGATGCCGCGGCAGGCCGTGGGCATCCATGTAGGCGATGAGGTCGTCGCGACCGAGGGCTGCCAGCGGGTTGAACTTCACCCGCGCCCCGTCCTGCTCCACGAAGGGAATGTCGGCGCGGGTCGAGGCCTGATAGCGCTTGCGCCCGTTGATCCAGGCGGCATAGGGGCCGAGCGCCCGCGCCAGCGGCTCCACCTTGCGCAGGCCGCAGCAGGCATCCGGGTCGTCCGCCCAAAGGCCCTTTTCGGGATCGCGCGCGGCGAGCGCTGCCGGATCGGGGGAAAAGGTGAGGACATTCGTCAGGCCGAGGCGCTCGGCGAGGGTGTCGCGATAGGCGAGGGTCTCCTCGAACAGGTGGCCGGTGTCGAGGAAGAGCACCGGCGTGGCCTTGTCCACCTCGGAGATCATGTGCAGCAGCACCGCCGATTCCGTCCCGAAGGAGGAGACGGCGGCGATGCGGCCGGGAAAGGCGGCAAGCCCCGCCGCGATGATCTCCAGCGGCGAGGCCGCCCTGAGCTTCGCATCGAGCGCCGCAACGTCGAAGCCGACGGCGTCCGGAGAGGTCCCGGGCGAAGGCTGGTCGAACGGGGCAGGGGGGGGGCTGGCGCTATGGCTGGCGGTCATGGGACCTATACCCCCGTTGCCGCCTGCGCCGTGCGGGCATCGCGCACGGTGGGGCGCCGGTCGCCCGTGGGCTGGTAGAACACGGAATAGGTGGCGACCGCCTTGCCGAAGACCTCGGCATCCGCCGCCTTCTCCAGGGCAAAGGCGTCGAAGCCGGCACGCACCATCAGCAGCACCTGGTCGCGCAGCACGTTGCCGACAGCCCGCAGCTCGCCCTTGTAGCCGTAGCGCTCGCGCAGCAGCCGGGCCTGGCTGTAGGCGCGCCCGTCCCGGAACTTGGGAAAGGTGAGGGTGATCAGCGACAGCCGCGACAGGAAGGGCTGAAGCTCGGCCACATCCTTGTCGTTGGGCCAGGCGACGCCGATCTCGCCGTTGCGGGCGACGAGCGCCGGACCCTCCGCCAGCAGGCGGGCGGCGGAGACGATCACCGGCCCATCGGGCAGCGCCGCATCGTCGTCGAGGGCGACGAAGGGGTCGGCGGCGAGCGCCCCGTTCTTAACGAGGGGCATAGGCGCGCTCCTTGAAGGGCTCGATTCCGAGGCGCTCCACCGCCGCCACGAAGGTCTCGGCGGGAGAGGTCCGAAGATTGAGATAGGTATCGACGAGGCGTTCCACCACGTCCACGATCTCGCTTTCCGCAACGGCGGGGCCGATCAGCTCGCCGATGCGGGCCTTGGAATTGCCCTTGCCACCCAGCGTGATCTGGAAGAACTCCTCGTCCTTCTTCTCCACGCCCAGGATGCCGATATGGCCCACATGGTGGTGGCCGCAGGCATTGATGCAGCCGGAAATGTTCACGTGCAGCCGGCCGATGTCGGCGATGCGGGCCTCGTCGGCGAAGCGCTCGGTCAGCTTCTGGGCGATGGGGATGGAGCGGGCATTGGCCAGCGAGCAATAGTCCAAGCCCGGGCAGGCGATGATGTCGGTGAGAAGCCCCACATTGGGGGTGGCGACGCCGATGGCCTGCAGCTTCGCCCACAGCGCCGGCAGGTCCTTCTGCCGCACATAGGGGAAGGTGAGGTTCTGCTCGTGGGCGACGCGGATCTCGCCATAGGCGTACTGGTCGGCGAGGTCGGCGATGGCGTCCATCTGGTCCGCCGTCGCGTCGCCGGGCGGGGCGCCCACGGGCTTCAGCGAGAGCGTGACGATGGCATGGCCCTTCGCCTTGTGCGGGGCTACGGAATTTGAGTGCCAGCGGGCGAAGGCGGCGTCGGTGGCGAGCGCGCGGGCGAGTTCCGCGGGCTGGTCCTCCAACGCATCGAGGTCAGGGACGAGGAAGCGGTCGCGGATGGCGTCGAGGGCCGCGTCGTCCAGCTTCAGGGCGCCGTCGCGGATCTCGGCCCATTCGGCCTCCACCTTCGCCGCGAAGGCCTCGGCGCCCATCTCATGCACCTGGATCTTGATGCGCGCCTTGTAGATATTGTCGCGCCGGCCGCCGAGATTGTAGGTGCGCAGCACCGCCTCCAGATAGGAGAGCAGGTGCTCTTTCGGCAGGAAGTCCTTGATGGTCTTGCCGATGAAGGGCGAGCGCCCGAGCCCGCCGCCCACCATCACCTCGAACCCGGTCTCGCCGTCGCGCTGGTGCAGGCGCAGGCCGATGTCGTGCACGCGGATGGCGGCGCGGTCGTGCCTGGCCGCGGTGATGGCGATCTTGAACTTGCGCGGCAGGTAGGTGAATTCCGGATGCAGGGTGGACCACTGCCGGATCACCTCCGCATAGAGGCGCGGGTCCTCCACCTCGTCCGCCGCGGCCCCGGCCCAGGGGTCGGTGGTGGTGTTGCGGATGCAGTTGCCGGAGGTCTGGAGGCCGTGGATGCCCACCTTGGCGAGGTCGGCCATGGCGTCCGGCAGCTCGTTGAGCTTGATCCAGTTGAACTGGATGTTCTGCCGCGTGGTGAAGTGGCCGTAGCCCCGGTCATACTTGCGGGCCACGGCGCCGAGAGCGCGCAACTGCTGCGAGGACAGGGTGCCGTAGGGAATACATACCCGCAGCATGTAGGCGTGGAGCTGGAGGTACACGCCGTTCATGAGGCGGAGCGGCTTGAACTCCTCCTCGTTCAGCTCACCGGACAGGCGCCGCGCCACCTGGTCGCGGAACTCGGCGACGCGCTCCTCGAGGAAGGTGCGATCGAACTCGTCATAGACGTACATGAGGCCTACTCGCTTGGGCGTCGGGGACCTTGGGCGTCGGGGACCCTTAAGGGATCTCAGGCGGCGCCGGGCAGGGAAATGGTGGGGCCGGCGACGCGGATGCGCTCACGCAGGTTGGCCGGCTGCGGCGTGCCGTCGGCCGCCAGCGTCGCCGGGGCCGGATAGGCGCCGACCGCGGTGTTCTCGTCCGCGTGGGCGATGTCGAGCAGCCGCAGCACCTCGTCGCCGGTGGTGCCCACCGCGGCGTCGGAGATGGTCTCGCTCCAGCTGCCGGCGGCGGTGAGCCACACCGAGACGCCGTCCGCAAGGCGATTGGCGGTTACCACCGTGGGTCCGCTGATCTTGAGCTTGCGCTGCAAGGGTGAGGTCATGAAAAGCCGCTCCGCGCGCCCGATTTCCCAACTCACAACGGGAGAGCGCTAAATAATCCAGTTGACGTGTGTCTTAAGCTAAATTACCGATCAAAAATGCGCAATACGAAAATAACCGCCTCGCGTCAATGTAAATTCTACCAGTTTGGTAGAATTTAAAAGTCGCCGCCGCCAGAAGCGCCCGGTTCCGGGCGCGGTCAAGGCGGAAAGGGGAGGGGTGGTTCTGGCTTGGATTGGCGCCGGGCCGGCGTGCGACCCTAAAGGCGGGCGCGCGAAGGCCGGGGCAGACAGGCGCCTTCAGCGGCGCCACGAAGGAATGACGTCATGACGCGTCTCGATGCGCTGGAAGCGCAGAGCATCTTCATCTTCCGCGAGGCCTTCGCGCAGTTGCGCAAGATCGCCATGCTGTGGTCGCTGGGCAAGGATTCCAACGTGATGATCCACCTGGCGCGCAAGGCGTTCTTCGGCAAGCTGCCGTTTCCGGTGATGCACGTGGATACCGGCCGGAAGTTTCCCGAGATGTACGCCTTCCGCGACCAGTACGCCAAGGAATGGGATCTCGACCTCATTGTCGAGGACTGCCCGCCCATCGAGAGCACCGACCCGACCCTTCCCCCCGCCGCCCGTTCCGCCGCCCGCAAGACGGAAGGCCTGCGCATGGCGCTGGCCAAGCACGGCTTCGACGGCGTCATCGCCGGCATCCGCCGCGACGAGGAGCCGACCCGGGCCAAGGAGCGCTTCTTCTCCCCGCGCGGCACCGACGGCGCCTGGAACGTGCGCGAGCAGCCCCCCGAATTCTGGGACCAGTACAACACCGCTCTGACCCCCGGCGCCCATGTGCGCATCCATCCCATCCTGCATTGGACCGAGATGGACATCTGGGCCTACACCCAGCGCGAGGGCATTCCGGTGATCCCGCTGTATTTCTCCAAGGACGGCAAGCGCTACCGCTCGCTGGGCGACCAGGACATCACCAGCCCGGTGGTGTCGGATGCCGCCACGTTGGACGAGATCCTGGCCGAGCTCGCCACCACCAAGACCTCCGAGCGGTCCGGCCGCGCCATGGACCACGAATCCGAGGACGCCTTCGAGCGCCTGCGCACCGCCGGCTACCTGTGAGGCCAGCCGATCGCCAAGCGCGCCGCCTCCCGAGATTTTGAAGAGATCATTGCCATGTCCGCCTTCTCGTCCGCGTCAACGTCCGTCTCCCCGTCCACCTCTTCCGCCGCGGCGCCCGCCGCCCCGGAGGGCGCGCCGGAGCGCGAGCTCCTGCGCATCGTCATCGTCGGCCATGTGGACCACGGCAAGTCCACCCTGGTCGGCCGCCTGCTGCATGAGACCGGCTCGTTGCCCGACGGCAAGCTGGAGATGCTGAAGGAAGTCTCCGCCCGCCGCGGCATGCCGTTCGAGTGGTCGTTCCTGCTCGACGCGCTGCAGACCGAGCGCGACCAGGGCATCACGGTGGACACCAGCCAGATCCGCTTCAAGACGGCGAAGCGCGACTACGTCCTAATCGACGCGCCCGGCCACGTGGAATTCCTGCGCAACATGGTCACCGGCGCAGCCCAGGCCGATGCCGCTGTGCTGCTGGTGGATGCCGGCGAGGGCGTGCGCGAGCAGACCCGCCGCCACGCCTTCCTGCTGCACCTGCTCGGCCTGCGGCAGGTGACGGTGGTGGTGAACAAGATGGATCGCGTCGCCTTCGGGCAGGAGGCGTTCGCGGCCATCGAGGAGGATGTGAGCGCCTATCTCGGCGGCTTCGGCCTGCGCCCCACCTTCGTCATCCCGGTGTCCGCGCGCGACGGCGACTTCATCTCCGAGCGCACGGCGCGCCTGCCCTGGTATTCCGGCCCCACCGTGATCGAGGCGCTGGACGCCTTCACCGCGCCGCCGAGCCTGTCCGACCAGCCGCTGCGCTTCCCCATCCAGGCGGTCTACAAGTTCGACGAGCGGCGCATCCTCGCCGGGCGAATCGAAAGCGGGCGCCTCTCGGTGGGCGACGAATTGGCCTTCGAGCCGTCGGGCGCCACCGCGCGGGTGAAGTCCATCGAGGCGTGGCCGGGGCCGGCCCCGGCATCGGTGGAGGCCGGCCAGTCGGTGGGCATCACCCTCGACAAGGACATCTTCGTCACCCGCGGCGACATCGCCGCCCATGGCGACCAGCGCCCGCGCGCCGCTAAAAGCCTGAAGGTGCGCCTGTTCTGGCTGGACGACGCGCCGCTGAAGGCGGGCGATCCGGTCATCGTGCGCCTGTCCACCGCTGCCGCGCCGGGCGTGGTATCCGCCGTGACCAGCGCCGTGGACCCCGCCAATCTCGTCACCGAGGGCCAGGCGAGCCTTGGCCGCAACCATGTGGGCGAGGTGGAAATCACCCTGCGCCAGGCCTTGCCGGCCGATCCCTACCACCTCAATGCCTTCACCGGCCGCGTGGTGGTGGAGCGCGAGCGGCGCATCTGCGGCGGCGGCATCATCCTGCACGCGGCCCGCGAGGCGCGCCTGGAGGCGCCGAAGCGCGGTCCCGTGGTGGCGGTGGATTCCGCCGTCACCCCGGCCGAGCGGGTCACGCGCTTCCATCACCAGGGCGCGGTGCTGTGGCTCACCGGGCTGCCGGCCGCAGGCAAGTCCACCGTGGCCCGCGCCATGGAGCGGCGCCTGTTCGACCTCGGCGGCTCGCCGGTCTATCTCGACGGCGACACCCTGCGGACCGGTCTCAATGCCGACCTCGGCTTCTCGCCGCAGGAGCGCTCGGAGAACATCCGCCGCGTGGCCCACATGGCGTCCTTCCTGGCCCGGAACGGCCACATCGCCCTCGTCGCCCTGGTCTCGCCCACGCGCGCCGACCGGGAGCAGGCGCGGGAGGTGGGTGGTCGCTTCTTCCACGAGGTGTTCATCCGCGCCGCGCTGGAGGTGTGCGAGGGGCGCGACCCGAAGGGGCATTATGCCAAGGCCCGCAAGGGCGAGATCGCCAGTTTCACCGGCGTCTCCGCGCCCTATGAGGAGCCTGAGGCGCCGGAACTGGTGCTCGACACCACCGGCGACATCGCCGCCTCGGCGGCGGCGCTGGAGGCCTATCTGGAGGAGGCGGGCATTCTCTTCCCACCGGACGCCGATTCGCCGATCTGAGGCCGGGGGAGTGCAGCACCGAGCGTCGGCGCCGGGCCTGGAAAAACTCTCGGCCTGCGGCCGTCTTGTGGCGATGCGCTGGCTTTGGCAGCTTGGCGGTCCCAGTCTGCAAGGCAGCCGCCGCATTCCGCGTGCGGGCTGAGCCGATAAACGCCCGAGGAACGCCCCCAATGAGCGCCCCCACCAGCGCCGCCGCCGATGAGCATCCCATCCGCCTCGACATCGCCGACGGCATCGCCCGCATCCGCTTCAACCGCCCGCAGGTGCTGAACGCCATCAACGAGGCGGCGGTGCTGGCCTTCAAGGCGGCGGTGGATCAGGTGGCCAAGGACGAGAGCGTTCGCGTCGTGGTCCTGTCCGGGGAGGGAAGGGCCTTCATGGCCGGAGGCGACGTGGGCCGGTTCCATGAGGCGGGACGCGACGCGCCGAAGGTGGTCAGCGCCATCATCGATCCGTTTCATCACGCCATCGTCTCGCTCGCCGCCATGCCGGCGCCGGTGATCGCCAGCCTCCACGGCGCGGTGGCGGGGGCGGGCGTCTCGGTGGCTCTGGCGGCGGACCTCGCCATCGCCGCCGACGACATCAAGATGACGCTGGCCTATACCCGCATCGGCACCTCGCCGGACGGCTCGTCCACCTTCTCGCTGCCGCGTGTGGTGGGCCTGCGCAAGGCCATGGAGATCGCCCTGCTTTCCGATACGGTGGAGGCGGCGGAGGCGTTGCGGCTGGGCCTGGTGAACAAGGTGGTGCCGGCGGCCGACCTTCAGGCCGAGACGGAAGCGCTGGCAAAGCGCCTCGCCGCCGGGCCGACGCTGGCCTATGGCCGCATCAAGCACCTGCTGCGCGCGTCCTTCAACCACAGCCTGTCCGACCAGCTCCACGCCGAGAGGGATGCCTTCATCGCCAGCGCCGGCACCCATGATTTCGCCGAAGGCGCGACGGCTTTCGTGGAAAAGCGCACGCCGCGTTTCGAAGGGCGGTAATCCGGCCGGTCCGGGCCCCGCCTGCCGGCATCCGTCGACGGGCGGGGCGCGGCCATTCCATAAAAACACATGATAAAAATGTTTATTGACGATAATCACTTTTCATATAAAATAGCTGGAAATTATGGGAAGTGAATTATGACCATTGCACGCGGGCGGGTCCTCCGGGACAGCTTCCTCTTCCTCCTGGCCTATGGTGTCATTGCCGTGGCCGTCGTGTTCGGCTGAGCGCGGCTCCTTCGGGTTGCCCGCGCACGGCCGGTTCCCGCCGGCCGCCTTCCGTTTTCCCCGCCTGATGGGTGCGGCATACCGCGCCATGTACAAGCCTTTGTCGGGCTTGGCATTTCGTTTCCGCTCCGGCACCCTTCCGCAATGCAACCTGCAAACGGGGCGGTGAGGACGCGATGGGACTGTTGATCCCTGCCGGTGTCGAAGGGGCCGAGCCCGGCCGGGCGGCGGCGCGGGCCAGCGGGGTTGCGCCGCGCCTGCACGAGCGGGCCTTCGATATCCTGGCGTCCCAGATCGTCTCCGGCGCGCTCCGTCCCGGCGAGCGACTGCTGGAATCGCGGGTGGCCGAGAAGTTCGGCATATCCCGTGCGCCGGCCCGGCAGGCGCTGGCCCGGCTGGAGCAGCTCGGGCTGGTGCGCCGCGCCGAAGGCCACGGCTTCCTGGTGGAGCTTCCCATCGGCCCGGTGCCTTCGGTTCCGGACCAGGCCCCGGCGGGGGACATCCACCTCGCGCCCGAATCCACCTGCGAGCGCATCTACAAGGAAGTGGAGCACGAGGTGGTCACGCGCAGCGCCTTCGGGGCCTTCCGCGTGGTGGAGAATCACCTCGCCGCCGCCTATGGGGTGAGCCGCACCGTGGCGCGGGAGGCGCTCTCGCGCCTCCACCAGCGCGGTGTCGTGCGCAAGGATGCGCGGCTCCACTGGTATGCGCCGGCCCTGACCCCCGCTTATGTGGCCGAGCTGTTCGAGATGCGCGCCATCCTGGAGCCCGCGGCCCTGCGCCTCGCGGCCCCGCGCCTGCCGCCGGCCATCCTCGCGGCGCTCAGGGGCAACCTCGCGCAGGCCATGGCGGACCCTTACGCCGTGGACGGGGCGCGCCTCAGCGCGCTGGAGGAGGAACTGCACATCAGCCTGCTCGGCCATTGCGGCAACGCGACGCTCATGGACGCCCTTTCCACCTACCAGACGCTGCTGGTGGCGCTGACCTTCCTCTACGACGCCGCGGCGCGGGCGCCGGGGATGGAGCCCTTCCTGGCCGAGCATCTGGATGTGGCGGAGCGGCTCTCCGCCGGCCATGCCGACGCGGCGGTGGAGGCGCTGAAGAACCATCTCGACGGTTCCTTTGCCCGTGCCATGGAGCGGCTGGAGCGCGTGCGCCAGATGCCCGCGCCGGGACCTTTGCCCTATCTGTCGCCCCTGTGAGGGCCGCGCCCGCCCGCCTTTACAGCGGGGCGGTGGCCGTCACATGGCTGTGACCGCCCTCCTCGCCACCGAAGCCGCACCTATTTGTTGATCCAGACGGGTGGCGCGCGGCGTGAACGGGGTTAAGATCAATCTGTTCGCCGGCGCAGTTCTCCGTCTGCTTGCCGACGGGTCGTCGCAGGCGTCTTGGTGGAGAAATCCCATGTCCCTCGTTGCCGGTTCCGCCCTTGCCCTCGCAGCTCTTGTGGGGGCGATGGTCCTTGCCCAGCTCGCGGCGCGGCAGAAGCAGGCGGTACCCGTGCGCGTGCGGGCTCGCCGCAGCCGGCGCTGAGGCCGCGTTTCCGCTCCCCGCTTTCGGGGCGGGGGTTGCCCGCTCGGGCTTTCGGACGCAGTGCGGGCCGCTGACCCTTTGAACCACAATTGATCTGGTCTTTAGAGCGTGATCCGATCACGCTCTAAAGAGGGTGGCTTCGTCCCGGCGTCGAAGAACGTCCGGCCCTCGCCGCAAGGGCGCAACACGCTGGCCCATGGGGTGCTGGATATGGGGACCGACATCGAGATCCGCGTCGAGCGGGTCTCGCAGCTCTTCAACATGCTCGATCCCTACCCGTTCCGGGAGCGGGACCTCGATCCGGAAGCCGAGGCCTATATCGTCGATTGGGCAAGCGAGCTGCCCCACGGCGCCCCGGTGCGCATCGTCGTGCACCTGCCCGCCGTCGAAGCCGCGTCCCCGGAGGCGCAAGGCCTGCCGCAGGCCATGCGGCGCTACTTCATCGAGCGACAGGCCGCGTTCGGGCGGGAGCTGAAGGAGCTTTTCCGCGTCGGCAGGGTATCCCTCGCCATCGGCGTCACCGTTCTCGCCCTGTGCCTGCTGCTCGCGAATATCTTCGGCGACCGGACCTTCGCGAAGAGCCTCTGGGGCTTTGCCGCGGAGGGACTCATCATCGTGGGCTGGGTCGCCCTGTGGCGGCCCATGGAGATCTTCCTCTACGACTGGTGGCCCATCGCCCGGCAGAGGAAGCTCTACCGGCGTCTCGCCGAGGCCACGGTGGAGGTGGTGCGGGCCGGGGAGGCGGGTCCCTAGTGGTTCGACCGCGACAGATGGAATCCATCCGTCGCGAGCAGGTCGAACCACAACTCTTTGATCCACTAGAACGCGATCCGAGCAAATTGCACAAATTTGCTCTGTGAATTGCCATCTAAACTCAAGAAAGAGAACGCGCTGCGGCGGGAACCTGCGGGCCGGCTCGCGGCTTTCAGACATACCGGCATTCAGAAGACCGGTCCCATGGAGGACCCCCGATGCCCCGCGCTGCAGACGTCCCCACTCTTTCCATCTCTCCCGAAAGCGTGTGCTACCTGATCATCAAGGCGCGCGCTTTCGACGCCAAGGATGCGGTGACCGATCCCGATCCTGGCTCCGACGGTCCCGACGACGGCATGCGCGCCGTGCTCGAGGACCATGCGGACGATCCGGTGCTTCAGGAGCTCGCCAGCGCCATCGCCGTCCTGAACGAGGATCAGCAGATCGACCTCGTCACCCTGGCCTGGCTCGGCCGCGGCGACGGCGACGTGGGCAACTGGGATGAGCTGCGCGAGGAAGCGACGCGTGCCCACAACCGGCGCACGGCGCAGTATCTCCTCGGCATGCCGCTGCTCGGCGACTATCTGGAGGAAGGCCTGTCCCAGCTCGGCCATTCCTGCGAAGATGTGGAGATGAACCGGCTTTGAACGACAAAAGGAATGCGTCGACCGGTCAGGTCGCGATGCGACCTGACCGGTGAGAGCCTGTGCAAAGGGGCCGTCTTCTGCTTCAGGCGGCGGCCAGCGCGGCGCGGGCGTGGCCGCGGATGCGCTCCACCATGGAACGCAGGCCGTTGGAGCGCTGCGGGGTCAGGTGCCCCTCCAGTCCGATCTGCCGGAAGATGCCGAGAATGTCGGTCTCCAGGATCTCCTTCGGGCTGTGGCCCGAAACGAGGTGGAGCAGCACCGCCACCAGTCCGCGCACGATATGGGCGTCGGAATCGCCCTGGAACTCGATGATGGTGCCGGCTGGTGTCTGCTTCAGGTCAGAGATGAGCCAGACCTGGCTGGCGCAGCCCTGGACCTTGTTGGTCTCGGTGCGCTCCGCTTCCGGAAAGGGCGGCAGCTTCTTGCCGAGTTCGATGACGTGCCGATAGCGGTCTTCCCAATTGTCCAAGAATTCAAAATCGGCAATGAGGTCGTCTGCGTTCATGAGGCCAATTCCTCGTCCCACCTGTTGCGCCCGCCCGGCAAACGGAAAGGGCGCCTCTTCATCCTTGCGATGCAGCATAACACAGCCGGCAATAAAATGCGGTCTCTTTGATTCGAGTGGGCGGGGCTGCGGGGCCTCAGGCCGGCCGGCGCGGCGGCAGGGGGGCCATGGCAGGAGTCGGCGCGGGCGCGCCGGGCAGGGCGTTCTGGGGCACGAAGGTGCGGCCGTTCTCGCCGCCGCCCCAGGTCGGCAGGAGATCCTTCGGCAACAGATCCTGCGGCGAAAGGTCGAGCGCCCCCGACTGGCCGCCGCTTTGGAGGCTGGCCGGCGGCTGCGGCGGCGCCTCGCCCGCGGGCGCGGAACCGATGGAATCGTGCAGCCATTTGGCGCCCACCTGCGCCTTTTCCACGAGGTGGCTCGCCATCTGCCCGCCCACGGCGCAGGCCTGCGGCTGTCGCTCGCAGAAGCCCTTGAAGTCGGTGACCACGGCCTGCACGGCGCCGAAGGCGTCGAACACGCTCACCTCCTTGCCGTCGGTGCCCTTGAGGCCGAGTGGCAGGAGCAGCAGCACGAGGCCGAGCCAGAAGGCGAGGCGCAGCAGGAAGAACATGGCTCCCTCTTCAAGATGCGCGGGCGGGATCCCGGCGCCCTTGCAAAATACCAGAGGCGGGCTTCCCGTGGACCGGAACGGGGGCCCGGGCGGGCGGACTTTTCAAGACATCGTTAACGCTGAAAGCCGGCGGTGCCGCACCGGTTTAGCGTTCGCTTAAAGCCTGCCGTGGCAGGGTCTGTGCCGCGGCGTCGGGATCCCCGGCACGCGGATTTCAGGCATCCGGCCCGTTCCTGCGGGCATCTACAGGGGGCGACGTGCGTCACCTCGGCACCGGCGAAGCGGCGGAAGGTCCTCGTCCCGTCCCCATGCGGGGCGCAGGCGGCGAGACCCTGCCGCGCCTGGCGGTGCTCGGCCGGGTCACCGGAGCGGCGCTGACGGCCCTCGGCATTCTCGCGCTCGCCTGCGGCGCCGTCGCGCTGCTGGCGGAGGTCACCGGCCTCGTGCGCGGCGCCTTCCTCAACGCGACCGCGCTCATCGCCTCCGGCCTGGTCTCGACGGCGCTGGCAGCGGTGGCCAGCGGGCTCGCCCGTGCCGCCACCCGGGCCAGCGAGGCGGTGCCCGACGATGCCCTCCTCGTCACCCGCCACGGACCCCGTGGCGAGGTGGAGGCCGTGGAGGCGGTGGAGGGGCCGTTCGCCGGGGCGCCGGCCTCGACCTTCGCCGGCATGGCTCTGTTCGATCGCGTGCTGGTGGCCGACCGCCCCGCTTTCCTGTCGGCGGTGCAGGCTGCGGCCCACGGCAGGGCACAGCGCTGCGAACTGCGTCTGCGCTTTGATGCGCGCTCCGATGCGGCGCCGTCCTTCATGACCGTTGAGGCGCGATTTTCGGCCCAGCGCTCCGGTCGGGTCCGCATCGTGTGGCGCGCGCCCTGGCAGGCGGCCGCCGCCGAGCGGCTGAAGGCCGACGCCGCCGCCCGCGCCCGCGCCGCGGCCGAGGAGGCCAACGCCGCCAAGAGCCGCTTCCTCGCCGCCATGAGCCACGAGCTGCGCACGCCGCTCAACGCCATCCTCGGCTTTTCCGAGCTGCTGGCCATCGAGAGCGGCGCCCCCCTCGATGACGCGCGCAAGGCGGACTACGCCCGCATCATCCACGAGAGCGGCCAGCACCTGCTCGGGCTGGTCAACGACATCCTCGACCTGTCGCGGGTGGAGGCGGGGGCCTATGAGCTCGATCGCGAGCGGGTGGATGTGACCGCCCTCGTCGCCGGCTGCGCCGAGATGGTGGCCATTGATGCCGGGCGCGCCGGGGTTGCGGTGAAGACCTCTTTTGCTTCCCGCCTGCCGGTGATCGACGCCGACCGGCGGGCGTTCAAGCAGATCGTGCTCAATCTCCTGTCCAACGCCGTCAAGTTCACGCCCGAGGGCGGCCGCGTGCAGGTGAGCGTGCGGCCGGACGGCGATGCGGTGTCCATCCGTGTGCGCGACACCGGTCCCGGCATGCGCCCGGAGGATGTGGCGCGGCTCGGCGAGCCCTTCTTCCAGGCCGGAGACTGCACCCAGCGGGCCCGCGGCAGCGGCCTCGGCATCGCGGTGGTGAAGGGGCTCGTGAAGCTGCACGGCGGCGATTTCCGGGTGGAGAGCGCGCCGGGCCGGGGGACCTCCGTCACGGTGACCCTGCCGTGCGCGGCGGAGCCGGCGGCGCGGGGTGAGGGCGTGGTGGCGCCCTTTCCCGGGCGCCTCGACGACGCGCGGGCCAAGACTGACGGCATGAAGAGGATGGCATGAAGCTGGAACCGGTCCTGGCGGGACGACACGGAGAGGATGCGCCCGCCGAGGCGGCGGATCTCGTGGCCGAGGTGCGCGCGGGCGAGGAGCGGCGCCTGCGCCGCCTCGACGTGATGGCTGGCGCCGTGGCGGTGGTTGCCTCCGGGGTTTTTCTCGTCAACCTGCTCCTGCTGCAGGCCCCGCCGCCCGGCGCGCCGCTGCCGGAGGCACGCCCGGCGGGCGCGGTCCAGGCCCTCGATCGCGCGAAGACCGGCCGCACCACGGTGCCCCTGCCGCCGCATGGTCCCGGCACGCCCGCCGCCTCCGCCGGTGGCGCCACCAACGGTGCGCTGGGCTACCTGTCCATCCGCACCACCGTGACCGGAACCCCGGTGCCCCTCGTTCCCGCCACGGCCGGCTCCGGCCGCTCCACCACCGAGGCCCATGCCGATCCGGTTCCGCGCCGGCCGCCGGCGAGCGTCGGCGCGGGGGGCGACGTGACCGGCGCGGTGCGTCCGCCCACCGACGTGCCCGCCTCGCCGCGCATCCTTGCGGTGCAGAAGGCGCTGGCCAAGCTCGGCTACGGCCCGCTGAAGGTGGACGGCCGGCCCGGCGGCGAGACCCGTACCGCCATCCAGCGCTTCCAGCGCGACCGCAACATGGCCGCCGACGGCGAGATCAGTGACAGGCTGGTGCGCGAACTGGCCTCGGTCTCGGGCGTCACGGTCAACTGAATGCGGCTCAAGAGCGCCATCTTCGTTTCCGCCCTCATCCGCCGCGCCCAGGTGGAAGGCGCCTATGGTGTCGTGGTGCGGCGGGGCGCGGAGGAGGCGGGGGCCATCTTCGTCAAGGTCTCTCGCCTCGACGGGACCGCCGCCCTCTATGGCCCCGCCCCGCAGAGCGCCTTCGACGAATCCTTTCCCTCCGACCGCCTGTTCTCGGTCCTGGTGGAGCCGGGCCGGCCCGAGGCGGATGCGGACGCGCGCGTCGCCCGGGAGCTGAAATTCGACCCGGACATCTTCGTGGTGGAGATCGAGGACCGCGCCGGCCGCCATTTCCTTGACCTGGAAAAGGAATGATGGCGCGCGGCGCCCCAGGCCGGAGCCTGTCCCGCCCACATTGGTTCATCCGCGGTTAAGGTGCACGAAACCATAAGGACGCCAGCGACGTTGTGATCACGGCTCTCCACGGAGGAACAGAGCATGAGCACGGTCATTGCGTTCCCCGATGTGCATACGCTGGCGCCGCGCCGCGGCCCTGGCAGAAGCCGGGATGCGGAGGAGGTCCGGCCGGAAGGCGCGGACATCGTGATCCTGCCGGTGGTGCGCGTGGAACGGTATGAAGCGCAGCTGCCCGGCCCGGTGCCGCGCACCAGCGGCCGGCGGGCCCGCTGATCCGCCCGGTTTCCGACTGGGCGCGTGGCTTTCCCGCGAACCGGTCGAAGGGTCTGAAAGCGCGCTCTAAATTCAAGAAAGAGAACGCGTTGCCCGATCCGCTTGCGATGCAAGCAGATTGGCGCGTGCTCTAGTTCGACGGCGCGCAGGTGGCGGCTTCGATCTGTCGCCGCACTATGGCCCGCGTGCCCCGCTCGCGCACGAAGGCGCGCACCGCGACGATGCCCTCGAGCGAGGGCGATTCGATCACCAGCCGGTCCGCTGCGGTGATTTCCTCGTCTTCCGGCAACGCCGCCTTCTGGCTCGCGGTCATGAGGTCGAGCTCGATCACCTTGCCGGCCGCCTGGTCGCTGAGCGCGTAGAAGGCGAGGCCCTCCGCCGTGAAGAACGACACCGAGGTGTAGTCGGCCGTCGCCGGCACCCGCACCTTCAGCGGCGCTTCCGACAGATCATACAAACATACCGCCGAGACGAAGGCGGGGTCCATCATGGGCAGCACCTGCTCGTGGGGCGAGGGGTCCGGCAGCAGGGTGAGCGCATTGGATTCCATCAACTCGGAAAGCCGGGCATAGGCATTGCGCTCGGCGAGCGCCGGCATGGCCAGGATGGAGACGATGTGGGCGATGGCCCCGAGCACCACCGCGAAGGCCGCGAACAGCAGCGCCTGACCGGGCGAGCCGAAATGCGGCCGTGAGAGGCGCGGGCGCGGCAGGCTGCCGGCGATCCGGCCGAAGAAGCGCGACAGGCGGCGGGAGAGGCGTGCGGCGACGCCGGAAGCCTCCTCGCGCAGATCTTCGAAGGTCGTCACAGGCAGGCCTCCCGCGTGATGCGCGGCAGCACGGCGGCATCCGCGGCGCCGGAGGCGAAGGAGAAGGGCGCGTCATAGAGCCGGAGCGCCACCTTCAGCCGCGGCCGGGCGCCGGTGGGCAGCCAGTTGCCGGCGCGGGCGCGGGGGGACAGGCGCACGTCGATGGCGCCGTCATCGCGATACACCACCTCGGCGCTGGTGAAGCCGGAGCGGCCCGCATCGTTGGCGATGAGGTGGCCATCCTGGTCCATGAGGGTGAGCGTCCACAGCCGTGCCTGCGGCAGCACGCCGACGATGCGCGTCTCGCAGCGCCCGTCGAGGGGGGCGCCGGTATCGTCCGTGGTGGCGAGGAAGAGCAGGCCGTCGGCCAGTTCCAGCGGCAGTTCGCCCGAGCGGGCGAAGGCGGCGCGGGCATAGGGATCCGCCTTGACGGTGCCCGCGCGCGGCCACCCCAGCCACGCGCCCGCGTGCACCACGTCGAGCCCGCGCGAGTGGGTGACGGAAAACCAGGTGACGCCGAGCCCGAGAATGGTGGCGACGAGAAGTGTGAAGGCGAGAGGCAGAAGGCGCACGGCACATCCGGGGGCTGTCGGCCCCCTATCTAGAGCACAATGCCGGCCGGCGCAAAGCGGTGGGCCCGCTTCAGCCGGGACGTCGCATCTTGAGGCTGGCGAGACGCGCGCGGCTGTCCTCGGGAAGGGGCAGGGGACGGCGGGTGACCATGTCGAACAGCACCAGCACCGTTTCCGCCGTCGCAGTGCAGCGTTCGTCCTGGAAGATGGCCTGCGCCAGCGTCATGGAGCTGTTGCCCACGGACAGCACGCCGGTACCGATGAGCGCCTCGCCCGGCCACAACATCTCCGCGCGGTAATCCAGCACCAGGCGGGCGAGCACGAAGCTCGCGTGCTCCGGCGCGACGGCGGCAGCCCCGCCCCAGAGCAGCCGGGTGCGTCCGGTCTCCAGGAAGGTGGAGAAGACGGCGTTGTTCACATGTCCGAGCTTGTCGGTGTCGCCATAGCGGATGGTGTCGCGCGCCGTGACGGGGAAATCTTCAAGGCGGGGAAGGGGCGGCTTCTCGCGCGTGCTCATGTGGTGCTCTTCCCCTGGCGGCGGGCGTCCTTGCCCAGCGCACGCCAGCCGATGTCGCTGCGGAAGAAGCCGTCCGGCCATTCGATCCTGGCGATTCCCGCATAGGCCCGGTCGCGGGCCTCGGCCAGCGTCGCTCCGGTGGCGGTGACGTTGAGCACGCGCCCGCCATTGGACACGAGCGTGGTGCCCTTGAGCCGGGTCCCGGCCTGGAACACCAGGACACCCTCCAGCGCCGCCGCCGCATCGAGGCCGCCGATGGCACTGCCCACCTGGTGCGGGCCGGGATAGCCGCGCGAGGCGTAGACCACCGTCATGGCCGCATCCTGCGACCATTCCGGCGTCACCTGCGCGAGGCGGCCGGTGGCGGTGGCGTGCAGCACCGCGACGAGGTCACCGGTGAAGCGGGGCATCAGCACCTGACATTCGGGATCCCCGAAACGACAATTATACTCCACCAGCTTCGGGCCATCGGCGGTCAGCATCAGTCCGGCATAGAGCACGCCGCGATAGGGCGTGCCGGCCGCCACCATGGCGCGGGCGGTGGGGATGAGGATCTCGTCCAGCGCCCGGCGCTCCAGCTCCGGCGTCAGCACGGGGGCGGGGGAATAGGCGCCCATGCCCCCCGTATTGGGGCCGAGGTCGCCGTCATAGGCGCGCTTGTGGTCCTGCGCGCTGCCGAAGGGCACCACGGTCTCGCCGTCCACCAGGGCGAACAGGCTGGCCTCCTCGCCCTCCATGAATTCCTCGATGAGCACTTCGGTGCCGCCGCCGGCGAACACCTGCTCCACCGCGTCCACTGCTTCTTCCTCGGAGAGCGCGACCACCACGCCCTTGCCGGCCATGAGGCCGTCCGCCTTCACCACGATGGGTGCGCCCTGCCGGCGCACATGGGCGGCGGCCTCGGCGGCCGAGGCGAAGCGCCCGAACGCGGCGGTGGGAATCGAATTGGCCTTGCACAATTCCTTGGTGAAGAGCTTGGAACCCTCCAGCCGGGCAGCGGCGGCCGTGGGGCCGAAGGCTGCGATGCCCGCCGTTTCCAGCCGGTCCACCAGCCCCGCCACCAGGGGCGCCTCGGGCCCCACCACCACGAAGTCGATGCCGTGGTCCCGACACCATTTCACGATGGTATCGTGGGCCGAGAGCGGGATACCCTCGATCAGCTCTGCATGCTCGGCGATGCCGGGATTGCCCGGTATGGCGTAGAACTGGCCGATACTCGGGCTCTGCGCCAGCTTCCAGGCGAGGGCGTGCTCGCGCCCTCCCGATCCGAGCAGCAGGATGTTCATACGGCCTCCCCCGTCCGTTGCCCCAGGGCTCGCTCGCACGCGTCGTCGCAGCGTCTCTCGCGAGTGTCTCCTGTCACAATCGCCTATCGGCTCGGGGGCGCGCAAACAAGAGGCACGGCTCTGCGCTCGCCGCATGGGGGCATGTCCCGCTATGCTTATTTCTTAACCAAGCGATGACTGTGATTCGATGGTGGATATCGCCGAACCCCGCGCCAATGCCCCGGAATGGAGCGTTTCCGAGCTCTCTGCCGCGCTCCGGCGCACGGTTGAGGACGCGTATGGCCACGTGCGGGTACGCGGGGAGATCTCCGGCTATCGCGGGCCGCACGGCTCGGGCCACGCTTATTTCAGCCTGAAGGATGCCGGAGCCCGGCTGGACGCGGTGATCTGGAAGGGCACCTTCCAGCGCCTGCGCCTGAAGCCCGAGGAGGGGCTGGAGGTGGTGGCCATCGGCCGCCTCACCACCTATCCGGGCAAGTCGGGCTACCAGATCGTCATCGAAGCGCTGGAATTCGCCGGCGCCGGCGCCATCATGGCCATGCTGGAGGAGCGCAAGCGCCGCCTCGCGGCCGAGGGCCTGTTCGATCCGGCGCGCAAGGTTGCGCTGCCGTTCCTGCCGCAGGTGATCGGGGTGGTCACCTCACCCACGGGTGCGGTCATCCGCGACATTCTCCACCGCCTCTCCGACCGCTTCCCGCGCCGGGTGCTGGTGTGGCCGGTGCGGGTGCAGGGCGAGACCTCGGCGGCGGAGGTGGCGGCGGCCATCCGCGGCTTCAACGCCTTGCCGCAGGGCGGCGCCATCCCGCGCCCGGACGTGATCGTGGTGGCGCGCGGCGGCGGCGCGCTGGAAGACCTCTTGGGCTTTTCCGATGAAGAGGTGGTGCGGGCGGCGGCCGAAAGCGCCATCCCGCTGGTCGCCGCCGTGGGCCACGAGACCGATGTGACCCTCATCGACTTCGCCGCCGACGTGCGCGCGCCCACCCCCACCGCCGCCGCCGAGATGGTGGTGCCGGTGCGCTCCGAGCTGATCGCGGCGGTGGAGGACCTGGGCGGACGGCTCGTCGCCGCCCCGGTGCGCCTTCTGGAGCGCCGGCGGGCGGACCTGCGCGCGCTGTCCCGCCTTCTGCCCGGCGCGGAGAACCTGCTTTCCGTGCCCCGGCAACGGCTCGATGCCGCGAGCGAGCGCCTGCCGCGGGCGCTGAGGGCCAACGCCGCCGCCCATCGCCTGCGCCTCGTCGCGGCCCGCGCGCGGCTGTCGCCGGAGGCGCTGAAGCTGCGCCTGGAACGCGCCGGCGACCGGCTGGAGACGCTGGAAGGCCGGCTGGTGCGCGCTTTCACCGTCGCGCGCGAGCAGCGGGCGGCGCGGCTGAAATCGGCGGGCCAGCTGCTGGACGCCCTGTCCTTCAAGGGGGTGCTCCGTCGCGGCTTCGCGCTGGTGCGCGATGCCCAGGGCCAGCCGGTGCACCTTGCCGCCGGCATCGGGCCGGGCACGGCGCTGGACCTTCAGTTCGCCGACGGGCACGTGGCGGCGGTCACGGGAGAGGCGGTGCCGGCTGGAACGGCGCCGATGCCCGCGCGGCCGCGCCCGGCCAGGTCCAGGAAGCCGCCCAAGGTGGAAGGGCCGACCCTGTTCGACCCGTGAGCCGGCGCCCCTTTCGCGCCGCGGGGCGAATGGCTATGTTAAAAGTTCTTCTTTCAGGACGATGACGGCGGTGATGAACAGATTCGAACGCTTCCCCGAGCCCCATGGCGAGGCGGAGGTCCGCTACCTCGACGGCGAGTTCCGCATTCTCCGGCCGGGCAGCTTCGTGCGCTGCGCCGTGACCGGGCAGGCCATTCCGCTGGACGAACTGCGCTACTGGAGCGTGGACCTGCAGGAGGCCTATGCCGGTCCCGAGGCGGTGCTGACCCGCGTCAAGGAGCGTCCGGCCGGCTGACGCCCCACGGAAATCCTGCCGTTGAAAAGAAAGGGCGCGCCGGTGGCGCGCCCTCTTTCGTTCAAAGCCCGCTTGGGGAGCACCTTGGCTCAGCCCTGCGGCTGCAGCGTCTCCAGGAAGCCGATGGGCGCGCCAGAGGCGGGGCCGGTGAGCTCGCCCTCCCACATCACCTTGCGCCCGCGCACGAAGGTCCCCACGGGCCAGCCGGTGACCTCCTTGCCGTCATAGGGCGTCCATTTGGAGCGCGAGGCGATCCAGCCCGCCGTGATGGTGGCGCGGCGCTTCAGGTCCACCACCGTGAAGTCGGCGTCATAGCCCACCACGATGCGTCCCTTGCGGGCGATGCCGAACAGCCGGGCGGGCCCGGCGCTGGAGAGGTCCACGAAGCGTTCCAGCGTCAGGCGTCCGGCGGCCACGTGGTCCAGCATCAGCGGCACCAGCGTCTGCACCCCGGTCATGCCCGAGGGGCTTTCGGGGTAGGGCTTGGCCTTTTCTTCCAGCGTGTGGGGGGCATGGTCGGAGCCGAGCACGTCCACCACGCCGCTCTCAAGCGCCGCCCACAGGGCATCGCGGTGGCGGGCGTCGCGCACCGGCGGGTTCATCTGCACCAGCGTGCCGAGCCGCTCGTAGCATTCGGGTCCGGCCATGGTGAGGTGATGGGGCGTCACCTCCACCGAGGCCACGTCGCGGGCGTCGGCCAGGAAGTCCATCTCCTCCGCCGAGGTCACGTGCAGCACGTGCACCCGCGCCCCGGTCTCGCGGGCGAGATTGACGAGGCGGCGGGTGGCGGTGAGGGCCGCGATCTCGTCGCGCCACACCGGGTGCGAGGAGGCGTCGCCGGGCACGCGCAGGCTCTTGCGCTCCTGGAGGCGCGGCTCGTCCTCGCAATGGAAGGCGGCGCGGCGGCGGATGACCTTGAGGATGTTGCGCACCCCGTCATCGTCTGGCACCAGCAGGGAGCCGGTGGACGAGCCGATGAACACCTTGACGCCGGCGGCCCCCGGCAGGCGCTCCAGCTCGGGCAGGTCCTTCACGTTGTCGTGGGTGCCGCCCACATAGAAGGCGAAATCGCAGTGCATGCGGTTGGTCCCGCGCGCGATCTTGTCCTCCAGCGCGGAGACGGAGGTGGTCTGGGGAATGGTGTTCGGCATCTCGAACACGCCCGTCACCCCGCCCATGACGGCGGCGAGCGACCCGGTCTGAAGATCTTCCTTCTGCTCCAGCCCCGGCTCGCGGAAATGCACCTGGGTGTCGATGACGCCGGGCAGGATGTGGAGGCCCGTGGCGTCCACCACCTCGCCCGCGCTTGCGCTGCCGAGGGCGCCGATGGCGCGGATGCGTCCGCCTGTCACCCCGATGTCCGCAACGGCAATGCCGGCGGGGGTCGCGACCGCGCCGCCCTTCAGCAGCAGATCGAAAGTCACGGGCATCGGACAGGCTCGCTCTTGATGGGGACAGGCAAGCGGCCTTAAATCTGGTTTTTATTTTTCTGACAAGGACGGCCCCCATGCCCGTCATTCATTTGACCGATCGTGTGCTCATTCGTGCCACCGGCCCGGAAGCCTCCAAGTTTCTCCATGGCGTGATCACCTGCAACGTGCAGACCATGGCGAAGGGCGACTCGCGCTACGGCGCGCTGCTGACCCCCCAGGGCAAGATCATCTCCGACTTCCTGTTCTATTCCGAGGGCGAGGATGTCTTCCTGTTCGACGTCCCCTCCGAGCGGGCCGAGGACCTGCTGAAGCGTCTCATCTTCCACCGCCTGCGGGCCAAGGTCACATTCGAGAAGGCCGACGACCTCGCCGTCGCCGCCGTGTTCGGCGATGCGGGGGAGGTGCCCGAGGGCGCGCTCTATGCCGATCCGCGCTTCGCCGCCCTGGGCCAGCGGCTGGTGCTGCCGCTGGCGGCGGCGCAAGCCCTGTCGTCCGACGCGGCGCCCTATGAGGCGCACCGCATCGCCCTCGGCATTCCCAAGGGCGGCCCGGACTTCATCTATGGCGACACCTTCCCCCACGAGGCCGACATGGACCAGCTGGGCGGGGTGGATTTCAAGAAGGGCTGTTATGTGGGGCAGGAGGTGGTGAGCCGCATGGAACACCGCTCCACCCCCCGCAACCGGCTGGTGGAGGTGCTGTTCGACAGCCCGCTCGCCACCGGGCAGGAGATCATGGCCGGCGACAAGAGCGTCGGGCAGGTCCTGTCGGTGACGGACGGGCGGGGTATCGCCACGGTGCGCCTCGACCGCGCCACCGACGCCAAGGCGGATGGCGTGCCGCTCCTCGCCGGGGAGGTTCCGGTGGAGCTGCGCCGCCCCGAATGGGCCGGCTTCTCCATGGAATGGGAGAAAAAGGTGAGCGAGCTCGACCGCAAGTTCAAGGGAAGCTGAGGGTGGCAGGGCCAAAGGCGGAAGACGCGAGCAAGACCGCGCCGGTGGCGAAGTCCGAGCGCGCCCCGCTGCTCCAGCATGGGGACGGGCGGGCGCGCTGCTTCTGGTGCGGGACCGACCCGTTCTACATGGCCTATCACGACGACGAATGGGGCGTGCCCGAGCGCGACAGCCGCGCCTTGTTCGAGAAGCTGCTGCTGGACGGCTTCCAGGCCGGCCTCTCCTGGATCACCATCCTGCGCAAGCGGGAGAATTTCCGCCGCGCCTTCGACGGCTTCGATCCGGAGAAGATGGCCCGCTACGATGCCGCCAAGGTCGAGGCGCTCATGGCTGACGCGGGCATCGTGCGCAACCGGGCCAAGGTGGAGGGGGCGGTGGCCTCCGCCCGCGCCTATCTCGACCTTCAGGACAAGGGCATCGCCTTTTCCGACCTCCTGTGGGAGGCGGTGGACGGCGAGACGCGGGTGAACCGGCCGCGCCGCATCGCCGACGTGCCGGCGGAGACCGCCGAGTCCCGCGCCTTGTCCAAGCGTCTGAAGGGAATGGGCTTCAAGTTCGTCGGGCCCACCATCGTCTATGCCGCCATGCAGGCCTGCGGACTGGTGGACGATCACCTCGCCGGCTGCCACTGCGCCAAGGGGTGAAGTTCCGCGACAAAGGGCCGGGGATGGCGGCGGACTTTATGGCGCGCGCCCCTTTCATCGTCGGCAGGCGACGCCTATATTCGGGATGCCGGCGCAAGCCGGATATGGCGATAAATGGGTGTCGGAATAAGCCTTTCGGACCCGGGGGCGGTACCCGGCGCCTCCACCAGAGCCCAACTTCCCCTTACAGGGTGGCGGGCTCCGGCGGGGGCGAAATAGGATCGACGAGGGTGTAAAGGGCATACTTTCGCTCGGCATGGTTCCGCCGTCATCGGGCCGAACTGATAGTTGCGAATGACAACTATGCTCCGGTTGCTCAGGCCGCGTGAGCGGTTTGACGATCGAAATCAAAGTCCTACCGGGTAGCACTGGCTAGGCGGGGTTCGGAGGCACCTGGCAACAGAAGCCTCCACTTCCCTTCCATCCGGCCGGAAGAGGGAAGGTTTGAAGCTCCATAGCCAGACCGTCCGGATACGGCGCGCCCGTATGGCCCCCCGGAAGGTGCCCGGAGCCTTCAGGATCATGGGGCCGGACGGGGAAGTGCTGCGGGCTCATGTCGGTCGATCACATCCGCTACGATCTTCTCGCCCAGGAGGCTCTGCGCTCCGTGGTGCGCCGTGTGCTCCTGGATGTGGCCAAGACCGGCCTGCCGGGCGAGCACCATTTCTACATCTCCTTCGACACCCGCGCGCCGGGCGTCCGCCTCTCGCAGCGCATGCGCGAGAAATATCCCGAGGAGATGACCATCGTTCTCCAGCACCAGTTCTGGGATCTCATCGTCACCGACACCACCTTCGAGGTGGGGCTGTCGTTCGGCGGCATTCCCGAGCGGCTGCTGGTGCCCTTCTCCGCGCTCAAGGGCTTCTTCGACCCCTCCGTGAAGTTCGGCCTCCAGTTCGAGCTCGCCGCCAACGAGAGCGAGGCGGAGGAGACCGAGGATGCGCCGCTGGACGCGCCCCGCTCGGCCAACGCGCCTGCGCCGGTGAAGCCGTCGCGGGGGGCCGCCTCCGAGCCGGCGCTGGCGAGCGCCGCACCCGATACCGAGACCGCCGCAGCCGGTCAGGAGGCCGGCGAACGGCCTGCGGGTGGCGCCCAGGTGGTGCAGCTCGACGTTTTCCGCAACAAGAAATAGGCGACCCCCCGGACGGCAGTCGTGACCGCCGAGACCGACGTGGTGGTGATCGGGGCCGGCGCCGCCGGCCTCGCCGCCGGCACGCGGCTGCGCGCCGCCGGCATTGCCTTCCGCATCATCGAGGCGGCCTCCAGTCCCGGCGGACGCGCGGCGACCGATTTCACCACCCTCGGCGTGCCGTTCGACCTCGGCTGCCACTGGCTCCATGACGCGCGGGCCAATCCCTTCACCGCGCTGGCCGCGCGGCTGGGCTTCCGGGTGGGGGCGAACAATCCCAATCCGCGACTGCTGCACCTCGGCACCCGCTTCGCCACCACCGCGGAACGGGCCGAGGCGGATGCCGAGGTCGATGCGGTCTTTGAAGCGGTCATTGCCGCCGGCCTCGCGGGCCGGGACACGGCCGCCTCCGCGGCCATGGCGCCGCCGGGCCGTTTCGGTCCGTTGGCCCGCCATTGGCTGGAACTGATGTCGGCGGCGGGGCCGGATGCCATCTCCACCGTCGATTTCGCCTCCTATCACGACACCGACGACAACTGGCCGGTGCTCGACGGCTACGGCGCCCTGGTGCTGGCGGCGGCTGGCGCCCTGCCGGTGACGCTCGATTGCCCCGTGACCCGCGTCGATCGTTCCGGCGCGCGCCTGCGGCTGGAGACGATGCAGGGCACGCTCACCTGTCGCGCGGCCATCATCGCGGTCTCGACTGCCGTCATGGCCTCCGGCCGGCTCGCCTTCGCTCCTGCCTTGCCGCCAGACCTTGCGGAGGCGTTTGCGGCCCTGCCGCTCGGCTTCGCGGAGAAGGTGGCCCTGCTGTTCGAGGACGACGTGTTCGGCGTGCCCGAGCGCACGGCCGTCGATGCCATCGACCCTGGCCATCCCGCCCGTGCCGGGGCGTCGGTGCTGCTGAGGCCCGGCGGGGTGCCGGCGGCGCTGATCCATGTGGCGGGGCCGGAGGCGCAGGCCATCGCGGCGGACGGGGAGGGGGCGCTTGTCACCTTCGCCCTCGACGTGCTCGGTTCGGCCTTCGGTTCCGCCCTGAAAGCGAAGGTGAAGCGCAGCCGGGTCACCCGCTGGGCCGACATGCCCTATATTGGCGGCGCCTATTCCTGCGCCCTGCCGGGACGGGCCGCCCTGCGTGCGCGGCTGCATGAGCCCCTCGACGGGCGGATCTTCTTTGCCGGGGAGGCGTTGGGGCGCGCGGCCTTCTCCACCTGTCACGGCGCCCATCTCAGCGGCCTCGCCGCCGCCGATGCCGCCCTTGCCGCCCTCCGGCGCGCCCCGTGATGGAGACCCCAGATGATGCCCCGCCATCCCCTCGCCCTCGTGGTCGCGGTGTCGCAGAACGGGGTGATCGGCGCGGACGGCGGCTTGCCGTGGCGCCTGCCCTCGGACCTCAAGCGCTTCCGCGCCATCACTTGGGGCAAGCCGCTGCTCATGGGCCGGCGCACTTATGAGTCCATCGGCCGGCCGTTGCCGGGGCGCACCTCCGTGGTGGTCAGCGCCGATCCGGCCTTCACGGTGCCCGAAGGGGTGCTGAAGGGCGCGAGCCTCGATGAAGGGCTGCGCCTTGCCGACGAGGCCGCCGACGCCATGGGGGCGGACGAGATCATGGTCATCGGCGGTGCCCGCCTGTTCCACGACACGCTGCCGCTGGCGCGCACGCTACACCTCACCGAGGTGCATGCGGCCCCCCCGGGGGACGTTTATTTCCCAGCCTTCGATCGGGCCGGGTGGCGTGAGGTGGCACGGGAAGGCCCCATCCAGGGCGACAAGGATGAGGCGGCTTTCACCTACGTGACGCTGGTGCGCCCCGCCGCCTGACGCCGCTCCGCGCGCGCCGGTTTCAGACACGCCGTTCCGGCTTTTGGACGCGCGGAGGTGGGCACCCTCGCGCGCGTCATCGCTCTTCTCCCGGCTCCGTCTCCGCGCTGGGGCCCCTGTGGGCGGGATGCCCCTCGGGGTCCTGGCTACTGCGCGCCGACCAGACCCGGTGGACGGGGCAGGTCGCCGAAGCCGCGGGTTGGGGGCAGGTTGGTCTCCGGCGGCAGGGGGGTAAAGACGCGCGGCGCCGGTTCCGGCTGGGCGCGCTCGGTCCGGCGCGGCGCCTGGCGCACCGCCGGCCCATGCCGCTCGGCGGCGGCCTCCGGCGTCGGGCGGGCGTCCTGGCGGGATGCGGCAGGCTGAGCCGGCGCGGATGGGGCCGGTGCAGGTTGCGTCTGGGCCTGCGGTTCGGCCGGAGTTGCCGTTCCGGCCGCGCCGGGCGCCGCGGGCGCGCCGAAGCCGACGGGTGGCGCCTCCCGCCGCTCGATGGCCCGCTCGATGGCCTGGGGCCGGGGAACTGGCGGCGGC
>NZ_JAIVFN010000017.1 GCF_030015065.1 Xanthobacter autotrophicus | reverse complement strand
GTGTGGGGGCGGCGGGCCTTCTGGCGGGCCTCATCCTGGTGGGGGCGCTCGCTCCGGGCGTGGCGCTCGGGCAGCAGGCCGCGCCTCCCGCGTCGCCGCAGCCGGCGGACCTCGCCGCCGATCTGGCCAATGCCAATGCCCGCATAAAGGTGTGGGACATTCCCGATATCGACCTTTTGCCGGACGACGAGGAGGGCCGCCTCGTGCGCTACGGCCGCTCGGTGCTGGAGGCGAGCGCGCGCCATATCGGGCCCGACGCGGCCGACCCGGCCCAGCGCTTCGCCGGCAACAACCTGGCCTGCGCCAATTGCCATCTGGATGCCGGACGCAAGAAATTCGGCCTGCCGCTGGTGGCCGCGGCGGCGGACTATCCGCGCTACTCCACCCGCTCCGGCGCGGTGGCGGACCTCGCCGAGCGTATCGACAGCTGCATGACGCGCTCCATGAACGGCCGCGCCATGCCGAGGGACGCGCGGCCCATGCGCGCCTTGCTCGCCTATCTCACCCTCCTGTCCTCGGCGTTGCCGAAGGATGCGAGGATCGAGGGGGCGGGAGCCGGCGCCATCCCGCTGCTGGACAGGCCGGCGGATCCGGCGCGCGGGGCGGTGGTCTATGCGCAGACCTGCGTCGTCTGCCACCGGTCCGGCGGCGAGGGCCTGCGCCGCAACGCGGTGGATGCGAGCTTCGGCTATGGGGTGCCGCCGCTGTGGGGCCCCGACAGCTTCAATGACGGCGCGGGCATGAACCGGCTCGTCACCATCGCCAATTTCGTCCACGACAACATGCCGAACGGCGTCAGCTGGGTGATGCCGGAGCTTGCGCCGGCGGATGCCTGGGACGTGGCGGCCTATGTGACGAGCCAGAAGCGGCCGCATCGCGACGGGCTCGAACGCGACTTTCCGGACCTGCTCGACAAGCCAGTGGATACCCCTTACGGCCCCTATGCGGACGGCTTCTCCCAGACGCAGCACAAGTATGGGCCGTTCGGCCCCATCCGAGCCGAGATCGCGCGGCTGAAGGCGGACAAGGGCCGCGTGCCCAATCCCAACGTGCGGTGAGGCGGAGGCGGTGTCCGGAAGGCTATTTCGGCGTCCCGGACTGGCAGGCGTTGGGCTTGCCCTGGCCGAACCAGTTGCCGCATTTGTCGCAGCCGCCAAGGCCGAGGGCGAGCGCCGCGACCACGGCGAGACGGATGACGGAGCGCATGGCTTCTCCTGTTCGATGCGGCGCGACTTTAGAGCGTTTTCGCGCGAAGTGGATACCGGTTCGCGGGAAGAAAGCGCGTCAATGCAAATCACGCCCACCAGGCGGCGGGAAGGGAAGGCCCCGTCCCCGCCGCGCGGGCTTCAATAAACGATGACGTGTCGCACCACCTCGCCGCGGTCGAGGCGGTCGAAGCCCTCGTTGATCTCGTCCAGCGGACCGGTGGAGGACAGCAGGCGGTTCACCGGCAGCTTGCCGCGCTGGTAGAGCGCCATGAAGCGCGGAATGTCGCGGGGCGGCACGCAGCTGCCCATGTAGCTGCCCTTGATGGTGCGTTCCTCCGCCACCAGGTGCACCGGGGGCAGCGAGACGCGGGCGTTGGGATTGGCAAGGCCGCCCGTGGTGGTGGTGCCGCCGCGCCTGGTGATCTTGTAGGCCAGCTCGAAGGCGGGGGCCGAGCCCGCCATCTCCACCGCATGGTCCACCCCGCCTTTGGTCGCCGCCTTCACCGCGTCCACGATGTCGGGATCGTTGGCGAGGAAGGTGTCGGTGGCGCCCAATGAGCGGGCGATGTCGAGCTTTGCCGGCGACAGGTCGAGGGCGACGATCTGCTCCGCCCCCGCGGCCACCGCGCCCATCACTGCCGAGAGGCCGACGCCGCCGAGGCCGACAACCGCGACGCTCTGGCCGGGCCGCACCCCGCAGGTGTTCACGATGGCGCCCACCCCGGTCATCACCGCGCAGCCGAACAGGGCGGCATCCACCAGCGACATCTCGGGGTCGATCTTGATGATGGAGCGGCGCGAGATCACCGCATATTCGCCGAAGCCGGAAATGCCGCACAGATGGTAGGCATCGGTGCCGTCGTCGCAGGTGAGCCGCCGGCCGCCGCCGAGCAGGGTTCCCGCGCCGTTGGCCGCCTGGCCGGGCCCGCACATCTGGGCGCGCCCGTCGAGGCAGGAGGGGCAGGTGCCGCAGGTGGGCACGAAGCTCATCACCACATGGTCGCCGGGGGCAAGGTCGGTCACGCCGGGGCCGGGCTCCACCACGATGCCGGATGCCTCGTGGCCCAGCACCATGGGCAATTGGCGGGGACGGTCGCCGTTGATCACCGACAGGTCGGAATGGCACAGGCCGGCCGCCGCGATCTTGATCAGGACCTCGCCGGCCTGGGGCGGCGCGAGCTCAACCGTTTCGATGGAGAGCGGACGCGTCTGCGCATAGGGCTTGCTCACAGGGGACGCATGGAGAACGGCGGCGCGAATACGCATGATATTTCCTCCCGAGCCTGTTTGGTGCCCGTATTGAGGGCGACGGGGCGCACCGTCAAGCCGGCGCGGCTGCACATTTGGGAGGGATGAGTTTCAGTCGCGCGGACGGAAAGTCGGTGCAGTGCTGCGTCCGTGCGCCGTCGTGATTCTCTCCCGCGAGCGGGAGAGGGAGCACCTTGCGTCCGGGGGTGGGCGCGCCTTGCGCCGGGTGGCGGTGGCTTTCCCGAAAAAGGCCTCAGGCGGCCTCTGCGGCGGCCATGCGGGCGAGCAGCAGGTCGGCGGTCTGGCCGGCGAGGAGGGCGACGTTCTCGTCCTGCGTGATCATGGCGGCGACGATGGCGCCGTCGATGAGCAGGCCGAGCTGGTGGGCGACGCCGTCCGGGTCCCGCGCGCCCGCCTCGGCGGCGAGGCGGGAAAGGGTCTGGAGCACCACCTTCTTGTGGGCGAGGGCGATCTGGCGCATGCGATCGTCCTTCTTGTCGTGCTCGGCCACCGCATTGATGAACGGGCAGCCGAAGAAATGGTCGTTGCCGAACCATTCGCGCAGCACCGGGAAGATGCGGCGCAGGCGGGCCACCGGCGTTGCCTCGCCCTTGAGCAGTTCGCCCAGGAACCAGTCGCGCCAGGCCGCGCCCTCGCGTTCCAGCACGGTCTCGACCAGGCGCTCCTTGGAGCCGAAGGCCTTGTACAGGGTCGCCTTGGCCGTGGCCGCTTCCGCCACCACCGCGTCCACCCCCACGGCATTGATGCCGAACTGGCAGAACAGGCGCGTCGCCGCCGCGATGATGCGCTCCCGGGCCGATGGCTCCGGTTCGGCGGCAGCCGGATGACCGTTCGCGCTGTGCGGGCCGTTGGATTTGCGCGCCATTCTCGCCCTTGTCGCCTCTTGATGCATCGCTTCTCACCAGCCTGCCGCATTTGCGGGCAGAAGAACAGACCTGTCTGTCCTTTTCAGGCATGAATCGTGCCGCGCTGTCCCGGCCTCTTTTCACCGGAAAGCCAAGCGTCTCCTAGAGAAACAGACTTTCTCGCCAGTTCGAGGGTCGGTGCCCGGCAACTGGCATGGCACGTGCATAGGACAGACCGGTCTGTCTACATGCCATCCCCAAGGAGATCCGGATGACTGCGCCCCAAACCGTCCTGACCGGTTGTCTGATGCCCGAGGCGACCACGGGCTGCCTCGCCCCCATCGACAAGGACGGGCTCGAGAAGCTCATCGCCGCCGGCAAGGCGGACCCCAAGGTGATCAAGACGCTGAAGTGCAAGACCGTGGCCGAGGGTCGCTTCCGGCACGCCAATTATATCCGCAACCTCGCGCCCTACATCGTGGACGAGCCTCCGGGTCTGCTCGGCGACGACACCGCCCCCAACCCCTCCGAGGCCTCCCTCGCCGCGCTCGGCTCCTGCCTGGCGGTGGGGCTCCACGCCAATGCGGTGCATCGCGGCTGGACCGTGCGCAAGCTCGAACTCCAGCTGGAAGGCGACCTCAACATCACCGCCGTGTGGGGTACGGGCGACGTGAGCGAGAAGCCGGTCGGCTTCACCGACGTGCGCGTGAGGGTGGAAATGGAGTGCGACGGCGTGCCGAAGGAAGAGGTGGACGCGCTCATCGCCCACGTCACCCGGTGGTCGCCGGTGGCCAACACCTTCACCCGCCCGGTGAATCTCGAAGTCGCGCTGGCCTGACCGGCGCTCTCTCCCAGCCGAATGGCATGCCTGGCCCCGCCGGGCATGCCGGCCTCCCCCACCTTCGAGGATCGCACATGCAATTGACCGCCGTGACCGCCTTGTCGCCGCATGATCTGTCCGCGTCCGACCTCGACGCCGGGGCGGCCCTCGCCGAGATCGGCAAGATCGCGGTGACCGACCTGTCCGCCTGGGCCCGGGCCATCGACGAGGGCACCTATCCGGCCACGCTGTTGCACCGCTTCGCCGATGCCGGCGCCTTCCGCCTGCATCTTTCCGACGGCCACAGGCTCGGCGCCGCCATCGAGGGCATGAGCCGCATCTCCGAGGTGTGCACCTCCTCCGGCTTCATGGCGTGGTGCCAGAACACCCTGGTCTGGTATCTCATCAATTCGCAGAATGCCGCCGCGAAGGCGAAGTATCTCGCCGCCGCCGCCACCGGCCATGTGCTGGGCGGCACCGCGCTCTCCAACCCCATGAAGTCCTTCTTCGGCATCGAGACGCTGAAGCTGAAGGGCACCCGCGTGGAGGGCGGCTACAAGGTCAAGGGCGTCCTGCCCTGGGTGTCGAACCTCGGTCCCGACCATTTCTTCGGCGCCATCTTCGCGCTGGAGGGCGGCGAGCCGGTGATGGCGCTCATCGACTGCGCCGACCCGGCGGTGACGCTGAAGCCCTGCGAGCCCTTCCTGTCCATGGACGGCACCGGCACCTATGGCGTGCAGGTCCGCGACCTGTTCGTGCCCGACGACATGGTGCTGGCGCACGAGGCCATGCCCTTCGTGACGACGATGCGCGCCGGCTTCATCCTGCTGCAGGCGGGCATGGCCATCGGGCTGATCCGCGACTGCATCGCCATGATGCGCGAGGTGGAGGGCCCCCTCGGCCACGTCAACCGCTTCCTCGACGTGCAGCCGGACGCCATGGCCGAGACCCTTGCCGCCATCGAGGCGGAGGTGAACGCGCTGGCGCAGACGCCTTTCGACACCAGTCCGGATTACTGGCGCCGCGTGGTGGCCGCCCGCCTTCTCGCGGGGGAGAAGAGCGTGGAGGCGGCGCACAACGCCATGCTCCATTGCGGCGCGCGGGGCTATGTGCGGGCCAGCCGCTGCCAGCGCCGCCTGCGCGAGGCCTATTTCGTCGCCATTGTCACGCCGGCCACCAAGCAGCTGAAGCTGATGCTGGACCAGATGCCGCAATAGCCTTCAGCCAATCGGCGGTTTCCGCCTTGCACGATGATGCGCAAGGCCGTTCCGCAGCCGCATTTCACAACACGCGAGGGGCGCAAAGCCTCCGACACCTTCCGGTTTTCTCGTCGTCCACCCTGCGAGAGGGGATCACCATGAGCGCCATCCTGATTTCGCCGCCCGACCTGTCCACCCTGATCCTGTCCGAGCCCACCGTCGTCATTGATACGCGCAATCCCGAGAGCTACGCGGCCGGGCATATTCCCGGCGCGGTCAACCTCCACGAGATCTTCACCTTCCTCGCCACCTCGACCCCCGAGGGCTACGCCGAGCTGCGCACCAGGTTCGCCGACGCCTTCGGCAAGGCCGGCCTCTCCGGCAAGGAGACGGCGGTGATCTACGAGCAGTCCATGAATTCGGGCTTCGGCCAGTCCTGCCGCGGCTATTTCCTGCTCACCTTCCTCGGCTATCCCAGGATCAAGGTGCTGCACGGCGGCTTTGCCGCCTGGGAGGCGGCGGGCCTGCCCGTCACCACCGCCGTGCCCGAGCCCAAGGCCGCCACCTTCCCGGTGGACGAGGCGGCAGGCGAGGTCATCATCAATGCCGCCGCCATGCTCGCGGCGGTGGAGGACCCCGCCGTCGCCAAGCTCGACGTGCGCGACGTGGACGAATGGATCGGCGAAAGCTCCTCGCCCTATGGCAAGGACTTCTGCCCGCGCAAGGGCCGCATCCCCGGCGCGAAATGGATCGAATGGTACCGCATGATGAAGCCCACGGCCGAAGGCCCGCGCTTCAAGTCGGCGCCAGAGATCCTGGCCGAGTGCGCCACGGTGGGCATTTCACCTGAAACCCCCGTCTATCTCTACTGCTTCAAAGGGGCGCGGGCCTCCAACACCTTCCTCGCGCTGAAAGAAGCGGGGGTGAGGGACGTGAAGATGTATTTTGGCTCCTGGAACGAATGGTCGCGCGATCCGGCGCTCCCCATCGAGGAGGGGCACCCGGCGGCGGCCACGGCCTGAACCGAAGGAGCCCCGACGTGCCCGAGATCACCTGCTATTTCAGCCCGCAATCGGGCTATGCCTATCTGGGGCACCCCCGCCTCGTCGCCATCGCGCGCGAGCACGGCGCCAGCATCCTGTGGCGGCCCGTGGACATCCTGAAGGTCTTCGCCGAGGGCGGCTCCACCGCCCCGGCGAAGCAGTCCCCCGTGCGCAACGCCTATCGCAAGCAGGACATCGTGCGCTGGGCCAAGCTGCGCGGCATTCCCATGAACACCGAGCCGTCGTTCTGGCCCACGGACACGCTGCCCGCCTGCCGCCTCATCGCCGCCGCGCAGATGGAGGGCATCGACCCCGCGGCCCTCATCTTCGCCTGCCTCGGCGCGGTGTGGGCGCGGAACATCCAGATTTCCGAGCGCGCCAACCTCATCCGCCTTGCCGACGAGGTGGGGCTCGACGGCGCGCGCCTTGCGGAACTGTCCGACAGCGTGGGAGCCGCCGAGCAGGTCCAGCGCAACACGGCGGAGGCGATCGAGGCCGGCGTGTTCGGTTCGCCGTCCTATGTGGTGAACGGCCAACTCTATTTCGGCCAGGATCGGCTGGACTTCGTCGCCGCCGCGCTCGCGGCCGGAGAGGCGGGGGCGGCGCTATGAACGCGCCCGTCGTCATCGTCGGGGCGGGGCAGGCGGCGGCGCAGGCCGTCACCTCCCTCAAGGCGGAGGGCTATGCCGGCAATATCGTGCTGATCGGCGACGAGCCCTATCTGCCCTACCAGCGCCCGCCGCTCTCGAAGGCCTATCTCGGCGACGAGATGACCGAGGACCGGCTCGAATTGAAGGCGCCCAAATTCTACGCGGATTCCGGCGTGGACCTGCGCCTCGGCACCCGCGTCACCCGCCTGCTGCCGGCCGAGAAGGCGGTGGAACTGGTGGACGGTTCCCGCCTTGCCTACGGCGCCCTGCTGATCGCCACAGGCACTCGCGCCCGCACGCTGCCGGTGCCGGGGGCGGAACTCGCCGGCGTCTTCTCCATCCGCTCCATCGACGACGTGAAGCACTTCCGCGCCGCAGCCGTGCCGGGGGCGAAGCTCGTCATCATCGGTGGCGGTTATATCGGCCTCGAAGTGGCCGCCAAGGCGAAGAAGCTCGGCCTCGACGTGACCGTGGTGGAAGGCCAGCCGCGCCTGCTCGCCCGCGTCGCCTGCGCCACCATCTCCGACTTCGCCCGCACCCTGCACGAGGGCAATGGCGTCACCATCCTCACCGGCATGGGCGTGGCCCGGCTGATCGGCCCCGAGCGCGTGACGGGCGTTGAACTGGCCGACGGCCGGGTCCTGCCGGCCGACCTCGTGCTCTCCGCCGTGGGCGCCGTGCCCAATGCGGAGCTGGCGTCCGAGGCGGGGCTGGTGCTGGAAAACGGCATAAGGGTGGACGAGGCCACCCGCACCAGCGCGCCGGACATCTATGCCGCCGGCGACGTCGCCTCTTTTCCGAGCAGGCTCTATGGCCGGCGCGTGCGCCTGGAATCCGTGCAGAATGCCATCGATCAGGCCAAGGCTGCCGCAAGAGCGATCACTGGTGGTGATGTTGCATACGATCCCGTCCCCTGGTTCTGGTCCGATCAATATGATGTGAAGCTCCAGATCGCCGGCCTCCTCGACGGTTACGAGCGCACCGAAACCGAGGGCGACGTGGCGGCCGGACGCTTCTGCGTGCGGTATTTCGCGGGGGAGCGGCTGCTGGCGGTGTGCTCCGTCAACGATCCCAAGAGCCACATGCTGGCGCGCAAGGCGCTCGCCATTCCGCCGCCGGTGCCCGCGCCCGGCTAGGCCGTGGCACGGGCATTGCCATCCCCAAGCGTCACCTGCCTCTGAAATCCCCGCATTCCCCTCACGGAGAGCCCCCGATGTCGATGTTCTCGAACCCGTTCTCGCTGAAGTCGAAGCTCGGTCGCTGCCTGTGCGGGCGCCACGCGACGCCGGAAGAGCACGCGGCGTCGGAGCGGGCGGCGGGTCTCGGCGACGAGGCGCGCTATCGCGAGGTGGTGGCTTCGGGCCTCATGCGCGCGCTGTTTCCCAACGACATGAAGCGGCGCGCCTTCCTCAAGGCGGTGGGCGCCTCTACCGCCGCGGCGGCGCTGGCCACCTTCTTCCCGCTCGACGCCGCCACCGAGGCGTTCGCGCAGACCGGCAAGCCGGAGAAGACCGACTTGAAGGTGGGCTTCATCCCCATCACCTGCGCCACCCCCATCATCATGGCCCACCCCATGGGCTTCTATGCGAAGCAGGGCCTCAACGTGGAGGTGGTGAAGACCGCCGGCTGGGCGGTGATCCGCGACAAGACCATCAACAAGGAATACGACGCTGCCCACATGCTGGCGCCCATGCCGCTCGCCATCTCCCAGGGCCTCGGCTCCAACCCCATCCCCTTCGTGGCGGCGGCCATCGAGAACATCAACGGCCAGTCCTTCACGCTGGGCATCAAGCACAAGGACAAGATGGACGTGAAGTCGTGGAAGGGGCTGAAGTTCGCCATCCCCTACGACTTCTCCATGCACAATTACCTTTTGCGCTATCTGCTCGCGGAGAACGGCCTCGACCCGGACACCGACGTGCAGCTGCGCGTGGTGCCGCCGCCGGAGATGGTGGCGAACCTGCGGGCCGAGAACATCGACGGCTTCCTCGCCCCCGACAACGTCGCCCAGCGGGCCGTGTTCGACGGCGTGGGCTTCATCCACTCCCTGTCCAAGACCATGTGGGACGGACATCCCTGCTGCGCCTTCGCGGCGAGCCGGGAATTCATCACCACCATGCCCAACACCTATGCGGCCATGCTGCGGGCGCTGGTGGACGCCTCCGCTTATGCCTCGAAGGACGAGAACCGCAAGGCCATCGCCGAGGCCATCGCCCCGCCCGCTTACCTGAACGCCCCGGTGACGGTGCTGGAGCAGGTGCTGGTCGGCACCTTCGCGGACGGGCTCGGCAACATCAGGAAGGACCCCCGCCGCATCGATTTCGATCCCTTCCCGTGGGAGTCCTTCGCGGTGTGGATGCTCACCCAGATGAAGCGCTGGGGCCAGATCAAGGGCGAGGTGGATTACGCCTCCGTCGCCAACCAGGTGTTCCTCGCCACCGACGCTGCCAAGGTGATGAAGGAGATGGGCCTAACCCCGCCTGCCGCCACCTCCAAGTCGTTCTCGGTGATGGGCAAGGTGTTCGATCCACAAAAACCCGCCGAATACGTCTCCTCCTTCGCCATCAGGCGGAGCTGAGCGATGAAGAGCCTCGGCGTGCGTGCCGGCCTCCTTTCGGTGCTGCTGTTCGTGGTGTTCTGCGCGGCATGGCAGCTTGCGGTCACCCCGAGCGCCAGCACGGGGCCGGCGCTGGATCCGGAATATGCCAAGCTCATGGGCATCTCCACCGCCGGGGCGAAGTCGGCCATGCCGGGGCCGCTCGACGTGGCGGCCAAGCTCTGGGACAACCTGAAGCGGCCGTTCTACGACAACGGGCCGAACGACAAGGGGCTGGGCCTCCAGCTGCTCTATTCCATCGGCCGGGTGGCGCTCGGCTACGCGCTCGCGGTGGTGGTGGCGGTGCCCATCGGCTTCCTGATCGGGATGTCGCCTTTGGCCTACCGCGCGCTCGATCCCTTCATCCAGGTGCTGAAACCCATCTCGCCCTTGGCGTGGATGCCGCTCGCGCTCTACACCATCAAGGATTCTGCGCTCTCGGCCATCTTCGTCATCTTCATCTGCTCGGTGTGGCCCATGCTGCTCAACACCGCCTTCGGGGTGGGGGCGGTGCGCAAGGAATGGCTGAACGTCGCCCGCACCCTGGAAGTGGGGCCGTGGCGACGGGCCTTCACGGTGATCCTGCCGGCGGCGGCGCCCACCATCCTCACCGGCATGCGCATCTCCATCGGCATCGCCTGGCTGGTGATCGTGGCTGCCGAGATGCTCGTGGGGGGAACCGGCATCGGCTACTTCGTGTGGAACGAATGGAACAACCTCTCCATCGCCAATGTCATCGTGGGCATCCTGCTCATCGGCGTCGTGGGCATGGTGCTCGACCTGATCCTGGCGCGCCTGCAGAAGCGCGTAACCTTTCCGGAGTGAGCGCCATGGCTGAGAGGGTGAACGCCGAGCGCTTCATTTCCATCGAGGGCATCGCCCGGCGCTATCCGGCGGCGGGAGGCAGCTTTACCACCATCTTCGAGAATCTGTGGCTGCAGGTGCCGCGCGGTGAGTTCGTCTGCATCATCGGTCATTCGGGATGCGGCAAGACGAGCGTGCTCAACATCCTCGCCGGGCTGGAGACCCCCTCCGACGGCGTGGTGGTGGTGGACGGGCAGGCCATCGAGGGGCCGAGCCTCGACCGCGCCGTCATCTTCCAGGGCCATGCTTTGCTGCCGTGGAAGAGCGTCATCGGCAACGTGGCCTATGCGGTCTCCTCGCGCTGGCGCAAGGCGGGCCGCGCCGAGGTGGAGGAGCGGTCAAAGCGCTTCATTGATCTCGTGGGCCTCAAGGGCAACGAAGCCAAGAAGCCGGCGGAGCTGTCCGGCGGCATGCGCCAGCGGGTGGGCATCGCCCGCGCGCTCTCCATCGAGCCGAAGATCCTGCTCATGGACGAGCCCTTCTCGGCGCTGGACGCGCTCACCCGCGGCACGTTGCAGGACGAGGTGCGGCGCATCTGCAAGTCCACCGGGCAGACGGTGGTGATGATCACCCACGACGTGGACGAGGCCATCTACCTCGCCGACAAGATCGTGCTGATGACCAATGGCCCGGAGGCCATGGTGGCCGAGGTGGTGGAGAACCCGCTGCCGGCCGACCGCCGCCGCGACAGCATCCACCGCGAGCCGGACTTCTACACGGTGCGCAATCACCTGGTGGATTTCCTCGTCGCCCGCAGCCGTACTTTCAAGGACGAGAAGCCGGCGGGCTACGACCCGCGCCGGCCGCCCCTGGTGCGCCTTGGCGAGCCGGTTGCCCCGCCGCCCATCAACACCATTCCTTTTCCCGCCGTTGCCACGGCCCGCGACTGACCGCGCGGGGCCGGCCCGACAAGAACCAAGAGTGGAGAGACAAGACCCATGAAGCGCGAGCAACTCACCGAGAAGATCCTCGACATCAAGCGCGAGAAGGGCTGGACCTGGAAGTACATCTGCGAGGAGATCGGCGGCATGTCGCCGGTCCTCGTGGTGGGCGCGCTGCTGGGCCAGATGAAGCTGGTGAAGCCGCTGGCGAAGAAGGCGGCGGAATTGTTCGGCCTCAGCGAGGTGGAAGAGCGCATGCTGAACGAGGTGCCCATGCGTGGCGCCGGCACGCCCATGCCGCCCACCGACCCGCTTATCTACCGCTTCTACGAGCTGGTGATGGTGAACGGCCCGGCCTGGAAGGCGCTCATCGAGGAGGAGTTCGGCGACGGCATCATGTCCGCCATCGACTTCAACATGGAGATGGTGCGCGAACCCAACCCCAAGGGCGACCGGGTGCAGATCACCATGTCCGGCAAGTTCCTGCCGTACAAATATTACGGCAACGAGCAGGGCATCCCCGACTACGGCTTCAAGGAAAGCTGAGGGGCGCCCGGGTCCGGCCCGCGCCGGCGGCCCTTTCCGGGAGCGCTCTGGATCGGGACACAAAAGCAAAAGCCCCGCCGGGTGGCCGGCGGGGCTTTTGCTTTTCACGAGACCCGCCGGAGGCGGGTGCGGCGCTCAGTCGTTGAACAATGCGGGCTGCTCGGGCGCGGGGGCGTCGCCGCCCGCGGCCTCGGTCGCTGCCTCCTCGCCGCGTTCGGCGCGGGTGCGGAAGCGCCGGCGGCGGCCACGACGGGCGTCCGTGCCCTCGGTCGCCTCGGCGGCCTCGGGACTCTCGGCCGGCTCCTCGCGAGGGGCTTCGGTGCTCGGGGCCTCGATCTTAGGCACTTCGGCGCGCGGGGCTTCGGCCCGGGGCGCTTCGGCGCGCTCCTTGGCGATGGCGGGGGTGCCGGTGATGAAGGAGGGCAGGCCGCCGATCTCCGTATCGCTCTCCCGGGCGGCGCGGGACGCGCGCGGTGCCTCCGCTTCCTCGCTGCGGGGCGCGCGGGCGGCACGCGAGGTAAAGCCCTCGCCGCTCTCGTCCCGGTTGCGCCGGCGGAACTCACGGGGCTCGCGACCCTCCCGAGGCTCGCGAGGTTCACGCTGTTCCCTGGGTTCACGCTGTTCCCTGGGTTCGCGGGGCTCACGGGCCTCGCGCTGCTCGCCGCGGGCTTCACGGGGTTCGCGCGCCTCGCGCGGCTCCCGCTGCTCGCGGGGCTGGTAGCCTTCGCCGGACTCCTCGTCGCGGTTGCGGCGGTAATTGCCCTGGCGGTTGTCGCGCTGGCCGCGATCGTCGCTGCGGGTCTCGCGGCCCTCCCGCGCCTCGCGGGGCTGATAGGGCTGCTCGCCGCGATTATAGGGTTGCTCACCACGGCCGAAGGGCTGGGGCGCATCCAGGGCGCCCACATCGTCCATCTCGTCGTCGTCCATCTCGTCGTCGCGGCCGTAGCCGGGCGGCGGGGCGAACTGGCCCTGAAGGGACGCGATGAGGCGCAGATAGTGCTCGGCGTGCTGGAAATAGTTTTCTGCCGCCACCGGGTCCCCGGACGACTGGGCGTCGCGGGCGAGCTGCTGATACTTTTCCGCGATGTGGTGCGCCGTTCCACGCACCTTCACGTCCGGCCCGTTTGATTCGTAGACCCGCGTCAAAGGGTTTGAGCTGCGCCGGTTGTTGTTGCGGCCGCGCATGCGCTTCTGCTGACCATTTCTCATCTGGATCGTTCTCTACTCGCCCGGCGTTCACGCCGCCGTCTGCGCCCGGTCGCCATGCGCCGGTGAACTTCCGCAATCCGCCCGGCCTGTCGCCCGGACGGCGCACGCCAAGTCGCGCGCCCTTAAGAGCAATTTCGTCGCGCGAGCGGGGGCCCGTTTCGCTTGAAAATGCTCCAGCCTTCGCAGGGATGAACGTTAGCTTCGCGAGCGCCGCCTGCGCCGGCCTTCGCGCTGGTCTGAAAATGCGATCGGTCGTTAAGTCTGGATCTGTCTGATCACCGAGCCCCGTTCCGTGCCCCCAGCACGGCCGCCGTTACACGATACGCTGCCGGGCCATCCAGCCCGTGCGCGCTCAACACCGTGAAACGATCCAACCGCAGGATGCGGGCACGAGCGCAGCATGCGCGCGCATCGTCCCACCACATCCATAGCGCCCGAAACATCCGCTTGAGATTTCGGAAGCCCGCATCAGCCCCTTGGACCAACGCATCGGTTCGATTCCTGAGGCAGACACTAGCCATTTCCCTCCAAGGTTCCAAGCGGTTTTTTCTCGCTTTGCGGATGGCCGGCCTGCGAGCGCCGCCGCGCGTCCGCCCCGAAACTCATGCCCGGCAGGCGACGAGTGCCCTTGGAACACCTGAAAGGTCCCGGCGCGCGGGACCGGCCACAGCGAGCCCCGCCGCTGCAACCAGCGCCGCCACTTCCGGTTCCTGCCCGGCGCCGAGCTCCAGGACGGCGACGCCGCCCGGACGCAGCAGCCGCGGCAGGTCGGCGGTGATGGCGCGGTAGGCGAGGAGGCCGTCCGCGCCGGCCTCCAGCGCCAGATGAGGATCGTGAAGGCGCACCTCCGCCGGCAGCTCCGTCATGGCGGACGTGGTGATGTAGGGCGGGTTGGAGACCACGAGGTCGAAGCCGCCGGCCAGCGCCGCGCCCCAGTCGCCGACCACGACGAGGGAGCGGCCGGCAAGTCCGTTGCGTGCCAGATTGTCGCGCGCGGTCGCGGCCGCGCCTTCCGCCCGGTCCACGCCGATGCCGGTGGCGTTCGCGAGCTCCACCAGCAAGGCGGCGAGGATCGCGCCGGTGCCGGTCCCGAGGTCGAGGATGGTATAGGGCGCGTCCCGGTCGGGAAGCGCTGAGAGGGCGGCCTCCACCACGGTCTCGGTGTCGGGGCGCGGCACCAGCGTGTCGGGGGACAGATGGAGGTCGAGGCTCCAGAACTCCCGCCGGCAGCGGATGCGCGCCACCGGTTCGCCGCCCGCCCGCCGCCCGGCGAAGGCCCGGGCCATCGTGGCGGCCTCGGGGGGAACCACGGCATCGGCGCGCAGCAGCAGGTCGCCCGGCGCGTAGCCGAGCGCGTGCGCCAGCAGCAGGCGGGCATCGAGGTCCGGGGTCTCCACGCCGGCCGCGGCGAGGGCCGCCGCCATCTGTCGGCGCAGCGCGCCGATGGTCAGGGTGTCAGCCATGGAGGCTGCCCGCCGGCACGGCTCATCCCTCTTCGGCCGCGGCCAGCAGGGCGGCCTGATGCTCGGTGATGAGGGGAGCGATGATCTCGTCCAGCGCGGTGCCCGCAATCACCTCCTCCAGCTTGTAGAGGGTCAGGTTGATGCGGTGGTCGGTGACGCGCCCTTGCGGGAAATTATAGGTGCGGATCCGCTCGGAACGGTCGCCGGAGCCCACCTGGCCGCGGCGCTCGGCGGCGCGGCCAGCCTCCTTCTTCTGGCGCTCGTCGTCGAGCAGGCGTGCGCGCAGGAGCGCCATGGCGCGGGCCTTGTTGCGGTGCTGGGAGCGCTCGTCCTGCACCGCCACCACCGTGTTGGTGGGAAGGTGGGTGATGCGCACCGCGCTCTCGGTCTTGTTCACGTGCTGGCCGCCCGCGCCCTGGGCGCGGTACACGTCGATGCGCAGGTCCGCCTCGTTGATGTCCACGTCCACGTCCTCCGCCTCGGGCAGCACGGCGACGGTGGCCGCGGAAGTGTGGATGCGCCCGCCGGCCTCGGTGGCCGGCACGCGCTGCACGCGATGAACGCCGCTCTCGAACTTGAGGCGCGCATAGGCGCCACGCCCGTGGACCGCGGCGATGATTTCCTTGTAGCCGCCCATGGTCCCCTCGCTTTCGGAGAGGATTTCCACGCTCCAGCCCTTCTCTGCGGCATAGCGGGCATACATGCGATAGAGGTCGCCGGCGAACAGGGCGGCCTCGTCGCCGCCGGTGCCGGCGCGCACCTCCAGGATGATGCCGCGCTCGTCCATGGCGTCCTTGGGCAGGAGGGCGAGGCGCACGGCGGTGACAAGCGCGCCGATGCGGCCTTCCAGGCGTTCCACCTCCGCCGCCGCCATCTCCCGCATCTCGGGGTCGGCGGCGGATTCAGCCAGGAGCTCGCGCGCGCCTTCCAGGTCGTGCTCGGCGTCCCGGAGGGCGCGCACCTGCTCCACCACCGGCGAGAGGTCGGAAAACTCGCGACCGAGGCGCACATATTCCTCGCCCTCCGCGCCCCGGGAGAGGGCGGCCTCGATCTCGGCATGGCGCGCGACCAACTGGTCGAGCTTGGCGGTGGGCAGGGCGGTCATTCTCTAAGGGGTGTTCCGCAAAGGTAGGGGCGGGGTTGCGTCGGGAAAGCGCGGCGAAACGGCGGTTCGAGCGCTAAAGCGGCAGGCCGCTCGCCTTGGCGAAGACGGAGAGGGCAGCGCGCGGGTCGGCCATGCCGCTCTTGTCCTCCAGCAGCGGCAGCAGCACCTTGCGGGCGGCGGACACGTCCAGCTCCAGCATCATCGCCTTCACCGGACCGATGGCGGCCGGCGACACCGAGAGCGCACGGAACCCCAGTGCGGCGAGCGCCACCGCCTCCAGCGGACGCGAAGCCAGCTCCCCGCATAGGGTCACCGGCTTGCCGTGGCGCTGGCCGGCTTCCGCCACCAGGCGGAAGGCCCGCAAAGCGGGCGGCGACAAGGGATCGAAGCGGTCCGCCACCCGCACATTGGAGCGGTCGGCCGCGTAGAGGAACTGCACGAGGTCGTTGGAGCCCACGGAGAGGAAGTCGGCGCGGGACAGGATCTCGTCCAGCTGGAACAGCAGGGACGGCACCTCCACCATGGCCCCCACATACACCTTCTCGGGCAGGCCGTGGCCGTGCTTGCGCAGGTGCGTCAGCTCGCGCTCGACGATGGCGCGGGCGCGGTCGAACTCCTCCACCGCCGCCACCATGGGGAACATGATGCGCAGATCGCGCCCCGCGCCGGCGCGCAGCAGCGCGCGCAGCTGGCTGCGCAGCAGGCCGGGCCGGTCGAGCCCGAGGCGGATGGCGCGCCAGCCCAGCGCCGGATTCTCCTCCTCGACGGTGCGCATGTACGGCAACACCTTGTCGCCGCCAATGTCGAGGGTGCGGAAGGTGACGGGCCGCTCGCCGGCGGCATCCAGCACCGCGCGATAGAGCTTCAGCTGCTCCGAGATGCGCGGGAAGGCCGAGGCGATCATGAACTGCAGCTCGGTGCGGAACAGGCCGATGCCCGCCGCCCCGGTCTCCGCCACGTGGGGCAGGTCCACCAAGAGGCCGGCATTGAGATGCAATTCGATGTGCACGCCGTCCTTGGTGACGGAGGGGCGGGTGCGCAAAGCGGCATACTGGGCCTGGCGGCGGGCGCGGAAGCGCACCTTCTCCGCATAGGCTTCCTCGACGTCGCCGGGCGGGCGCAGATGCACCTCGCCGGCCTGCCCGTCCACGATCATGGGGTCGCCGGGATCGGCGAGGCCCGCGGCGTTCTCCACCTGGCCCACGGCGGCGATGCCGAGCGCGCGGGCGACGATGGTGACGTGGCTGGTGGTGCCGCCTTCCTCCAGGACGAGGCCGCGGATGCGCGAGCGGTCATAGTCGAGCAGCGCCGCGGGGCTCATGTTGCGGGCAACGAGGATGGCGTTCTCGGGCAGGGCCTCCCGCTCGGTCCCCCGCGCGCGGCCGATCAGCTCGCGCAGCAGGCGGTTGGCGAGGTCGTCGAGGTCGTGCAGGCGCTCGCGCAGATAGGGGTCGGAGGCGCGCATCATGCGGGCGCGGGTATCCGACTGTACCCGCTCCACCGCGCCCTCCGCGGTGAGGCCGGAGAGCACGGCCTCGCGCATCTTGTGCATCCAGCCGCGGTCGTGGGCGAACATGCGGTAGGCTTCGAGGATGTCGCGGTGCTCGCCGGCCTTGGCGAGGCCGTCATCCTCCAGCATCAGGTCGATGGAGTGGCGCAGCTTGCCGATGGCGGCGTCGAGACGCGCGGTCTCCTTCACCACGTCGTCGGCAATGACGTTGGTGACCTTGATGCGCGGCTCGTGCAGCACCACGTGGCCGAGGCCGAGGCCGTCCGCCAGCACCACGCCCTTCAGATGCAGGGGCCGGCGCACCGCCGGCTCGGCGCCGGGCTTGGCCAGCGCGGTGAGCTCGCCGGAGGCGATCATCTCCGCGAGCACCATGGCGGTGGTCTGGAGCGCCTCGATCTCCTCTTCCGTGTAGGTGCGCCGGGCCCGGTTCTGCACCACCAGCACGCCCAGCGTGTTGCCGGCCCGAAGGATCGGCACGCCGAGGAAGGAGTTGTAGATTTCTTCGCCCGTCTCCGGCCGGTAGGAGAATTCCGGATGGTTGTGGGCGTCGGACAGCGCGAGGGATTCCGCCTCGCGGGCCACGTGGCCGACCAGGCCCTCGTCCACGCGCATGACGGTCAGGTGAACCGCATCGCGGTTCAGGCCCTCGGTGGCATAGAGTTCGAGCGTCTGGTCGACGCGCAGCACGTAGACCGAGCAGACTTCCGCCACCATGTTGGCGGCGATCAGCACCACGATCTTGTCGAGGCGGTCCTGCGCGCTGACCTGCTCCGCCATCACCTCGCGGAGGCGGCGGAGCAATACGCGCGGACCGCCGAGCGCGCCACGCATCGGCCGCATCCTCAAATGTCGGCGGGTTCAGGTGCCCGCGGGGCTCTTCGTTGAACGGCGCGCCCCCGCGGGTCCGCCCTCAGCTGTCCAGCCCGTATAGCGAATGGAGAGTCCGAACCGCAAGTTCGGTATATGCCGCATCGATCAGGAACGAAATCTTGATCTCCGAGGTGGTGATGGCACGGATGTTGATTCCCTTGCCCGCCAGCGCTTCGAACGCCTTGGCCGCGACGCCGGCGTGCGAGCGCATGCCGATGCCGATCACCGAGACCTTGGTGACGTCGGCGGCGCCTTCCACCACCTGGTGGGCGATGGTGTCCTTGGCCTTCTCGATCACCGCCTTGGCGCGCTCGAAATCGGCGGTGGGGACGGTGAAGGTGATGTCGGTGAAGCCGTCGGCCGACACGTTCTGCACGATCATGTCCACATTGATGTGGGCGTCGGCCAGCGGCCCGAACACGGCGGCGGCGATGCCGGGCTTGTCGGCCACCCGGCGGATGGAGACCTGGGCTTCGTCCTTGGAGAAGGCGATGCCGGTGACCACCTGCGATTCCATCTGGTTTGCCACGATCTCCTCCTCGTCGCAGATGAGCGTTCCGGCCTTCTCCACGTTCGCCATCTCGGGGGCGTCGGGATCCACAAGGCTCGAGCGCACGAAGGTGCGCACATTATGCACCATGGCGAGCTCCACCGAGCGCACCTGCAGCACCTTGGCCCCCAGCGAGGCCATTTCCAGCATTTCCTCGAAGGCGATGCGGTCGAGGCGCCGGGCCTTCTGCACCACGCGCGGGTCGGTGGTGTAGACCCCGTCCACGTCGGTATAGATGTCGCACCGCTCCGCCTTCAGCGCCGCCGCCACCGCCACCGCCGAGGTGTCGGAGCCGCCGCGGCCCAGTGTGGTGAGGCGCCCGGTGGGCAGGTGGATGCCCTGGAATCCGGCGATGACCGCCACCTCGCCGCCGTCGATGGCGGCGCCGAGCTTGTCCCCGTCGATGTCGAGGATGCGGGCGGAGCCATGCGCCTCGTCGGTGGAGATGGGCAGCTGCCAGCCCTGCCAGGAGCGGGCGGACAGGCCCATTTCCTGGAGCACGATGGCCAGCAGTCCGCTGGTGACCTGCTCGCCGGAGGCGACCACCGCGTCATATTCACGCGGGTCGTAGAGGGCGGAGGCATCCTTGCACCAGCCCACCAGCTCGTTGGTCTTGCCCGACATGGCGGAGACCACCACCGCCACCTGGTAGCCGGCGGCAACCTCGCGCTTGACGTGGCGCGCCACATTGCGGATGCGCTCGATATTGGCGACCGACGTGCCGCCGAACTTCATCACCAGCCGAGCCATCGCTCGTGCCTTTCTTCGCCTGGAAAACGGATGGGAGACGTCTCTGGGCGGCCCGCGCGGCGGCGGGCCGGGGTCAGGGGAGCGTCATTTTCGCCGGCGCGCCGCACCGAGGCGCCGGACGGCGCGCGGGTCGAGGCGGGTCAATTGGGCCGAGCGGAACATCCCGAAAGTCCTCCCGCGCGGGTTCGATCATGGGCGCGCGGTGTGATTGCGCGCCTCCATAGCGGCAAGTGGGGGCGGGGGCAACCGGTGCGGCTCACGTCCATGGCCCCATCGCCGGCTGGTCCTGCCGCCGGGGAGGGAGCGCCGTGCTGCTGGTCGCGGCCTTGCCGGCCGCGCGGCCCTGAGCGATGAGTCGGTCCCATCGCGATCCCGTGCCCCGACGCAGATGCGCGTCGAGTGGACACCCCTTCGCGCCGATCCCGCCGGACATCGTCCCCGGACATCCCGCTTGGTGACCCCAGCCATGACCGCACCCGACGCCTTCCCCCTCGATCCGCGCCTTGAGGCCGATGGTCCCCCCGCCGGCGACCTGCCGTTGTGCCATGTGCGGCTCGTGGACGATGCCCGCTTCTTCTGGGTGGTGCTGGTGCCGCGCCGGGCGGGGCTTGTGGAGATCATCGACCTTCCTGCGCCCGACCGCCTCGTCCTCATGGAGGAGATCGCCGCCGTCAGCGCCGCAGTGAAGGCGGCATCGGGCTGCGTCAAGCTGAACGTGGCGGCGCTGGGAAACGTGGTGTCCCAGCTGCACGTGCATGTGGTGGGCCGCAATGTCGGCGACGCCGCATGGCCGGGGCCGGTCTTCGGCGCCGGCACGCGCATGCCCCTCGGAGGACCGGAACGCAGCGCGCGTCTCGCAGCCCTGCGCAGTCGGCTCGCTTTCTCCTGAGGGACGCGCGGCGACGGTGCGACCTTGCCTCCCGGCCGCGCCCATGCGACGGTCTGCACAGATCGCCCATGCGACCTTTCCTGCCGGAACCCCTTGCTTTCCATGTCTGTTCTTTCCCGTCCCGAACTCGGTGCGTGGCCGGCCCTCGGCTATGTCGGAAGCCCGCTCGATCGGGCGGCGCATCTGCGCTCCAATGCCGGCGAGCGCATCGCTGATCCCGAAGCCCGCTTCTACCTGCTCGGCGGCGAGCTGGTGGCGCTCAAGGGCGAGGGCCCGGTCTTCGACCCCCTGTTCTCCCGCGCCGAGGCGCAGGCCCAAGGACGGGGAGAGCCGCTCTTCCTCGGGCTTGACGCGGGCGCGCCGCGCTTCGCCTTGTCCTTCGATCCCGGTCTGAGGGAAGAGCTGGAAGGGCAGGGGCTGAAGGTGACGGACCTGCGCTCCGTCGCCGTGGGCGGGCTGGTGCTGCCCCGCCATCTTCCCCCCATCGCCTGCGGCAAGGCGTTGTTCGGCTGGCACGGCCGGCATGGCTTCTGCGCCAATTGCGGCTCCGCCTCGCGCATCGTCGACGCCGGCTGGCGGCGCGATTGCCCGTCCTGCGGGGCGCAGCATTTCCCGCGTACCGACCCGGTGGTGATCATGCTGACCGCGGCGGGCGACAGGTGCCTCATGGGCCGCCAGCCGCATTTCGCGCCCGGCATGTGGTCGTGCCTTGCCGGCTTCGTGGAGCCGGGCGAGACCATCGAGGAGGCGGTGCGCCGCGAGACGCTGGAGGAGGCGGGGCTGACGACCGGCCGCGTCACCTATCGCTCCTGCCAGCCCTGGCCCTTCCCCATGTCGCTGATGATCGGCTGCCTCGCCGAGGCCACGAGCCGCGACATCGTCATCGACCGCAACGAGCTGGAGGATGCCCGCTGGTTCCACCGGGACGAGGCGGCCCTGATGCTCGCGCGCACCCATCCGGACGGCCTGTTCGTGCCGCCGCCCGTCGCCATCGCCCATCACCTCATCCGCGCCTTCGTCGAAGGCATCAATGCTTGACGCCAAGGCGCGGGCGCGGTCGCCGCGGTCCCATATCCGGCGGGCGATCGAGCGCCTCTTTCCCGATCCCCGGCGCGGCAGCCGCACCCCGCGGCGCCCGGTGTCGCTGGTCTACGGGCTCGACGACAAGGTGCCACCGACCGCCCTGGTGCCGCTTGCCGCCCAGCACGCCATGCTGGCGGTCACCTTCCTGATCTATCCGGTGCTGGCGGCCACCGAGGCGCGGCTGCCGGCGGACCAGATGTCGGCCATGCTCTCGGCCTGCGCCATGAGCATCGGCGTCGCCACCATCATCCAGTGCCTGCGCACGCGCTTCGGATCGGGCTATCTCGCCGTGCACATCCCGGCGCCGGGGGCGATTCCGCTGGCCGCGCAGGCGCTGATGCTGGGCGGGCTCGGGCTCATGGCCATGACCACGCTGCTGGTGGGCATCTGCCAATTGTTCATGGCGCGCCTGGTGCGGCCGCTCAGGGTGCTGCTGCCGCCGGAAGTGTGCGGCGTGGCGGTGAGCATGCTGGGCGTGTCGCTGGCGGGGCCGGCCTTGCGCCGGGCGCTCGGGCTCGACCACGGTCCGCTGGTGGCGCAGAATGCGAGCCTCGCCAGCCTCGCCACCGTCGGCATCATCGTCGCCATCACCGTGTTCGCGCCGCGACGGCTGAAGCTGTTCGCGGTCTTCGCCGGCGCCGGCATCGGCTGGGTGCTGGCGCTCCTGCTCGGCGCGGGGCATCCGGAGGCGGCCGCGGCCATCGCCGCTGCGCCCCTGGTCGCCTGGCCGACGCTGACGCTGCCCAGCCTCCAGTTCGCCCCGGCGCTGTTTCCGCTGATGGCGCTCCTCGTGATGATGAACCTCGTGGACGTGCTCTCGGTCACCGTCTCGCTGGAGAAGATGAACGACGCCGACTGGCGCCGCGCCGACATGCAGGCCGCCCAGCGGGCGGTCACCGCCTGCGGCATCGGCAACATCCTCAACGGGCTGACCTCCGGCTTCCAGTCGGGGCTGTCCTCCTCGTCGGTGGGGCTGGCCTTCGCCACCCAGTCCACGGCGCGCACCATCGGCATTCTCGCCGGAGCCATGATCTTCGCCATCGCCTTTGTCCCGAAGGCCATCGTGGCGCTCACCCTCATCCCCTCGCCGGTGATCGGCGGCATCCTGCTCTACACCTCGTCCTATCTGGTGGTGGCGGGCATGGATCTCGTGACCTCCCGCCGCCTCAGCGAGCGGCGGGTGTTCGTGGTGGGGCTGTCGGTGCTGGCGGGGCTGTCGGTGGCGCTCCTGCCGCTGCGCGAGCAACTGCCGCTGGCGCTCCAGCCGCTGTTCTCCACACCGCTCACGGTGGGGGCGCTCAGCGCCATCCTGCTGAACCTGCTGTTCCGCATCGGCATCGCCCGCGAGACCGGGCAGATGGTGCCGGAAGGGGTGCACGCCTTCCCCTTCGCCCGCGACTTCCTGGAGCGGCAGGGCGATGTGTGGGGCGCCCGCCGCGACGTGATCGCCGCAGCCATCCCGACCGTGGCGCAGGCGCTGGAGCTCGTCACCGACGCCGGCATCGCCGAGGGGCCCATCGAGCTGCGCGCCCGTTTCGACGAGACCCACCTCGACGTCTATCTCCTCTATGACGGCGAGGTGGTGGAGGCGCCCAAGGAGCGGCCCTCGCCCGAGGCGCTGCTGGGCGACGCCAGGGAACAGGCCTCGTTCGCCGCCTGGATGCTCAAGCGGCTGTCCGACCATGTGCATTTCGGCCGCAGCGGCGGCCGGGCGCGCATCGCCCTGCGCTTCGACCACTGAGGCATGAGCTCGGAGCGTCGCGTCAGAACGCCTCTGGCATGGTCTCGAACTGCGCCCGGTAGGGATGGGCGGGATAGACGCCGAGAATGCGCATCTCGCGGGAGAAGAAGGCAAGTTCCTCCAGCGCCAGCTTCACGGGGCGGTCGTCCGGGTGGCCGTCCACGTCGGCATAGAACTGGGTGGCGGTGAAGCGGCCGTCGAGCTGGTAGGATTCCAGCTTCGTCATGTTCACCCCGTTGGTGGCAAAGCCCCCCAGCGCCTTGTAGAGCGCTGCCGGCACGTTGCGCACCCGGAACACGAAGGTGGTGATGACCGGACCGTTGCCCGCCGGAGCCCATTCCCCGCCGCGGGCGAGGATGATGAAGCGCGTGGTGTTGTGGGCCTCGTCCTCGATGTTCTCGGCGAGGATGTCGAGCCCATAGATGTCGGCGGCAAGGCGCGAGGCGATGGCGGCGCGCGTGACGTCGCCGGCCTCCGCGATCTCGCGGGCGGAACCCGCGGTATCGGCGCCGATGACCGCCGTGAGGTTGAGGGTGCGGATGGCCTTGCGGCACTGGCCCAGCGCCATCACGTGGCTCTGCACGCTCTTGAGGGTGGACAGGCTCGCGCCCTTCACCGCCATCAGCTGGTGCGACAGCGGCAGGAAGTGCTCGCCGACGATGGACAGGGACGAGTGCGGCATGAGGTGGTGAATGTCCGCCACCCGGCCCGCCACCGAATTCTCGATGGGAATCATCGCATAGGTGGCCGCCCCGCTCTCGACCCCGGCGAAGGCGTCCTCGAAGGTGGCGCAGGGCACCGCCTCGAAATCCGGGAACACCTCGCGGCAGGCGATGTGCGAATTGGCGCCCGGCTCGCCCTGGAAGGTGATGCGGCGGATCATGGTGTCCTCACTTCTGTTCGGCCATCCTGTTCGGCCTTTTCCCGGGCGAGAATCGCGCGGGCGCGGTCGAGGTGAGCCTGGGTGTCCACCCCCAGCGGCACCGTGTCCACCACCGCCACGTCGATGCGCATGCCGGCTTCGAGCGCCCGCAGCTGCTCCAGCTTCTCGCGCTGCTCCAGTACCGAGGGGGCGAGGGCGACGAATCGGGCCAGCGCCGGCCGGCGATAGGCGTAGAGGCCGATATGGTGGTAGAGCGGTCCCGCGCCATGGGGCGCCGTGGCACGGGTGAAATAGAGCGCGCGCAACAGGTCGTTCGCCACGGGCGAGCCCACCACCTTGACCACGTTGGGGTCGGTGCGCTCCTCCTCCTCCACGATCTCGGCGCAGAGCGTCGCGATATCCACCGCCGGCTCGGCGAGGGGCGCCAGCGCCCGGCGGATGGTGGCAGGGGCGATGGTGGGCAGGTCGCCCTGCACGTTCACCACCACGTCCACGGTGCCATCCGGGTCGAGCGCGCCCAGCGCCTCGAAGATCCGGTCGGAGCCGGAAGGATGATCGGCGCGGGTCAGGACTGCTGCGAAGCCGGCGGCCCGGACGGCGACGGCGATTTCTTCGGAATCCGTGGCGACCGCCACCCGCCCGATGGCGGCTGCGGCGGCGCGCCGCGCCACCTCCACGATCATGGGGCGGCCACCCACGTCCGCCAGCGGCTTGCCCGGCAGGCGGGTGGCGGCCATCCGCGCGGGGATCAGCACGAGCACGCGTTCGCTGGGCGTGGCGTGGGACATGTCGGGCGGTGGCTCCCTTCGGGCCGCGTCCGGAGCGGGCGCGGGGAGTGGCATTGGGGCGCGCCTTATACGGGTTGCTTCGCTCACATCAAAGTGCTTAGTGTCGCCGGCGGTGCGCGGGGTTCTTCGCGCGCCGCTCATCGACATGCTTGCAAGCCCGGCCGGACCCAAATCCCATGCGCCGCGGCGGCGAGGATCAAGGGCTCCGAGGGGCGAAGCGCCGATGGACTTTTTTGAATTGAACAAGATCGCAGGTGCGGTTCTGGGCACCTTGGCGCTTACCCTCGGGCTGGGGATCGTGTCGCAGATCCTGTTCACGCCCGAAGCGCCCGCGAAGCCCGGCTTCGATATCGTGGTGCAGGAAGGCGGCGCCGCCTCCGCCGGCCCCGCCAAGGCGGCGGAAGTGCCGATCGAGCAGCTGTTCGCCACCGCTTCCGTCGAGAAGGGCATGGCTGCCGCCAAGAAGTGCGCCGCCTGCCACAATTTCCAGGAGGGCGCCGGCGCCAAGGTGGGTCCGGACCTCTACAGCATCGTGGGCCGCCCGGTGGCGTCCGTCGCGGGCTTCGGCTATTCCGCGGCCATGAAGGCGAAGGGTGGGGACTGGACGCCCCAGGCCCTCAACACCTTCCTCACCAATCCGAAGGCGGCCGTGCCCGGCACCGCGATGGCCTTCGCCGGGATCGCGAAGGAAGCGGAGCGGGCCGACCTCATCGCCTATCTCAACAGCCTGTCCCACAGCCCCAAGCCGCTGCCCACCGCCGCGAAGTGAGGGGGGCTTCGGTACGCCGTTCCATGGCGGCGCGCCGGGGAGCGGAATATGGAGGGCGGTCATTCCGCCCAAGCTGTTGAGGCCAGCCTGTTTCACGTCATTGTCATCCGCGCTGCCGGGTGCCCGAATGCAAGGCCGATCCCCGTGGGATCGGCCTTTTTCGTGCCTGCGCCCCCTTGGCAATTGCGGGATGGCGGCGCGGGCCGAAGCGCCGGCCCGGCTGCCGCCATGTTTCTGCCGTCGCTCCCGGTGTCATAATCAGGTATTGCCGAGATCACCGGAATCGCCCTGGAGACACCGATGCGCCTGCCCTCCGTCCGCCGCCTCGCCGTCCTCGCAGCCGTGGCGTGGGCCGCGGTCGCTCCGGCCGGCCTTGCGCAGGCGCAGGTTGCTTCGGGCAGCGCAGCGCCGGCGGTCCCCGCGTTCCGCCACGGCCTCTCCCTCATGGGGGAGCCGAAATATCCCGCGGGCTTTCCCCATTTCGATTATGTGAATCCGGCGGCGCCCAAGGGCGGACTGCTGCGCCTTGCCGAAGACGGCACCTTCGACACCTTCAACTTCGTGGTGCCGAGGGGCACGCCGGCGGCGGGCATCAATCTCGTCTACGACACGCTCATGACCGCCTCGTATGACGAGGTGTCGAGCGAATACGGCCTCATCGCCGAGGGTGTCAGCCACCCGGCGGATTTCTCCTCCGTCACCTACCGCCTGCGGGCCGACGCCAAATGGCATGACGGCAGCCCCATCACGCCGGACGACGTGGTCTTCTCCTTCGAGGCGCTGACGAAGAACAACCCCAACCAGCGCTTCTATTACAGCCATGTGGTGAAGGCCGAGAAGACCGGCGAGCGCGACGTGACCTTCACCTTCGACCAGGCCGGCAACCGCGAGCTGCCTCAGATCGTGGGCCAGCTCACCATCCTGCCGAAGCACTGGTGGACCGGCACCGACGCCGCCGGCAAGCCGCGCGACATCACCCAGGGCTCGCTGGAGGTGCCGCTGGGCTCCGGCGCCTACCGGGTCAAGAGCTTCGTGCCCAGCCGCTCCATCACCTATGAGCGGGTGAAGGACTATTGGGCCAAAGACCTCAACGTGAATGTGGGCAAGGACAATTTCGACGAGATCCGCTACGAGTATTTCCGCGACGACACGGTGATGCTGGAGGCCTTCAAGGCCGACCAGTACGACTTCCGGACCGAATCCTCCGCCAAGAACTGGGCCACGGCCTACGACTTTCCGGCACGCGCCGAGGGGCGGGTGGTGCTCGAAATGTTCGAGAACCGCGCCTCCGGCATCATGCAGGCCTTCATCCCCAACCTCAGGCGCGACAAGTTCAAGGACCCGCGGGTGCGCCGGGCGCTGAACTATGCGCTCGATTTCGAGGGCATGAACCACACCCTGTTCTTCGGCCAGTACAAGCGCATCAATTCCTACTTCTCGGGTACGGAGCTCGCCTCCTCCGGCCTGCCGCAGGGCCGCGAGCTGGACATCCTGAAGACCGTGAAGGACCAGGTGCCGCCGCAGGTCTTCACTACGGCCTACACCAATCCCGAGAGCGGATCGGAGGATGCGCGGCGCGCCAACCTGCGCGAAGCCGCCCGCCTGCTGAAGGATGCCGGCTACGAGATCAGGAACCGCAAGCTGGTGGACGCCAGGGGCGAGGCCTTCACCCTGGAGCTGCTCATCTCCAGCCCGGCCATGGAGCGGGTGGCGGTGTTCTACAAGCCGGCGCTGGAGCGCCTCGGCATCACCGTGACCATCCGCCTCGTGGATTCCTCCCAGTACATCAACCGGGTGCGGGCGCGCGACTTCGACATGATCGTCTCCGGCTGGGGCCAGTCGCTCTCGCCGGGCAACGAGCAGCGCGAATATTGGGGCACGGAAGCCGCCGACCGGGAGGGCTCGCGCAACCTCGCCGGCATCCGGGACAAGGCGGTGGATGCCCTGATCGAGAAGGTGATCTACGCCACCGACCGGGCGGACCTGGTGGCCGCCACCCACGCCCTCGACCGCGTGCTGCTGTGGAACGAATATGTCGTCCCCGCCTGGACGCTGAACTATACCCGCACGGCGCGCTGGGATCGCTTCGCCCGTCCCGCGACGCTGCCCACCTATTCCTTCGCCTTCCCGGACATCTGGTGGTTCGATCCGGCCAAGGCGGCCAAGGTGAATGCGGTCGGCCCGGCCAGCGGCGGGGCGAACAGCACCGGGGCTGGCAAATGAGCCTGTCGCGCCGCTCGCTGCTGCTGTCGGCGGCCTCCGCCGTCACCCTCCTGCCCACCCTCGCGCGGGGACAGCCGGCGCCGCAGGACGCGGCGGCGAACGAGGGCGCGGCCTCCGCCGCCGCGGTGGAGCGGCACGGCCTGTCGTTCTTCGGGGATCTGCGCTATCCCGCCGGCTTCACCCATTTCGATTATGTGGACCCGGACGCGCCCAAGGGCGGACCGTTCTCCCAGATGGGCCGGGCGACCTTCTACAACCAGTCGCTCCTGACCTTCGACACGCTCAATCCCTACAACCAGCGCGGCAACGGCGCGCAGGGCATCGAGCTTGTCTACGACACGCTCATGACCGCAGCCGGCGACGAGAAGAGCGCCATGTATGGCCGCCTCGCCGGCTCGGTGGTGATCGCCGACGAGGGGCTCACCTACCGCTTCAAGCTGAGGCGCGAGGCGCGCTTCCACGACGGCACGCCGGTGACGGCGGCGGACGTGGTGGCCTCGTTCGAGGCATTCAAGGCGGACGGCTACGAGACCATCCGCATGGCCCTGCGCGATCTGACCGCAGTGGAGGCGGACGGGCTGGGAGAGGTGGTGATGCGCTTTCGCCCTGGCCGCGCCCGCGACGTGCCGCTCACCGCCGCCGGCCTGCCCGTCTTTTCCAGGGCGTTCCTCGCCAAGCACCCGTTCAACCAGTCCTCGCTGGAGGTGCCGCTGGGCTCGGGGCCGTATCGGGTGAAGAGGTTCGAGCAGGGCCGCTTCATCGAATATGAGCGGGTGCCCGACTATTGGGGCCGCGACCTGCCGGTGATGAAGGGCCGCTTCAACTTCGACACGGTGCGCTACGAATATTTCCGCGACCGCGTGGCGGGCCTGGAAGGCTTCAAGGCCAGGGCCTATCTGTTCCGCGAGGAGTTCACCGCCCGCGAATGGGCCACGGCCTACGATTTCCCCGCCGTGCGCGAGGGACGGGTGAAGGTGGAGACCCTGCCGGACGAGAGCTTCTCCGGGGTGCAGGGCTGGTTCTTCAACACTCGCCGGCCCAAGTTTTTCGACCGGCGCGTGCGCGAGGCCATCGGGCTCCTGTTCGACTTCGACTGGACCCGCAAGAACCTCATGTATGACACCTATACCCGCACCGTCTCCTTCTTCCAGAATTCGGAGATGATGGCGCAGGGGCTGCCATTCCCCGCCGAGCTGAAGCTGCTGGAGCCGTTCCGCGACCGCCTGCCGGAAGAGGTGTTCGGCGAGCCCTATGTGCCCCCCGCCTCCGACGGCACCGGCGAGGACCGCAACCTGCGCCGGCAGGCCCTGAACCTCTTGAAGGACGCCGGCTGGAGCGTTCAGCAGGGCAAGCTGGTGGACGCCAGGGGCGAGGCCTTCACCATCGAGTTCCTGGACGATGACGGCGGCATGGAGCGCCATACGGCGCGCTTCATCGGCCACCTGAAGAAAGTGGGCATCGACGCCACCTTCCGCATCGTGGACCCGGCCCAGTTCCAGCTGCGCCTGCAGGGCTTCGACTTCGACATGATCGTGCGGCGCTATTCCTTCGCGCCCTATCCGGGGGACGAGCTGCGCGCCTATTTCTCCACCGAGGCGGCGCGCACCCGGGGCTCCTACAACGTGGCCGGCATTGCCGATCCGGCGGTGGATGGGCTCATCAATGCGGCGCTGGCCGCCCCCGACGCTGCCGCTCTCGTCACCGCCTGCCGGGCGCTGGACCGGGTGCTGCGCGCCGGGCGCTACTGGATCCCGCAATGGTATTCCGGCCAGCACCGCATCGCCTATTGGAACCAGTTCGCCCGCCCCGCCCTCAAGCCGCGCTACGATCTGGGCGCGCTCGACACCTGGTGGAGCACGGGCGCGGAGCCGGCCCGCAACGGTTGAGGCCGGCGGTCGAACCCGGCGGTTGAGAGGGGGCGGTTGACGATGGGAGCCCTTGGCTGCACCGTCGCGCCGGATCGGGAGACAGAATGCTCGCCTACATCATCCGCCGCATCGCCCTGATGGTGCCGACCATTCTCGGCATCATGCTGGTGTCGTTCGTGGTCATCCAGTTCGCCCCCGGCGGTCCGGTGGAGCGGGTGATCGCCCAACTAACCGGCGACGACGTGTCCGCCACCTCCCGCGTCTCCGGCGGGGGCGGGGACTTCTCGGGCGCGGGCGCCGCCGCCCAGGCCGGCGCGGCCATGGATGCGGCCTCCTCCAAGTACCGCGGCGCGCAGGGGCTGGACCCGGCCTTCATCAAGCAGCTGGAGGCGCAGTTCGGCTTCGACAAGCCGGCCCACGAGCGCTTCTGGAAGATGATCAAGGACTATGCGACCTTCGATTTCGGCCGCTCCTATTTCCGCGACATCACGGTGCTGCAGCTGATCGGCGAGAAGATGCCGGTTTCCATCTCGCTCGGCCTGTGGATGACGCTGCTCACCTATCTCATCTCCATTCCGCTCGGCATCTCCAAGGCCATGCGCGACGGCTCGCGGTTCGACATGTGGACCTCGGCGGTGATCATCGTCGGCTATGCCATCCCCTCCTTCCTGTTCGCGATCCTGCTCATCATCCTGTTCGCGGGCGGCTCGTTCCTCGACCTGTTCCCGCTGCGCGGGCTGACGTCGGAGAACTTCTGGCAAATGAGCTGGCCGGAGCGCATCGCCGACTATGCCTGGCACTTGGTGCTTCCGCTCACCTCCATGGTGCTCGGCGCCTTCGCCACCATGACGCTGCTCACCAAGAACTCGTTCCTTGAGGAGATCCGCAAGCAGTATGTCACCACCGCCCGGATGAAGGGGCTGAGCGAGGGGCGGGTGCTCTACGGGCACGTGTTCAGGAATGCCATGCTGATCGTCATCGCCGGCTTTCCCAGCGCCTTCATCGCCGCCTTCTTCTCCGGCTCGCTGCTGATCGAGACCATCTTCTCTTTGGACGGGCTCGGCCTGCTCGGCTTCGAGAGCGTGCTGAACCGCGATTATCCGGTGGTGTTCGCCACCCTCTACATCTTCTCGCTGGCCGGGCTCATCGTCGGCCTCATCTCGGACCTCACCTACATGCTGGTCGATCCGCGCATCGACTTCGAGACGCGGGAGGTCTGAGCCATGGATGCCGTCCCCGTGCTCCAGCCCGGCGAGCCCACCGACGTGGCCGCCGCCCGCGACGTGCCCCACGGCCAGCTCCAGCCGCCGGGGGCGGCCAAGCCCCGAGGGCGCTTCGACCTTTCGCCCCTGAACCGGCGCCGCCTCGCCAATTTCCGCGCCAACCGGCGCGGCTACTGGTCGTTCGTCATCTTCATGGTGCTGTTCGTCATCAGCCTCAGCGCCGAGTTTATCGCCAACGACAAGCCGATCCTCGTCTCCTATGACGGGGGCTATTATTTTCCGGTCGTGCGGGCCTATCCGGAGACGACCTTCGGCGGCGACTTCGAGACCGACGCCGATTATCGCGATCCCTTCCTGCAGAAGCTGATCGCGCAGAAGGGGGGCTGGATGATCTGGCCGCCGATCCGCTTCTCCTATTCCACCCACAATCTGGACCTGCCCACCCCCGCGCCCTCTCCGCCCACCTGGATGCTCACCGAGGCGCAGTGCAAGGCGGTAGCGGACAAAAAGGGGGTCAACGGCTGCTCGGGCCTCGAATACAACTGGCTGGGGACGGACGACCAGGGCCGCGACGTGGTGGCGCGCCTCATCTACGGCTTCCGCATCTCGGTGCTGTTCGGGCTCGCGCTCACCATCGTCTCCTCGGTGATCGGGGTGGCGGCGGGAGCGGTGCAGGGCTATTTCGGCGGCTGGATCGACCTGTTGTTCCAGCGCTTCATCGAGATCTGGACGGCGATCCCCTCGCTTTATTTGCTGCTCATCATCTCCTCGGTGCTGGTGCCCGGCTTCTGGGTGCTGCTGGGCATCCTGCTTTTGTTCTCGTGGGTCTCGCTGGTGGGGCTGGTGCGGGCGGAGTTCCTGCGCGCGCGCAACTTCGAGTACGTGCAGGCGGCCCGCGCGCTGGGCGTGGGCAACCTCACCATCATGACGCGGCACATGCTGCCTAACGCCATGGTGGCGACGCTCACCATGCTGCCCTTCATCCTGTCGTCGTCGGTGATGACGCTGACCGCGCTGGACTTCCTCGGCTTCGGCCTGCCGCCGGGCTCGCCCTCGCTGGGTGAACTGCTCTCGCAGGGCAAGAACAACATCCAGGCCCCGTGGCTGGGCCTCACCGGCTTCTTCACGGTGGCGGTGATGCTGAGCCTTTTGATCTTCATCGGCGAGGCGGTGCGCGACGCCTTCGACCCGCGCAAGACCTTTTCGTGAGGGACGGACCCATGACCCAGCCCCTCCTGTCCGTCGAAGACCTCTCCGTCGCCTTCCGCCGGGTTGATGATCCCAGCGGCACCGGGCAGGCGCTGGCGGTGAAGCATGTGTCGTTCGACCTCGCCAAGGGGGAGACGCTGGCGCTGGTGGGCGAATCCGGCTCCGGCAAGTCGGTGACGGCGCTTTCCATCCTCAAGCTGCTGAACTATCCCGCCGCGAGCCACCCCTCGGGCCGCATCCTGTTCGAGGGGCGCGACCTGCTGGCCGTCCCCGAGCGCGAGCTGCGGGCGGTGCGCGGCAACAAGATCACCATGGTGTTCCAGGAGCCCATGAGTTCCTTGAACCCGCTCCACACCATCGAGCAGCAGGTGGTGGAGATGCTGACCCTCCACCGCGGCATGGGCGCCGCCGCCGCGCGCGCCCGCACGCTGGAGCTTCTGGGCGAGGTGGGCATCCCCAAGCCGGAAGAGCGGCTTTCCGCCTATCCGCACCAGCTTTCCGGCGGCCAGCGCCAGCGGGTGATGATCGCCATGGCGCTCGCCAACGAGCCGGACCTGCTCATCGCCGACGAGCCCACCACCGCCCTCGATGTCACCGTGCAGGCCCAGATCCTGAAGCTCTTGAAGGAGCTTCAGGCCCGCCTCGGCATGGCCATGCTGTTCATCACCCACGACCTCAACATCGTGCGCAAGATCGCCGATCGGGTGTGCGTGATGCAGCGGGGCGAGATCGTGGAGCAGGGCGGGGCGGAGGAGACCTTCCTTAATCCGCGCCACCCCTACACCCAGGCCCTGCTGAAGGCAGAGCCGAAGCCGGATCCCGCCCCCATCGTCCCCGACGCGCCCATCGTGGTGGAGACCACCGACCTCAAGGTGCACTTCCCCATCAAGCGCGGCATCCTGCGCAAGACGGTGGGCTACGTGAAGGCGGTGGACGGCGTCTCCATCGCCATCCGCCGCGGCGAGACGCTGGGGGTGGTGGGCGAATCCGGTTCCGGCAAGACCACGCTGGGCCTTGCCTTGCTGCGCCTCATCTCCTCGAAGGGGCCGGTGGCCTTCCTCGGCCGGCGCATCGACGGCCTCTCCTTCAAGGCCATGCGACCGCTGCGGTCCGACATGCAGATCGTGTTCCAGGACCCCTATGGGGCGCTCTCGCCGCGCATGTCGGTGAGCGATATCGTGGGGGAGGGGCTTCTGGTCCACCAGCGCGGCCTGTCCGCCGAGGCCCGGGAGGCGCGGGTGGTGGCGGCGCTCGCGGATGTGGGCCTCGATCCCGAGAGCCGGCACCGCTATCCCCACGAGTTCTCCGGCGGCCAGCGCCAGCGCATCTCCATCGCCCGCGCCATGGCGCTGGAGCCGTCCTTCGTGGTGCTGGACGAGCCCACCAGCGCCCTCGACATGATCGTGCAGGCGCAGATCGTGGACCTTTTGCGCGCGCTCCAGCGCAAGCGCGACCTCACCTTCATGTTCATTTCCCACGATTTGCGCGTGGTCTCGGCGCTGGCGAGCCGCATCCTGGTCATGCGCGACGGCAAGATGGTGGAGGAGGGGCCGGCGCGCACCGTGTTCGAGCAGCCGAAGGAGGCCTATACGCGGGCCCTGTTCGCCGCAGCCTTCAACCTGGAGATCGCCGGCCAGGGCGTGGTGCGCCAATGACCAAGGCGGAGCCGCCCCTGATGGAGGATCGCCCCGCGCGGGTGGACGTGGAAGGGCCCGAGCTGCTGGCGAAGGGCTTCCGGCCCTATGAGCGCTACCGCCTGGTGCTCCACCACGACGATGGCACCTGCGACGCCCAAGTGCGCGACATCGTCCGCGGCGGCCGCGTGGTGGGGGTGCTGGGCTATGATCCCGGGCGCGATCTCGTGGTGCTGATCCGCCAGTTCCGCCTCACCGCCCATCTCGCCCAAGGGCGGGGAGAGCTGGTGGAGATCGTGGCCGGGCTGGTGGAAGAGGGCGAGGACCCGGAAGCGGCGGCGGTGCGCGAATGCGTCGAGGAGACGGGCGTGGAGCCGCGCCTGGTTTTGCCCATGCTCACCTTCACGCCGACGCCGGGCGTCACCGACGAGTTCGCCCTGATGTATCTGGGCATCCTCGATGCCGGGGCGCTGCCCGCGCGGGCCGGGGCGCGGCACGAGACGGAGATGACGCAGCCGTTCGCAGTGCCGGTGGACGAGGCGCTTGCCGCCATCGCGCAGGGGCGCTGCATCAACGGCTTCCTTATCATCGCCCTGCAATGGCTGGCGCTGAACCGCGCTCACCTGCCGGAGCTGATCGCGGCGGCGGAGCGGTCCTGACCTTTACCAGCGGCCTCGATCGAAGGCCGAGGCCGTTGGTATCACACGTGGTGCTCGAAGCGCTCCAGGTCGAAGGCCGCCACGTCCTTCAGCAGTTCCACGAAGGCCCGCGCGCCGAATTCCGCTGCCGCCTCGCCCTTGAGGGCGGTGGCGCCGCGCGCATCGCCCATGGCGCCATCGGCGCTCAAATCCTCGGCGAGCCAGCCGAAGCCCACCGGATGGTTGGCCCGAAGCCGCGCGAACTCGCTCTCCATGGCCACGCTGTAGGGGGTGAAGTCGCCCGCATGGGTCATGTCCACCAGCTCGGGGCGGAAGGCGAGCATGAGCGAGGTCTCGATCTCGCCGCCATGGATGCCGTGGGCGCGCTCATGCTCCGTGAACAGGCCCACCGGATAGCCGAAGCGGTGCATGGAGCAGGTGACGGCCAGCATGCGGTGCCTGATGCGCAGGGTGCGGGCCACGAGATCGATGACCGGCACGTTGCCGCCGTGGGTGTTCATGAGCACCAGCCGCCGCACCCCGGCGCGGGCGAGGCTCTCGCCCAGCTCCGCCCAGGCGGCGAGCGCGGTGGCGGGCGACAAAGTGAGGGTGCCGGCGAAGGTGATGTGCTCGTCCGACTTGCCCACCGCCTGCACCGGCAGGAACACGGCATCCAGATCGCGGGGGACCTGGGATGCGATGCGCTCGATATAGCCTTCGGCGATGAACAGGTCGGTCCCCAGCGGCAGATGCGGGCCGTGCTGCTCCACGGCGGCGACCGGGAGCACGGCGACGAGGCGCGTCTTGTCGAGGGCGGCGATGGCCGGGGAGGAGAGTTCTGCCCACTTGAGAAACACCAGCCACCTCCTGAGGTGCCACCGCCATCTGCGGCGTCTCGTCCATGGGGCTGAAAAAGTGCATGGAGTCAAGGGGCTGACTGTTGGGGAGCCATCCCTGCCCCCAGCTCTGCCGGTGCGGGTCGCAGGTGCAGCTCCACCGTATCCGGAGTGGTTCCTGCGGAGAACAAAAGGGACTTTTCCACAGGCTGTGATTCGCGCGCCTTTCGTTCCTTTTTTGTTTCGTTGCGCCGCCCCTGTGGTCCCGATCCGGAACACCCGGTCGTGCCCCGCGCCCTGCCGTGTCGCATATGGTGCATGGACCATGCGGGGTTGGCGGGGGCATGCAGAACGCGGCGCGAACCGTCGGGCAGCGGTGATTCGCTCCCCTTGCGTTCGCAAATTGTTCACGGCCCCCCCTTTCGCCATGGTCCCCCTGTCCCGATATGCTACAGACCCCCACACACCTGAGTGGACCAGAATTCAGCCGATGGACGACGTCACCCAATGGGCCGTGCTGCCGCGCAATCTGAGGGCGCGGGGGGTGAGCGCGGTCCTCGGCCCCACCAATACCGGCAAGACCCATCTCGCCATCGAGCGCATGCTGGGCCATGAGAGCGGCATCATCGGCCTGCCGCTGCGCCTGCTCGCGCGCGAGGTGTACCAGCGCATCGTCGAGCGGGTGGGGTCGGAGAAGGTCGCCCTCGTCACCGGCGAGGAGAAGATCAAGCCGGCGGCGCCGCGCTACTGGGTCTCCACCGTGGAGGCCATGCCGCGCGACCTGGACGTGTCCTTCGTCGCCATCGACGAGATCCAGCTCGCCACCGACCTGGACCGGGGCCACGTCTTCACCGACCGGATGCTGAACCGTCGCGGCCGGCACGAGACGCTGCTGCTCGGCTCCGCCACCATGCGCCCGCTGATCGAGAAGCTGATCCCGGGCGTGAACATCGTGGTGCGCCCGCGCCTCAGCACCCTCACCTTCGCCGGAGAGAAGAAGATTTCCCGCCTGCCCCGGCGCTCGGCCATCGTCGCCTTCTCGGCCGAGGAGGTCTATTCCATCGCCGAGTTCATCCGCCGCCAGCGCGGCGGGGCGGCGGTGGTGATGGGCGCACTCTCGCCCCGCACCCGCAATGCCCAGGTGGAGCTCTACCAGTCCGGCGACGTGGACTATCTCGTCGCCACCGACGCCATCGGCATGGGCCTCAATCTCGACGTGGACCATGTGGCCTTCGCCTCGGACCGCAAGTTCGACGGCTGGCAGTTCCGCAAGCTCAACGCCTCCGAGATGGCGCAGATCGCCGGCCGCGCCGGGCGGGCGACGCGCGACGGCTCGTTCGGCACCACCGGGCGGTGCCCGCCCTTCGACGAGGAACTCGTGGGGCGGCTGGAGGAGCATGTGTTCGACACCGCGAAGGTGTTGCAATGGCGCAACGCCGTTCCGGATTTCCGCACCGCCGCCGCCCTTCTCGCCAGCCTCTCCCAGCTGCCCAGGGAGGAGGGCCTGACGCGCGCGCCCGTCGCCGACGACCTGGCCGTGCTCGAAATCATGAGCCGGGACACGGAGGTGACAGCCCGCCTCGCCTCGGCTTCGGATGTGGAAAGGCTGTGGGATGCGTGCCAGGTGCCGGATTATCGCAAGGTCTCTCCAGGGGCCCATGCGGAGCTCGTGGCAACGCTTTTCGGGCATCTTTCCGGGGGCGGATTCATCCCCGATGACTGGTTCGCGCGTCAAATCGCCTTGACCGATCGCCAAGAAGGCGACATCGACACGTTGTCGAACCGGATCGCGCAGGTGAGAACCCTTACCTTCGTGGCCAACCGGCCCGACTGGCTCAAGGACCCGGGGCACTGGCAAGGCGTCACGAGAGGGGTCGAGGACAAGCTGTCGGACGCATTGCACGAAAGGCTGGCCCAGCGTTTCGTGGACCGGCGAACCAGCGTGCTCATGCGGCGCCTGCGAGAGAACACGATGCTCGAAACTGAAATCAGCAAGACCGGTGACGTTACCGTTGAAGGCCATGTCATCGGCCACCTCCATGGCTTCCAGTTCGCCCCGGATCCGGCGGCGGGCGGGGAGGAGGCCAAGGCCCTGCGCGCCGCTGCCCAGAAGGCGCTGGCGGGCGAGATCGAGCAGCGCGCGGGGCGTGTCGCCCAGGCGGTGGACGAGGCCTTCGTGCTCACCTTCGACGGCACCATCCGCTGGACCGGCGAGGCCGTGGCCAAGCTCATTCCCGGCGACGAGGTGCTGAAGCCGCGCTTCAAGATCATCGCCGACGAGCACCTCACCGGCACCGCCCGCGATCAGGTGGAGGCGCGCATCACCCTGTGGGTCTCGGCCCATATCGAGAAGCTGCTCGGCGCGCTCACCAAGCTCGGCACGGCGGAGGACATCACCGGTATCGCCCGCGGCATCGCCTTCCAGATCGTCGAGAGCCTCGGCGTGCTGGAGCGTGCCCGCGTGGCCGAGGAGGTGAAGGGGCTCGACCAGGCGGCCCGCGCCACCCTGCGCGGCTATGGCGTGCGCTTCGGCGCCCACCACATCTACCTGCCGGCGCTGCTGAAGCCCGCGCCGCGTTCGCTGGCAGCCGAGCTTTATGCGCTGAAGCATGGCGGCCTCGCCCAGAAGGGGCTCGACGAGCTGCCGCACCTGGCCGCCTCCGGGCGCACCTCCATCCCCGTGGATCACGAGATCCAGAAGGGGCTCTACCGCGCCGTGGGCTTCCGCGTGTGCGGCGAGCGCGCCGTGCGCGTGGACATCTTGGAGCGGCTCGCCGACCTCATCCGTCCGGCGCTGGCCTGGCGGCCCGGCTCCGCCGGCCCCAAGCCCGCGGGCGCGGTGGACGGGCGCGGCTTCACCGTGACCGTGGGCATGACCTCGCTGGCCGGCTGCTCGGGGGAGGATTTCGCCTCCATCCTGAAATCGCTGGGCTACCGCATGGAGCGCCGCCCGCCACCTCCGCCGGAGGCCGAGGCCCCGGCGGTCGCGCCCGCGCCGGCCGAGTTCGCGCCCTTGCCGGAAGGCGCCATCGAGGCCGACCTCCTGTTCGATGCGCCGCCCGCCGAGCTTGCGCCTGTGGTGGCTCAGGAGGCGCCCGAGGCGGAAGCGTCCCAGCTTGAGACATCCGGGGACGAGGCGGCCGAGATCGCGGCGTCCGAGATCGAGGCTTCTGCCTCCGACGTTGAGATGATCGCGGCCGATGTGCCTGAGGCCGAGCCCGCTGCCGCTGAGTCGGAGGAGGCGGACGCCGTCCTCGCCGACGAGATCGAGGCGGAAGTTACGGTCGAGGCCCTTGAGGAAACCGGTGATCCCACCGCTGCCGAGGTGGCGGCAGAGGTCAACGCGCCCGCCGTGCCCGGCGGTCCGGAGACGGTGGAAGGCGCGCCCGCCGAGCCCGAGATGATCGAGGTGTGGCGCCCCGGCCGTCCGCCCGGTGCGCCGCGCCGCGAGCGTCCCCACGGTGAGGGCCGCCGTTTCGGCGACCGCAAGGAGGGTGAGCGCCGCGAGGGTGGCAAGGACAATGAGCGCCGCGGTGAGCGGCGCGATGGTCGCCCGCCCCATCGCCGTCCGGAGCAGGCGCCTGCCGCGGAGGCTGGCGCGCCCGGCGCCCAGGGCGAGCGCCCGCCGCGGCCGCCCCGGGGTGACCGCCCCTTCCGCGGGCCGCGCGAGGGCGAGGGCAATCGGGGTCCGCGCCCCGAGCACCGTCCGGACCAGCGTGCCGAGCATCGTCCGGCGCACCAGGAGCGCCGGCGCGACAAGCCGGCGGATCCGGACAGCCCGTTTGCCGCCCTCGCCGCGCTGAAGGCGCGCATGGAAGCGGAGAAGAAGGGCAAGTGATGGGGCCCGCGAGGTGACGGATCCGGCGGAGCGGCAGAGGCTCGACCGCTGGATCTGGCATGCCCGCGTGGTGCGCACCCGTGAAGCCGCCGCGGATCTGGTGCGCGCCGGCCATGTCCGGCTCGACGGTGCGCGGGTCACGAGCCCGTCGCATCAGGCCCGTGCCGGGCAGGTGCTCACCATCGCGCTGGACCGGAACGTGCGGGTGCTGCGAATCGTCGGCTTTTCGGAGCGGCGGGGAGATGCTACATCGGCACGCGCGCTTTTTGATGAAATAACAGAAGCGTGACGGGAAATGGGTGGCCGCGGCCTTGCGCGCGCTTGCGTGGCGCGCCCGGCTGGGCTACCCGATGCCCGCGAAAGGGATTGTCCATGACTTACGTCGTCACCGAGAACTGCATCCGCTGCAAGTACATGGATTGCGTGTCCGTGTGCCCGGTGGACTGTTTCTACGAGGGCGAGAACATGCTCGTCATCCACCCCGACGAGTGCATCGACTGCGGGGTCTGCGAGCCGGAATGCCCGGCCGAGGCCATCAAGCCCGATGCCGAGCCGGGGCTCGAGAAGTGGCTCGCGCTCAATGCCGAATATGCCAAGGCGTGGCCCAACATCACGCTGAAGCGCGACCCGCCGCCCGACGCCAAGGAGTGGGACGGCAAGCCCGGCAAGGAAGAGCTGTTCTCTCCGGAGCCCGGACAGGGCGACTGACGCCCCCGGCTTCGCGACACGCGGAGCGATCCGATCAGGTTGCGCCAACCTGATCGGGCTGGGGGTCCTGATTGGCTTTCCAAAGCTCCTCATCCAAAGCTCCTCATCCAGCAGGGTTCCCCGTCTGGGTCGCCCTGCGGTGCCTGCGCGCAGGGGGAGCCGGCATGGCTTTTCCCCTTGCGTTTTTTCGCTTTCATGACAGGGGCTTGGTCTGAAATGCGCGGGGTGCGCGCAGGGGCTTTCTGTTTCTGCCTGTAGTGGTAATCGGTTGACGCCAATTTCAATTGTGGCTAAGGTTTGGCGTCAGTTTTCGTCCTGTAGGGCGATGGTCGTATGGGCGCGAAATCGTCCGCGCAGAAGATGTTTCACGTCCATGCCGGCCCCCAATTCCTCGCATAGATCTTTTAGAAGGTCACCTTATGGAAAGTGCGAGATATCGCGCGCTGGACGGCCTGCGCGGCATGGCAGCCTTGCTCGTCGTTTTCTATCACATGACCGTTTCGAGTATTTTCAAGTCTCTGCCGATCGTCATTCATGGTGACCTTGCGGTCGATGTCTTTTTTATATTGTCAGGCTTTGTGATCTCTTCGGCCTATGCCGGCCGTATCGACGATTCGCGTGCGATGCAACGCTTCCTCATCCTGCGGTTCTTCAGGGTCTATCCGCTGCATTTCTGCGTCCTGATGGTGTTCCTGGCGCAGGAATTGTTCAAGCTCTACCTCTGGAACAAGGGCATCACCCTCAACAAGGGCGCGCCCTTCACCGGCGACCAGTCTCCGGGCCTGTTCTTCGCCACCCTGTTCCTGGTGCAGGCGTGGGGCATGTTCGACCGCAATTTCTGGAACGGGCCAAGCTGGAGCATCAGCTGCGAGGTCTTTGCCTATCTCGTTTTCGCCCTGACGGCGCCGCTGCGGCCCTTGCGCTGGCGCTTCGCACCCCTCGGCGTCCTCATCTTCGCGGCCTGTTCCTACATCTACGCCGCCACGCTGCATGACGGCCTGGAGCAGGCCTTCTACGGGCCCGCGGCGATTCTGCGCGGCCTGTCCGGCTTCTTCCTCGGCGCCCTGTGCTACGAGGCGGTGACTTCCGGCCGGCTGAAGCAGCTGTTCGCCGCGGCGTCGGACGGTGCCCTGAACCTGTGGCAGGGGGGCACCGTGCTGGCGGTGCTCCTGCTGCTCTCGGTCTGCCAGGGCCCGACGATCATCGTCGCGCTGGTGCCGCTGACGGTTCTCGTCCTGCTGCTCCATACCGATCGCGGTCTTGCCTGCGCGCTGCTGAACACCCGGCCGCTGCAGGCTCTCGGCCGGATCTCCTATTCCATCTACATGGTTCACTTCTTCATCCTGGTGACCACCGACACCATTCTGAAGCGGGTCATCGGCGAGCGGCCGGACGGTGCGCCCTGGTCGCAGATGCCCCTGTGGCAGGGCACGCTGCTCTCCCTAGCGCTGGCGCTGGTGGTGGTGGCGGTGGCCGGTCTCACCTGGCGCTTCATCGAGGAGCCGGGCCGCGCCTTCGGCCGACGCCTCGTCGGCGGCGGGGGCATGTCCCAAGGCACCGGAATGACTGCCGGCAAGGTCGCGCCGGCGCTGGACACCTCCGGCAACACGGCCATGGAAGCGGCGCCGCGCTCCAGGGAGTGAGGGCGCCGCCGGCCCCTGCGGGCGTCCGGCGCTCGGCTCACGATGCTGCGTTCACGGCACGGGGTGCGCCTGTGCTATCCCGAGGCGGGCATGCAGGTCCGGTCCCGTGGGCAATCCCGCCACCTCCTCGACCTGGAGCGAGCCGGCCGCGAGGGCGCCGATGATGGCGGAGACGCCGTCGAAGCGGCGATCCGCCCGGTCGATGAGATCCACCCACAACTGGTCGAACTGGTCGAGCATCTCCACCAGCGGCACCACCGGCAGTTGGATGCCGGAATAGCGCGGATGCTTGTTGGTCAGCTTCTTCCAGTCGTCCTTCAGGGCATCCCGCAGCAGGGGGTCGTTGGTCAGCCGGTTGTCACGGCCGCCGCGCTCGAAGGAGGCCTTGGTCTCCAGCAGGTGCGTCAGGTGCGCAATGGCGCGGCTGCGCATCAGCGGGCGGATCCGGTTCTTGAAATAGCCGCGCAGCATGTCGGTATAGACGCTGTCCTCATAGCCGATGTCGCGGACCACCGCCCCGCCACCCACCTGCGCCGTCATCGCCTCGAACAGGCCCTGTGGCCAGTCGGCGGCGGGCCGCGAGGTCAGGAGCAGGACCACACCCGGCGGCATCTCCGCGGCCGCGGGCAGCACCGCGATGGCGCCCCCGTCCGCGATCCGCTCCAGGCCGTCGATGGCCACCAGCAGCCGCTTGGCGCCGGTGGTGGTCAGGTGGTCCCGCGCCGCGCCGAGCAGGGCGAGAACGTCCGCCCCTGTCGGCTCAGCGCTGGCGGCTTCCGCGAGCGCGACGCCGAACTCCGCCGCGAAGGCATCCTTCAGCGCCGTCACCAGCGCGTGCGGCGTCAGGGGGCCCTGCACATGGACGCCGATGGCCCGGATGTCGCTGGCAATGGTGCTGTCGATGCCCTCGAGCACGGCGGGATCGCGCCCCGGCCGCCGGGCGATGATGCCGCGCACGAACGCTGTCTTGCCGATGCCGGCGGGCGCCCGCAGCCAGTAGAGGCCGCGATCGGTGGTCAGCAGGAATTCCCGCAGCGGTGTCCTGAGATAGGTGGGCGACACATAGGCCGCGTCCAGCGCGGCGAAATCGAGGGGAGCCGGATCGGCCGTCACGTCGGGCGTCGGGTCGCAGCGGACCTCCGGGGCAGGAGAGGTCATGTCGTGTTCCTCCGGGCGTTGTGGCCTTTGTCGCACCACAGAGGACGGATCGCTGGTCGTCGGTCCTCCGCCCCGGCAGGACTGCCGTGCTGTTGGCGGATTTCCACCCAAGGGTCCTCACGCCCCCTCACCAAGCACAAAGCGTGCCCCAGCCGCCCGGCGAGAGGTCAGGGGGCCGCGGCGAGCGGCTCGTACTGGGAGAGCACCACCTGTCCCGCCGCATCGAGGAAGGCGCGGCCGAAGCGCGACTTTTCGAGGCGATCCACCGGCTGCCAGATGGTACCGCCGATGGGCGGGGCGGCGCCGGGCCGGGCGCAGGGCACGGCGATCGTCACCGCCTGCCCCGGCCTGTAGGCGGTGCCCCGCTCCACCCGGGCGACGGTGCCGGTGACCATGCAGGCGCCGAAGCTCTCCTGCGGCGGCTTCACCTTCTGGACCGCGATGACGATGACGCTCGCCGCATCGCGCCGCGCGCCCTCATAGACATAAGGCGGCATCAGCGCCGCTGCCGGCCCGCTCCAGCCGGCCACCAGCGCCGCAACCAGCAGCCCGGCCCGCCGCATGGGTGCGCGCGCCACCCTCCGGCCGCCGCTGGCGTCCTTGCTGCCTATCCATCGGCCAATCATCGCGCGTTCCCCCGCCATCCCGGTTTGTCGAAATCGGGTTTCGCCTTATATAGCCCCGATGCTCGACGAGACCCATTCCACGGCGGCGGCGCCCCTGCCGGATTTCGCCCGCCGGCGCACCTTCGCCATCATCTCCCATCCGGACGCCGGTAAGACGACGCTGACGGAAAAGCTCCTGCTTGCCTCCGGCGCCATCCGCATGGCCGGCCACGTGAAGGCGCGCGGCGAGCGCCGGCGCACCCGCTCCGACTGGATGGAGATCGAGCAGCAGCGCGGCATCTCGGTCACTTCCTCGGTGATGACCTTCGAGCGCGACGGCATCGTCTTCAACCTGCTGGACACGCCCGGCCACTCGGACTTCTCCGAGGACACCTACCGCACCCTCTCCGCCGTGGACGCGGCGGTGATGGTGATCGACGCGGCCAAGGGCATCGAAAGCCAGACCCGCAAGCTGTTCGAGGTCTGCCGCCTGCGCGACATTCCCATCTTCACCTTCGTCAACAAGGTGGACCGCGAGAGCCTCGACCCCATCGCCCTGATGGACGAGGTCTCCTCCACCCTCGCCCTCGACCTCACCCCGCTCACCTGGCCCATCGGCATGGGCGTGGACTTCCGCGGCCTCATCGACATCGCCAACAGGAAGGCCCTGCTCGCCACCGAGCGCGGCGGGCCGCTGGTGCGCGAGGTGCCGTTCGAGACGCCGGAGGACCTCATCGACCTTGAGGGGGTGGAGGAGCGCATCATCAACGAGGCGGTGGAGAGCCTGACGCTGGCGCTCGGCGTGCTGCCGCCGTTCGATCTGGCCTCGTTCCGCGAGGGGCACCTCTCGCCGGTCTATTTCGGCTCGGCGCTGAAGGAGGCGGGTGTCGCCGAGCTGCTGTTCGGCCTCGGCTCGGTGGGGCCGAGCCCGCTGCCGCGCTCTGCCGCCGGCGAGCGCATGGTGGAGCCGGCGGAGGATCTCGTCTCCGGCTTCGTCTTCAAGGTGCAGGCCAACATGGACCCGAACCACCGGGACCGCGTGGCCTTCGTGCGCCTGTGCTCGGGCCGGTTCAAGCGCGGCATGAAGCTGTTCAATCCGCGCGAGAAGCGCAACATGGCCATCGCCAACCCCATCTTCTTCTTCGCCCAGGAGCGCGAGACGGTGGACGAGGCGGTGGCCGGCGACATCATCGGCATTCCCAATCACGGCATGCTGCGGGTGGGCGACACCCTCTCCGAGGGCGAGAGCATCCGCTTCGAGGGCCTGCCGGACTTCGCGCCGGAAATCCTGCGCCGGGTGCTGCTCTCGGACCCCATGAAGGCCAAGCAGCTGCAGAAGGCGCTGCAGGACATGGCGGAGGAAGGGGTGGTGCAGGTGATCCGTCCGGTTTCCGATCCCGCCCCCATCGTGGGCGTGGTGGGCACCCTGCAGCTCGACGTGCTCTCGGCGCGGCTGGAGAAGGAATACGGCGTGCCCATCCGCTACGAGGCGGTATCCTTCGTCACCGCCCGCTGGATCGTCGGCGAGCGGGCCGAGGTGGACCGCTTCATGGAGGCGAACCGCTCCTCCACCGCCCGCGACCGCGACGAGGCGCCGGTCTATCTCGCCCGCAGCCAGTGGGTGCTCGACCGCGCCATCGAGGAATGGCCCAAGCTCAAGTTCGTCGCCGTGAAGGAACGCGGCTGACCTTTCATCCCGCCCTGAATTGACATGCCCGGCCGCGCGGGGGCGCGGCCGATCCGGAGGATCCCATGGCCGACGCCGCCCGCCTTGCCGCGCTTTCCCGCATCATCGACGACGCCTTCGAGACGCGCGCCGAGATCGGCTTCTCCACCATGGGCGAGGTGCGTCTCGCCGTTGACGAGGCGCTTTCGCTGCTCGACAGCGGCGCCGCCCGCGTGGCCGAGAGGGGCGCCGACGGCAACTGGACCGTGAACCAGTGGCTGAAGAAGGCGGTGCTGCTCTCCTTCCGGCTCAACGACATGGTGCCCATCGGCGGCGGCCCCGGCGGCGCCCACTGGTGGGACAAGGTGCCCTCCAAGTTCCTGTCCTGGAGCGAGAAGGACTTCCGCGCCGCCAGCTTCCGCGCCGTGCCGGGCGCCATCGTGCGTCGCTCCGCCTATATCGCGCCCAACGTGGTGCTGATGCCGTCCTTCGTGAATCTCGGCGCCCATGTGGGCGAGGGCACCATGGTGGACACCTGGGCCACCGTGGGCTCCTGCGCCCAGATCGGCAAGAATGTGCACCTGTCCGGCGGCGTGGGCATCGGCGGCGTTCTGGAGCCGCTGCAGGCCGGCCCGGTGATCATCGAGGACGACTGCTTCATCGGCGCTCGATCGGAAGTGGTGGAGGGCGTGGTGGTGCGCACCGGCTCGGTGCTCTCCATGGGCGTCTTCATCAGCGCCACCACCAAGATCGTGGACCGCGAGACCGGGGAGGTCTTCGTGGGCGAGGTGCCGGCCTATTCGGTGGTGGTGCCCGGTGCGCTGCCCGGCAAGCCCCTGCCGAACGGCCAGCCCGGCCCTTCGCTGTCCTGCGCGGTGATCGTGAAGCGGGTAGATGCGCAGACCCGGTCCAAGACCTCCATCAACGACCTGCTGCGCGATTGAGGATGGCCCGGCGGGACCATTCCGGTCCCGCCGGTTTCCGGCGCCGGGCGGGGAGCGCTGGGGCCGCGCCCGGCGGGTGCGCCGGAAGGCCCTGCTTTCAACGCATGGAGAGCGGCCGCCGATGCGCTTGGGCGATGGCTGCGGCGGCCTCTCGCGGTCGCTCTGAACAGATGCGCCGGGTGTCGTGGTTCGGCCTGTGGGCAGCGTTGCGATAACGTCTTGCCAGACGGCAACAAGCCGCTATATTCCGCCGCCTCGCCGGTATGCAGCGCTGCTCGATCGCTGCTGGTCTTCGAATTCCCCTGGAAAGCGATGACGCAATGTCCGGCGTCCGGGTTTCCCTCCCGGTCGGAGAGGTGGCGGAGCGGTTGAAGGCGGCGTGGCCGCATTCGGCAGCCGCCTTCCCGAGGGATCTGCGCGCGCCTCGGCGCGCCGGGCTGGAGAGGTGGCCGAGTGGTTGAAGGCGCACGCCTGGAACGCGTGTATACGGGAAACCGTATCGAGGGTTCGAATCCCTCTCTCTCCGCCAGCCCCTAGTTCCAGACATTCCCACTAAGTCCCATAAGTGCATAGAAAAACGCACTTTTCTATGCGTTCGCTACTCTCTACGCTTCAGTCAGTTTCCCATAATCCCACGCCGCTGTTAGGGTAGACGTTAGGGGCAAATCAGCCTCGCGGAACTGACCCTAACGCAGGCCATGCAACTCAATCGCCTCAACGCCAAGACCGTCGCAACCATCACGAAGCCCGGCCGGCATGCGGATGGCGGCAATCTGTATCTGGTCGTGAACCCATCCGGGGCCAAGACATGGGCCTTCCTCTTCAGATGGAAGGACGACCCCTCGACGCTGGGCTCAGGCCGACTGCGCGAGCTGGGCCTTGGGCCACTACAATCCGTCTCCCTGGCCCGCGCGCGGGAGCTGGCCGCGGCCGCCAGGGAACAGGTGGCCGCTGGGGTCGACCCGATCGCGGCGCGCCGGAAGGTCCGCGAGACGGGGAACGCTCCGACCTTTGGGGAGGTCGCCGAGGCGCACATCGCCACGATGGCGCCCGGCTGGCGGAACCCGAAACACATCGACCAGTGGCGAACGACTCTCAGCCTCCAGCGGGGGGATGATGGCGCCTACGTAGATTCGGGCTACTGCACCGGGCTTCGTGACAAAGCGGTCGCGGACGTCACCACCGAGGACGTCCTCTCGATCCTGACGCCCATCTGGGCTGGTAAGAACGAAACCGCCTCGCGCCTGCGTGGGCGCATCGAGGCCGTCCTGGATGCGGCGAAGGCCAAGGGCCTGCGCTCAGGTGAAAACCCGGCACGCTGGAAAGGCCACCTCGCCCTCACCCTCCCCAGGAGACAAAAGCTCCAGCGTGGGCACCACGAGGCCCTGCCCTATGAGGAGGTGCCGGCATTCCTGAAGCGGCTGCGACTGGTGCGCGGGATGTCCGCCTTCGCCCTGGAGTTCCTAATCCTCACCGCGGCCCGGTCCGGCGAGGTCAGGGGCGCTCGATGGTCTGAGATGGACCTGAAGGCAAGGGTCTGGACCGTGCCGGCCGACCGCATGAAGGCGGGCCGGCCCCACCGCGTCCCGCTCTGCGACCGCTCCGTGGAGGTTCTCCAGGTCGTGGCCCAGCTCGACCATGCGCCAGATGATCTGGTTTTCCCGGGACAGAAGCGGGGGGCGCCGCTCTCCGACATGAGCCTGACGGCGCTGCTGCGCCGCCTCAAGCTGGATGTGACAGTTCACGGCTTTCGCTCCTCCTTCCGAGATTGGGCCGGCGATGCGACGGCCTTTCCACGGGAAGTTGCCGAGGCTGCGCTCGCCCACGCCGTGGGCGACGCCACGGAGGCGGCCTACAGGCGCTCTGACGCTCTTGAGAAGCGCCGGAAGCTCATGGACGCATGGGGCGAGTTCCTGGCCGGTGCGAACGAAGAGAAAGCGGCATGAAGCGTCGTCCGCCCGCCGCTGAGTCATCTCTGGTTCGGCTCGCACGCCAAATCGCCCAGGCGGCAGAGGACTCGACCACAGCGGACGCGGGCGGACGCATCTTCGACCGGGAAAAGTTCGTCGAACTGTGCCGGGACTTCGGCCATGAGCCCCCGAGCGAGGACGAGATTGCCGCGGTAGCGGCAGAGCCACAGCCGGAGACCCAAGTCCGCCTCATTGACCGCACCAAGGCCCTTTGGGCAAGCGCCCACCATTTCGTCCGACACACTGACGTTGTGGCGCTCGTCCGAGAGGCGGCGCCGGGGGCGCCTGCCGCTGCGGTCGAGGCGGCGGGTGCTGAAATTTGGAACGCGGCGGTCGCTTTTGAGGGCCTTCGTGAAGAGCACGCAGCTCCTGTTTGGCAGGTCCACCAAGGTGACGATGGTCGGTGGTCCATTCGGCTGGCGCCCGGCAGCAAGGCGCCGAGCTTCCCGAAGGAATTGAAGAGCCTGCGCCTCAAGACGGAAAAAAGCGCAAAGGTCTGGCACAAGGCGTGGTGGGAGCAGTCCCCCACCTTGCGCGCTCTCGTCACTAGTCAACTGGGCGGGATAGATGCGCTCGCGCGCTTGGTTCGACATCGTCCGATTACAGCGTGCGCCGGGCTCCCGCCCGCGCCGCCGCCGGATGAGATAAGGGCGGCGCTGGACGCAATCGCCGTCTCTCTGCCGATGACGGGGCAAGGCGGGCGCCCGCGCGACCATCAACGCGACGAAGCCGCCATGGTGATCATCTGCGCATGGGCCCGCGTAACCGGTCAGAAGGCGACTGAGAAAAACCACGACCTGCGTGAGTTCCTCGCTGAGCTGTCCTCGCTCTTCAACGCGCCGGGCGACAAGGACTTCCTCGGACTTCTGAATTCAGGCTCCACATCGAGCCGCATCCTGGCGCTGGCCCGCAAAAAGTTGGCCGACACGCAAAAATAGCAGGGTTATTGGGGACTATTTTTCCCGAGAAATCCCGGAAGCTCTCCCTCGTGTCCAACACTTGGAGAGTTCCGATGAACGTGTCCACCAATACTCGCCTGATGTCGATGCGCGACGCCCAGGACTTCCTCGGGCTCAGCAAGAGCACGCTCTACCGTATGCTGGGCACGGGCCGCCTGCGCGGCAAAAAGTTCGGCAAGCGCCTCATGTTCGAGGCGCACGAGATTGAGAACTTCATCGCCTCGGCGCCGCCCGCCCGCATCACCACCACGAGCTGAATGAAAAGCCCGCCCTCTGGAGGGGGCGGGCTTCTCTTCACTTCAGAACACCAATGGAATAGCACATGTCTAACAGCACTCAGAATGACGCGCAAGCGAAAAAGCACAGGCTGACCCTCTTGGACAAGTGGAAGCTCATGAATCTCGTCATGAGCGACCATGACTTGTCCGCTTCCGCGCGCAATCTCTTCTTTGTTCTGACTGATCACTACAATGCCAAGACGTGTCAGTGTGATCCATCCATGGACCGTCTGGCCGCCCGCATCGGCCTGTCGCGCCGCCGCACGGCGCAGACGCTGCGCGAGCTGGAGCAGCTCGGGTGGGTGAGGACGACTCCGTCGAAGGGTGCGCGCAACTCCTACGACCTCGCCTTCGAGCGGGTGACCTCGACCCTGGAAAAAAATGACGACCCCGAAGTCGACTTCACCCCTGATACTTCGCATCCAGATTGGGATGAAGAAAATCTCATCCGATCAAGGGAAGATAACCAAGGGAAGAAGAAGGGAGGGGGATTCCCCCCTCCCCCGCCGCATTCCGATCTCGACATCACGGAGCCGCCGCACGATCCGGCCCCTCCCTGCGCCCCGTCCCGGATGAAGGTGGACGAGTTCGGGGAGGATTTCACCGAGTGGTTCAACCAGTACCCCAAGCGGGAGGGCTGCGACGGGGCTCGCCGCGAGTACGCCGCGGCGCGCCACCGGGGCGCGACGGCGGGTGATCTCCTGAATGGCGTCCTGCGCTTCGCCGCAGCCTGCCAGGGCAAGGAGGCTCGCTTCATCACCATGCCCGCATACTGGTTGCGTGATGGGCGTTGGCGGGACGACCCTCCGCGCCAGAGCCAGCCCCAGCGTCCGGCCCCGTCCCGGTACGCGCCGCGCGGGCTGCCGCCTGCCTCGGTGGCGCAGCTCACCGCCATGGTCGCTGCTTCCAAGGCCAAGGCTGCCTACGAGATGGCCTTGAACGGCGGGAAGCCGTTGCCAGCGGGGGGCTTCTGAAATGGGCGACGCGATCACGCTTTCAGACGGCCGCGAACTGTCCATGACCGACATCGTCAGGGTGCCGTGTGCGGTCCTGGAGCCCTTCCTGACCGCCCGACGTTGGTACGCGAAATTCAGAGAGATCACGTCGGACTACGACGTGATGGGCTTCTCGTGGAACGAGGACCTGACCCCGGCAGAGACAGTGTCTGCTCACATGCGGGAGCAGGCCCGCGCGATCCACAGGCGCGTGCCTGACGTCGAGGTCATCAACGCGGCGCAAAGCGCGCTCTCGCATGCGCTCCGTACGCCGGCCACCCCGGAAGAAACCGTGCTCATCGTGAGCGGCTTCTTGTCAGCCCGCGTCAACCTGAGCAACGAGCGGTACCCGGAGGTCGTGGAGCGGCTTGCAGCTACGCTCGTCAACGCTCTCGACTTCGAGCCCTTCTCGGCGGCCGCCTTGGCCGCCGGGTGCCAGCGGTGGAATGAGACCGAGCGGTTTTTGCCAGAGGGCGCCGAGCTGCTCGACAAGGTGCGCGAGGCACATGGCCAGATGCGCCGGGTCGAAGACCGGCTGCCTGATCTGTTCTACGTCGGTTTCAAGGCGTGGCAGCTGCTTCGCGACCTGGGCGAGGTGCAGCCCGCTGACGATGGTTTCGACGACGAGGTCGAGTACCTGCCAGCCAGCGCACTCCCATGTGCCGCCGCCAACGTCGTGCCGCTCCATCGTATGAAGGGGGAGGTGTCGTGACCTCCCTCAGCCAATCGCCTTGCGATGGGGCGCGAGCTGAGCCCCCGCCCCACACCCCCGGCA
>NZ_JAIVFN010000016.1 GCF_030015065.1 Xanthobacter autotrophicus | reverse complement strand
GCCCTGCCCGCCCCTACTTGCTGTCGAACAGCAGGGCGAGGCGCGTCATCTGCGGCTCGTCGGTCATGTCGAGGCGCAGGGGGGTGACGGAGATGCGGCCTTCGTCCAGCGCGCGCAGGTCGGAGCCGGGGGAGGTCTCGAAGATGCGGCGCTCGAAGGCGATCCAGTAATAAGGATTGCCCCGTCCGTCGCGCCGCTCGTCGATGCGCATGAGGCGCTGGTCGCGCTTGCCCTGGAAAGTGGCGGCGATGCCGGCGATCTCGTCCGGCGCGCGGTCCGGGAAGTTCACATTCATCACGATGCCGGGCGGGATGCCCTCGCCCAGCAGGGTGCGGATGATCTTCGGCGCGTGGGTCTCGGCGGTGATGTAGTTGGGGTTTTCGCGGGTCTTGATGCCGAAGGCCTGCGACAAAGCGATGGAGGAAATGCCGAGGATGGTGCCCTCGATGGCCCCCGCCACCGTGCCGGAATAGCTCACGTCCTCGGCGATGTTCTGGCCCCGGTTGACGCCGGAGAGCACGAGGTCGGGCGGGGTATCGGCCAGGATGTGGCGCACCGCCATGATGACGCAGTCCGTGGGCGTGCCCTTCACCGCAAAGCGGCGCTCCTCGATCTGCCTGAGGCGCAGCGGATCGGATAAGGAGAGTGAGTGGGCGACGCCGGACTGGTCGAACTCCGGCGCCACCACCCACACGTCGTCGGTGAAGCTCTGGGCGATGCGGACGCAGGCTTCGAGGCCCGCCGCGTGGATGCCGTCGTCATTGGTGACCAGAATGCGCATCTTCCATTCCTCTTCGCGGCCCAGCAGGCCGTTTTCCGTGCGCTCCCGCCCCCTCCCAACCCTCCCCCGCAAGCGGGAGAGGGCTTACATCGCTCCGGCATTGGGGGCCGCGCTTTCCATGGCAGCCGTGTTGCTCCCTCTCCCGCTTGCGGGGGAGGGCTGGGGAGGGGGCCGCGCTGCGGCGGCCCCTGTCACCCCTATTTCAGCTTCTCGACGGTCTTCAGCCCGCCCATATAGGGCAGCAGTGCATCCGGAACTGTGACGGCGCCGTTCTCCTGCTGGTAGGTCTCCAGCACCGCCACCAGCGCGCGGCCCACCGCCACGCCGGAGCCGTTCAGCGTGTGGACGAAGCGCGGTCCCTTCCCTTCAGCGGGGCGGTAGCGGGCATTCATGCGCCGGGCCTGGAAATCGCCGCACACCGAGCAGGAGGAGATTTCGCGGAACGCCCCCTGCCCCGGCAGCCACACCTCGATGTCGTAGGTCTTCTGCGAGGCGAAGCCCATGTCGCCGGTGCAGAGCGTGACCACGCGATAATGCAGGTCCAGCTTCTTCAGCACCGCCTCGGCACAGGCGAGCATGCGCTCGTGCTCCTCGGCGGACTTCTCCGGCGTGGTGATGGAGACCAGCTCCACCTTGGTGAACTGGTGCTGGCGGATCATGCCCCGCGTATCCCGCCCCGCCGCACCCGCCTCGGCCCGGAAACAGGGCGTGCAGGCGGTGAGGCGCAGGGGCAGCTCTTCCTCGGAGAGGATGCTTTCGCGGACGAGGTTGGTGAGGGGGACTTCGGCGGTGGGGATGAGCCAGCGCCGAGAAATGTCAATCCAACGGTCGAGCCTCTTCGTCCCATCACCCACTAAACTCAACGCTGCCTCAGGATATTCAGAAGCGTCAGGGGCTGAAATGTCAGAAAACTGCGATTTGATTTGGTGAAATGTGAGCCCATCAATTACGCCGAATTGGTCTTCCTCAAACTTCGGCAGCTGCGCCGTGCCGAACATCGCGTCATCCCGCACCAGCAACGGCGGATTCACTTCCATGTAGCCACCGATGCCGTCCTGCTCTGGCGCCGTATGCGTATCCAGGAAGAACTGCCCCAGCGCACGCTCCAGCCGGGCCAGCGGGCCCTTGTTCACCACGAAGCGGGCGCCGGAGAGCTTGGCGGCAGTCTCGAAATCCATCTGGCCGAGGGCTTCGCCCACCTCGAAATGCTGCTTCGGGGTGAAGGCATAGGAGCGCGCCGCGCCGAAGCGGCTCTTCTCCACATTGTCGTGCTCGTCCGCACCCGGCGGCACCTCGGCGAGCGGGGCGTTCGGAATGGCGGCAAGCTCGCCGTTCAGTTCCGCCTCAAGGCGCTTGGCCTCGGCCTCCAGCGCCGGAACCTTCTCCTTCAGCTCGGCCACCTCGGCCATGAGGGCGGCGGCGGTGGCCTCGTCCTTCCTGGCCTTGGCCTGGCCGATCTCCTTGGAGGCGGCATTGCGGCGGGCGAGCAGGGTTTCCAGCTGGGTCAGGGTGGCGCGGCGCGCCTCGTCGAGGCCGCGCAGCTTGCCCACCAGTGCCTCGGCCGCCGACTTCGACTCGTCGGACCCGCCGCCGCGCCGCACCAGCGCGTTGATGAGCCCTTCCGGCTCGTCCCGGATCCATTTGATGTCGTGCATGGCAAGGCTCCGCCGCATGGGGGCAGCGCCGGACCATCCGCACCACCGTCATGCCCGGCCTTGTGCCGGGCATCCACGCCGGGCCGACTGCACCAGATTGAGGGTGCGCGTCCCGGCCCATCCGCGTGGATGGCCGGGTCAAGCCCGGCCATGACGCATGGGGGAGAACCACCGCGCGCCCAGAAAATTCCAACGATCCGGAAGCCCCGCCGTCAGTCGGCTGTCGCGGCGTCGGCCGCGTTCCGCGCCGCCTCTGCCGCCAGCCGCCGCTTCTCGACGATGCCCACCAGATAGACCGACACCTCGTAGAGAAGCAGCGTCGGCAGGGCAAGGGAGAGCTGGCTGATCACGTCCGGCGGGGTGAGCACCGCCGCCGCGATGAACACGCCCACGATGGCGTAGCGGCGGGTCTTCTTCAGCATGTCCTGCGTCACCACCCCGATCTGCCCGAGCAGGGTCAGGATCACCGGAAGCTGGAAGCAGATGCCGAAGGCCAGGATGAGCGTGGTGATGAGGGACAGATATTCCGACACGCGCGGCAGCAGCGAGATCTCCGCCTTGCCGTCCCCGCCGGCCTGCTGCATGCCCAGGAAGTAGGTCATGGCCAGCGGCATGGCGACGAAATAGACGAAGGCCGCGCCGATGAGGAAGCAGATGGGCGTGGCGATGAGATAGGGCCGGAAGGCGTTCTTCTCGTGCTTGTAGAGCCCCGGCGCCACGAACATGTAGACCTGCGTCGCCACCACCGGGAACGAGATGAACGCCGCCCCGAACATGCCGAGCTTGATCTGGGTGAACAGGAATTCCTGCGGCGCCGTGTAGATGAGCTTCACGCCCGGCGCGAAGCCGGATGCAAACTCATAGGGCCAAAGCAGGATGTTGTAGATCTGCTTGGCGAACATGAAGCAGATGAAGAAGGCCACGAGAAAGGCGATCAGCGACTTGATCAGCCGCGACCGCAGTTCGATCAGGTGCTCTATCAGCGGGGCCTTGGAGGCGTCGATGTCGTCCTCGTCGCTCATGACGCGCTCTTGGTCTCACCGGCGGCGGGGGCGGAAACGGAATCGGCCGGCAGCGTGACCGGCACGGGTGTGGTCTTTTCAAGCGACCGGCGGATCTCCTCCCGGATCGCCGCCATGGGGTCGGGTTCCGGCAGGGCCTCGGGCGGGGCGGCAACCTCCGGCAGGGGCGCAGCCTCGGGCGCGGGGGCCTGAGGCGCGGCCGGCGGCGGATTGCCGCCTTCCACCGTGTTGCGGATCTCCTCGCGGATGGAGCGCAGCGGGTCGAACATCTCGGAGGTGGCGAGGGTGGAGCGCGCGCTCTCGGTCACATCCGAGATTTCCTTGCGCATGTCGGCAAGGTCGGCCTCGCGCAGGGCCTCCTGGAACTGGCCCTGGAACTCGCCGGCCATGCGGCGCAGCTTCGTGACCGTGCGGCCAACGGTGCGCAGCACCGAAGGCAACTCTTTTGGGCCGATGACGATCAGCGCAACTATGCCGATCAGCATCAGCTCGGACCAGCCGATCTCGAACATGAGCGCCTGCACCCGGCGGCCGGAGCCACCGCCCTCCTCCAGGGTTTAAGGGGAAGCCCGCCGTCAGACGGGCTTCTTCTCGGCCTCGGCGGCGCTGGTGGTCTGGCTCGGAAGGGGGCGCGGCGCCTCCGGCGGAGCGGCAGGAGCCTTCGCGGGCTCTTCGTCCTCTGCCAGGCCCTTCTTGAAGGACTTGATGCCCTTCGCGACGTCGCCCATGAGGTCGGAGATCTTGCCGCGACCGAACAGGAGGAGCACCACGGCCAGCACCACGATCCAGTGCCAGATGCTCAACGAACCCATTTAACGTCCTCCAAGGAAGCTCTTCTCGCCCCGGCGCCCTTACGACGAAGACCACGCACGGATTTTCTCGGACGGCGACACTAGGCCCCGCCCGCGGCGAAAACAAGGACGTCGCCGGGATCGACCACAAGCCCCACCTCGTCGCCCTTCTGCGCCGGGCCAGCATCCCTCAGGCGGATCACGAGCGGACGCTCCAGGCCGTCCACGATCACTTCCACGAGATCGAGCTCGCCCAGGAAGCGCCGCTCCACCATCCGGCCCGGAATGCCGCGGCCCGCGGGCGCGAGCGCGATGCCCTGCGGGCGTATGGCGACCACGACGGTGCCGTCCTTCATGTCCGGCGGCGCCGGGAAACGGCCCAGCGGCGTCTCCACCTGCCCGTCCTGCGCCATTGCCTCGATCTCGTTCAGCTCGCAGAAGAAGCGCGCGACGCCGAGATCCGCCGGCCGGCGGTAAAGCTCCGCCGGCGCGCCGAGCTGCACCATCTCGCCCTTGCGCAGCAGCGCGATGCGGTCGGCGAGCCGCATGGCCTCTTCCGGATCGTGGGTGACGATGATGGCGGTGGCCTTCGCGTCGCGCAGCACCGCCAGCGTGTCGGCGCGGACCTGGTCGCGCAGGCGCTTGTCGAGGCCGGAGAACGGCTCGTCGAGCAACAGGATGCCCGGACGCGGCGCCATGGCGCGGGCCAGCGCGATGCGCTGCTGCTGGCCGCCGGACAATTCGTGGGGATAGGCGTCGGCGAGGTCGGCGAGGTCCACGCGGGCGAGCGCGAGGCGCGCTTCGTGCTCCGCATCCGCCCGCTTCAGGGCGCCGAGGCCGAACAGCACGTTCTCCAGATTGGTCAGGTGGGGAAACAGAGCATAGTCCTGGAACACCAGTCCCACGCCCCGCCGCTCCGGCGGCACGAAAGGCCCCTGCCCGGCCACGGGCTCGCCGTCGATGAGGATGCGGCCCCGGTCCGGCCGCTCGATGCCGGCGGCAAGGCGCAGCAGCGAGGTCTTGCCGCACCCCGACTGGCCGAGCAGGCACAGCACCTCCCCCGGCTTCACGGCGAGGCTCACGCCCTTCACCGCCGGCACGCCGCCATAGGAAAGTTCAACAGCATCGAAGGCGAGGCCCTTGGCGATGGCGGCGGGCGTGCGGCTGCGCACTGGATTGGTCTCCACGATGTCGTCGATCAGCACCGCAACTCTTCCTTTGAGGCGCTAGAGCACGCGTGATCCGATCAGACCTGATCGGGTCACACTCTAGGCCGGTTTGTCCGCCCCATCCTCGACCGCCTCCGCGTCGGTGTCGTCCTCCGAGGGGGGCGGCGAAAGGGTGAAATCGAGGGCTTCGAGCTCCAGCGCCTCCTCGTCCTCCCTCAGGGTGGGGTCGTCGGAGGGCAGCGGCATGGCGAAGCCCGCCGCCAGTCGCCCGTCGATGAGGCCGGCGCCCTTCATCTCGTCGAGGCCCGGCAGGTCCTGCACCGCATCAAGCCCGAACTGGACCAGGAAGGCAGGAGTGGTGCCATAGGTCACGGGGCGGCCGGGCGCCTTGCGGCGGCCCCGCAGGCGCACCCAACCGGTTTCCAGCAGCACGTCCAGCGTGCCCTTGGAGGTGGAGACGCCGCGGATCTCCTCGATCTCCGCCCGCGTCACCGGCTGGTGGTAGGCGACGATGGCCAGGACCTCGATGGCGGCACGCGACAGCTTGCGGGCCTCGGGCACGGGACCCGCCACCACGCGCGCGAGGTCCGGCGCGGTGCGCAGCATCCAGCCGCCGGCAGCCTTCATGATGTTGACGCCACGCCGGGCATAGTCCGCCGTCAGCGCATCCATCAGCACGTCCAGGTCCGCTTCCTTGGACAGATGCGGCTTGAGCGCCCGCGCGTCCACCGGCCCCGATGAGGTGAAGAGCAGCGCCTCGATCACGCGCAGGTCGCGTGCGAAGGCATAGGCGCGCTCGTCCTCCGGACGCACGTCGAACAGGTCGATGCGCGGTGCGGGCCGGTTCATGTCTCCTCTCCGGACGCCGGACGCGGCGTCTCAAGCGGCAGGATGGGCTCCGCCGGGCGGGGCCGCAGCCACAGGGGGGCGAAGGGGGCATCCTGCCGGATGTCCAGCATGCCTTCGCGCACCATCTCGAGGCTGGCCGAAAAGCTCGATGCGAGCGCGGTTGCCCGCTGCTCGGGTTGAGCCATGTAATCTAGCAGGAATTGGTCGAGCCGCATCCACTGGCCCACGGCATCCGCCCCCAGCAGCCGTTCCAGCCGCCCCCGCGCCTCGGCCAGCGACCAGACCGCCCGCGTCTTGAGCGTGACGTGGGACAGCACCTGGGTCTGCCGCTGGCGGGCATAGGCCGACAGGAGATCATAGAGGGTGGCGGTCCACACGGTATAGAGCGGCTCGCCGGTAGCGGGCGGCACGGCGCGGGCGAACATGTCGCGGCCGAGCTGGGGACGCGCCATCAGCTCTTCCGCCGCCTTGCGGATGCGCTCCAGGTGCCGCAGGCGCCGGGTGAAGGCCGCGGCCAGTTCCTCGGCGCTCGGCCCGTCCTCCTGCGGCGGGGCCGGCAGGAGCAGGCGGGATTTGAGATAAGCCAGCCAGGCCGCCATCACCAGATAGTCGGCGGCCAGCTCCAGCCGGCCGCGCCGGGCTTCCTCGATGAAGGTGAGATACTGGTCCGCCAGCGCCAGGATGGAAATGCGGGTGAGGTCCACCTTCTGGGTGCGGGCCAGGGCGAGCAGCAGGTCGAGGGGCCCCTCGAAGCCGTCCACATCCACCATGAAGGCCTCGCCGGACCCGGCCTCGACGCGGTCCGCGCCAGCCTCGAAGGGGTCCGGTGCGACCTCGCCCGTCATGGTCAGGCGACCTGCCGGATGTGGGCCGCCACCGCCGCCCGCAGTGCCGCCGCGTCCACCTCCGTCGGAATCTGGCGCAGGGCCAGGGCGCGCTCCGCCCGCTCCTGCGCGACGCCCGAGAGAACGGGCGACACCTCGGCCACGACGGCCATCTCGTCGAGACGGCCATTGCAGTGGAGCAGCAGGTCGCAGCCGGCGCCGAGCGCATCGCGGCCGCGGGTGGCCATGTCGCCGGCCAGCGCCCCCATGGAGAGGTCGTCGCTCATGAGCAGGCCGGTAAATCCGATGCTGCCCCGGATCACCTCGTCCATCACCTTCGGCGAGGTGGTGGCGGGCCGCTCCGGGTCGATGTCCGCATAGACCACGTGGGCGGTCATGCCGAGGGGCAGGTCGGCCAGCGCCCTGAAAGCGGCAAAGTCCGCGCTCTCCAGCTCGGCGCGGGGGGCGGTGACCACGGGCAGCCGCTCGTGGCTGTCGGCCGGGGCGCGGCCGTGGCCGGGAATGTGCTTGAGCACTGGAAGCACGCCGCCTTCGAGCAGCCCCACCGCCGCCGCGCGGGCGAGCGCCGCCACCGGCTCCGGCGCGGTGCCGTAGGCGCGGTTGCCGATGATGCCGTGGCCGTCCGGGTGGCGCAGGTCGGCGCAGGGCAGGCAGTCCACGTCGATGCCGAGGGCGTAGAGGTCGGCGGCGATGGCGCGGGAATTGAGCCGCACCACCTCCAGCGCCGCCACGGGGTCGTCGAGATAGAGCGCGCCGAACGGCTCCGCCGGCGGGTATTCCGGCCAGTGGGGTGGCCTGAGGCGCTGCACGCGCCCGCCTTCCTGGTCGATCAGCACCGGCGCCTGCCAGCCCACCGCCGCGCGCAAATCCGCAACGAGGGCGCGGACCTGGTCCGGCGTCTCCACGTTGCGCGCGAACAGGATGAAGCCCCACGGCGCGGCATCCGCGAAGAAGGCGCGCTCGTCTGGGGTCAGGTGCGGACCGGCGCAGCCGGCGATGAAGGCGCGGGAGGTCATGTGCTGGGCCTATAAGCGGGGGAAAGCGCCGTCAAGTTCGGGAAGACGCGCCGGCACCGCGCCCCTCCCCGTCCCTCCATGCCGGAAACAGGATCCCGGACATGAAAACGGCCGGGCAAGCCCGGCCGTCGTCAGGAGAATTTCGGGTCGGCTCAGAGGCCGGCCACGTAGCGGCTCGGGTCCACCGCGGTGGAGCCCTTGCGGATCTCGAAGTGCAGCTGCGGCGAGTTGACGTTGCCGCTCTGGCCCGCCTTGGCGATGATCTGGCCGCGCCGCACGGTGTCGCCGCGCTTCACGTTCAGCTCGCTGTTGTGGGCATAGGCGGTGACATAGCCGTCCGCATGCTTCACCAGCACGAGATTGCCGTAGCCTTTCAGTTCGTTGCCGGCATAGGCCACGGTGCCGTCTTCGGCGGCGCGCACGCCGGTGCCTTCCGGCACGGCAAAGTTCACGCCGTCATTGTGGGCGCCGCCCGGCTTGGGGCCGAAGGAGGCGATGACGCGGCCCCGCACCGGGGCGCGGAACTGGGGACCGGAGCCGGAGGCGCGGGGGGCGTCGTCCGCATCGTCTGCGGGGGTCACCTTGGCGGCGGTCTCCACCTTCGGCTCGGGCGCGGCCGACCTGGCCACCGCCTGGGTCGGCGCGGCCGTGCCCTTGGCGGACGCGCTGGCGGCCGGAGGCGGGGTCAGGGTCTGCGACACCACGGGGGCGGCAGCCAGGGGCTTGGCGGCGACGGTCGCCGGCTGGCTGGCCGGCTTGCCGGGAACGGTCAGGGTATTGGAGGCGGTAGCCACCTGCGGCGGCTTCGCGGCGGCGACCGGCTGGGCCGCCGCCTGGACGGCATGCGCCTGGGACGCGCCGTTGCCGCCGGGGGGGATGACGAGGGTCTGGCCGGTACGCACCGTATGGCCCGCCGGGATGTTGTTGGCCGCGCCCAGCGCCGCCGGGGAAACCCCGTACATGCGGGCCACCGATGCCAGGGTCTCGCCGCCGACCACCACATGGGTGCCGGGAGCGGCAGGACGCGCGGCGGCCGCCACCGGGGCCGGAGCGGTGGCTCCGTAGCCCGGCGCACCATAGAGCGGCTGCCCGCCGCCGGAGGCGGCATAGGATGAAGGCTGGGGACCGGGCGGGGGAAGGGCCATGGAATCGACCCGGCCGGACGGCGCGGCGCCGAGCGAGCCGGTGACATCCCCGCCTCCTTGCCCGCCTCCGGGCTGGCCCTGGTAGCCGCCGCCGTAGCCGGCATTTGCCTGCTGCTGGGGCTGCGGCGCGAAGCCGTCCGACAGGAACCGGGTCGCGTCCGAACTGCATCCGGCGACCGTGCCGGACACAAGCCCGATCAACGCCAGTCGCGCGAAGACATTACGCCCGTGAGTCTCGCTGGAAATACGCATGTGACCGAACTCGCACGCAACGAAATACATGCGGCAGTTAAGGGGTCCATGCGTAAACGGCGGCTTAAGTGACCGGGTCCCGGCGGACTGCCGCCCAAGTTTCACCTGACCCGTTGCGCAGGAGCAACACTGCCCCACGCGGCCGGCGCGATGCCGGATCAGCGCCCGACCGGGGCGGTCACCACGTTGGTGCCGCTCGTGGTGGTGTCCGTCACGGAATGGCCCAGATGCTTCACGTGATGGCCGTACTGGGCGCGGGTGTTCTCGTCCACCACCGCCACCGGCGCGGCGATGACGAGGCCCGCGGCCGTGCCCACGGTGGAAGCCGCGTCCGAGGTGAGCTTGATGATGTGCTCGCCCATGCCCACGCGGGAATCCGTCATGGTCTGGCCCTCGGCGAGGCGGGCGCCGATGGCCTGCACCACCTGCGGGTTCTCGGCGAACTTGCCGTGGGCAAGGGCATCGTTGGTCTTCAGTTTGGTGAGGTCGATGACGTTGATGTTGTTGCGCTCGAACTCGGAGCGGTAGGGCTCCAGCTCGGGATTGACCGCACCCACGCGCGGCACGTCGCCCCAAACCCGCTTGGAGACGGCGAGCGCCTTGTCGTCCTGGGAAACGAACATGGTGAAAGCCGGGCGATCCGGCCCGAACTCATTGAAGAAGGTGGCGAAGACGTCCACGTCCACGTCGGGCGCGGCGAGCATCACGTACTTGATCTTGGGCAGGATGCGACCGTTGCGGATGGCCATCTGCCGCAGCGCTTCAAGCGTCACCACATTGCCCATGGAATGGGCGAGGATGGAAATTTCGCCCACGTTCGGGTCCTTCGCCATGAAGGTCAGGAGCCGCTCGAGGGAGTCCCGCGAGACCGATGTGCTTTCCCGGTCGTAGCCATAGGCGAGCAGGCTGCCGCGCGACGGCCAGGTGAACAGCACCGGCGTCACCGGGGCGTTGGAATCGTGGATGATCTGGGCAAAACGGAACACCGCGTCGTCGAAGCGCTGGTTGTAGCCGTGCACGAACACCAGCGCCTGCCGGTTCGGCGTGCGGCGGATGCGCTCGCGGAACCACGCAATGGCCTGGTCCTGGGTCAGTTCGTCAAGCTTGGTGGTGACGAAGTCGGTGGCCGGATTGCCGGGAACGGACTTCGGCCACTGCACATCGCCGGGCTTGCGGGCGCTGTCCGGCGGGATGGAGACGGTGATTTCGGCATAGCTCGGCTTGCGCGCGCGCTCGCCGCTGAAGATGTCCGGCCCGTCGTCGCGCGCTCGCACGGTGGCGACCACCATATTGACCCGGGAGGTTCCGGGAACATCGTCGGGGACCGGGATGAGCACGCCGGACGGCCGCCCCCCGCAGCCCGCAAGGGTGCCGAGGAGCACTGCGCACGCCAGAACCCGCCACCTGCGGCGCGACACGACAACCGCCACGTTATTCATCCCCCGAAACGGTACGTAAACCTTCGATAACGGACACGTCTGCCTGCGGCAACCGCAGCGCAGCGTAAGAGCAGGCCAATGGGGCCGCGCCATGGCGCTTTAAATCAAAGTGTGGCCGCAGCGCCCGGCACGAGCGGCACGAAACGCACCTTCATCAGCTCGGTGCGCGTGCGCCCGGACTGCTCCTTCACGTAGCGCACGAGGGTCTGGATCTCCTCCGGAGCCCCCAGCGGCATCACGATGACACCGCCGAACTTGAGCTGGTCGATCAGCGGGAGGGGAATGTCGGGGGCCGCCGCAGTCACCATGATGCGATCGAAGGGGGCGCGGGCGGGCATGCCCTGGGTGCCGTCGCCCACATAGGCGGTGATATTGCGCAGGCCCAGCACCTCGAAGCGCGCCTGCGCCTCCTCCACCAGGGACCGGTAACGGTCTATCGTCACCACCCGCGCGGCAAGGTGGGAGAGCACGGCGGCCTGGTAGCCCGAGCCGGTCCCCACCTCCAGCACCGTATGCTCTGCTGTGAGCGACAGGGCCTCCGTCATGGCCGCGACGAGGCTGGGCTGTGACATGGTCTGGCCGCAGGCGATGGGCAGGGCCACGTCGTCATAGGCATGCCGGCGCAATGCGGGGTCCACGAACAGCGGGCGCGGCACCAACTCCATGGCGCGCAGCACGCCCACGTCGCGAATCCCCTTCTGGCGCAGGCCGAGGATGAAGGCCATGCGTTCGGCCTGTTCGCCTTCGCTCTCGCCGGTGCTCATGCGGGACCCCCATTGGTGCGGGTTAGCCATTGATTGATATAGTAGATCGCATGTGACCTCCAGTTGAAGACGAGGATGGGCCGCTTGCGCGGCGCAGGCGAAGAGGACACCTTCCGCCGCCATGCGCCCGGATGCCCTCCTCCCCCTGTTCGCGCCGCTCACCAGCCTGCCGGGCATCGGCCCCAAGCTGGCGCGGCCCTATGGCCGGCTGCTGGGACGGGAGATGCCGCGCGTCATCGACCTCTTGTTCCACATGCCCTCCGGCTTCGTGGACCGGCGCGCCCGCCCCGCCATCGCCGAGGCCATCCCGGAAACCGACGTGACGCTGGAGGTGCGGGTGGACTCCCACCAGTCCCCACCCTCCGGCAGCCGCGCGCCCCACCGCACCTATGTGTCGGACGCGTCCGGCGACATGGTGGTGGTGCATTTCAAGATGGACCCGGCGCGGCTGGAACACATGCTGCCCGTGGGGCAGACGCGGTGGCTGTGCGGGCGCATCTCGCTCTATGACGGCATGCGGCAGATGACCCATCCCGACCGCGTCCTCGATGCCGCGGGCCTCGCCAGATTGCCGGCGGTGGAACAGGTCTATCCGCTGGTGGAGGGGCTGGCCGCCGGCCATGTGCGCCGGGCCATGGAGGCCGCGCTCCAGCGCGTGCCCGAGCTTGCCGAATGGATTCCGGCCGAACTCCTCGCCGAACGCGGCTGGCCCTCCTTCAGGGAGGCCCTTGCCCGCGTGCACCGGCCCGCCACGCCCCACGAGGCGACCCCGGCCGGCGGGCCATGGCGGCGGCTCGCGTTCGACGAATTGTTCGCCCACCAGATCACCCTCGCCTTGCTGCGCGCGCAGGAGGAGAAGGCCGGCGGTCGCCCGACCGTGGGCGACGGGCACATTTCCGCACAGCTCCGCGCCGCCCTGCCCTTCCGCCTCACCGGCGGGCAGGAGCAGGCGGTGGAGGCGATCCGCGCGGACCTCGCCGCCGAAACCCGCATGCTGCGCCTGCTCCAGGGCGACGTGGGCTCCGGCAAGACGGTGGTGGCGCTGATGGCGGCCGCCACCGTGGCCGAGGCCGGCCGCCAGACCGCCATCATGGCGCCCACGGAAATCCTCGCCCGCCAGCATCACGAGACCATCGCCCCCCTCGCCGCGGCCGCCGGCCTCTCCGTCGGCCTCCTCACCGGGCGGGAGAAGGGCCGAGCGCGCACCGCGGTGCTCACGGAATTGCAGCACGGCCGCACCGACATTGTGGTGGGCACCCATGCGCTGATCCAGGACGACGTGGCCTTCCGCGACCTCGCCCTCGTGGTGGTGGATGAGCAGCACCGCTTCGGCGTGGAGCAGCGCCTGACCCTCGCCCGCAAGGGGGAGGCGGTGGACATGCTGGTGATGACCGCCACCCCCATCCCGCGCACCCTCGTCCTCACCCTGTTCGGCGACATGGAGTCCAGCGAGCTGCGCGAGAAGCCGCCGGGCCGGCAGGCCATCGACACCCGCGCCATCCCCCTCGACCGGCTTGACGAGGTGGTGGCGGCGGTCGGCCGCGCCCTGTCCTCCGGCGCCCGGGCCTACTGGATCTGCCCGCTGGTGGAGGAGACCGACACCTCGGACCTTGCCGCCGCCACCGAGCGGTTCGAGGTGCTGAAATCCATCTTCGGCGACAAGGTGGGGCTGGTGCACGGCCGCATGTCCGGGGCGGCCAAGGACGAGGCCATGGCCCGCTTCGCCGCGGGCGAGACCCGGCTACTGGTGGCCACCACCGTCATCGAGGTGGGGGTGAACGTGCCGGAGGCCACGGTAATGGTCATCGAGCATGCGGAGCGCTTCGGCCTCGCCCAGCTCCACCAGCTGCGCGGGCGGGTGGGGCGCGGCGACAAGCCCTCCGTCTGCCTCCTGCTCTACCGCGCGCCTTTGGGCGAGACGGCGAAGGCCCGCCTCGCCATCCTGCGCGAGAGCCAGGACGGCTTCCGCCTCGCCGAGGAGGATCTGCGCCTGCGCGGCGAGGGCGACGTGCTCGGCACACGGCAAAGTGGCATGCCGGGCTTCCGTACGGCGCGCCTCGAATTCCATTCCGGCGAGGTGGAGGCCGCCCGGGCCGCCGCGGCTGAGCGCGTCAGGTCCGATCCGGACCTTGCGGAACCTGAGGCCGGCCCGCTCCACACCCTGCTGCACCTGGCCGAGCGCGACGCCGCCATGCGCTTGCTCTCGGCCGGATGAGGGGCCATGTTCCGGCCATGACGGCCGATTCAGACACCTCCGGCGCCCTGCCACCCACCGGCCGCCCGCATCGGTCGGAAGGCGAGCAGCTGGCCGGCCGCTGGTCCCGCGCGGCCATCTACCGGAAGCTCCTGTTCGCGGCCGGCATCGTCTTTCTCGTCATCGGCGCCATCGGCATGGTGGTGCCCATGCTGCCGGGAACGGTGTTCCTGATCCTGGCCGCATGGTGCTTCACCCGCTCCTCGCCGCGCTTCGAGGCGTGGCTCTTGAACCACCGCTGGCTCGGCCCCGGCGTGGTGCGCTGGCGCGAGACCGGAGCCATTCCACCGCTGGTGAAGCTGTTCGCCCTGTCGAGCTTCGTCGGCACCTGGACGGGGAGCTGGTATTTCGGCGCGCCGACGATTCTTCTGGCGGTGCTGGGCGTGGTGTTCATCGCCCTGACGGTGTTCGTGGCGAGCCGCCCCAATCACTGACGGGCGGCGTGCGAACGGGGCTCCCGCCGGGAGCCCCGTCGCTGTCCTGCATCCGGCTGGAGGCTGCTTCAACCCGCCTTGGTGACCGGCGGGATGGCCCACGAGCCGTCGAGGATGGAAGGCGCGGTCTCGTTCGGCCAATAGAGGCGCATCATCAGCTTGAACTTGTCCTTGGGCGCCGGCAGCCAGTTGGCCTCCTTGCCGGGACCGGGATTCTCGTTCTGGATATAGATGACCAGCGAACCGTCCGCCTCGATCTTCGGATTCGTCCGCATGCTCATGGAATAGCGGTTGATCGGGTTGGCCACGAAGAACATCTGGTCGTCGTACATGGTGAGCGACCAGAAGCCCTTCACCGGCGGCAGCTGGCCGGCGGGGAACTTCAGGGTGTATTTGTTCGCGCCGCTATAGGCCTCGCCGTTCGCGGCCTTGAGCGAGGTGGGATAGACCGCGTCCTGCGGCCGGTTGGCGCCGAGGCCGATGGCGGTAACCAGGGCCCGCTGGAGATAGTCGGTGCCATAAAGGCCGGTCTTGGTGGTGTAGCCCCAGCCACCGGCCTCCTTGACGTCGCCATCGCTGAACTTGAAGTGCAGCATGATGCGGTCATAGGACAAGGTGGGCAGGCGCTTCGACCAGCGGGCGTCGATCGCCTTCGCGTCGAAGCTCTGCCCCGGCACGAGGCCGATGGCCTTGAAGCGCTCCAGAGCCGGGGCATCCTGCGCGGCGGGCGGATTCTTCTTCATGAGCTCGGCGAGCAGGGTGAAGAACTCGACCGCGCTGAGGTCGTTCACCTGGTCGCGCACCGGGGTCTTCATGTCGATGGAGGGATCGACCTTGCCGGCCGGCGGGGTGTAGTCCTTGCCCCAGGTGGAGAGCGGCTGCAGCTTGAACTGGTCCTGCAGGGCATGGACCGCCGCATAGTCCTCCGGTGTGCCGGTGCAATAGATGCGGCCCAGCATCCAGACCATGCTGGTGGGCGACTTCAGCTGCGTCATGCCCGCGGGCACCGTGCCGGTCCAGCCGGGCCCGGTGATGAGATAAGTCTGGGCGCCGGTGCCGGTGGTGCGCGAGCCGGGCACCTCGAACACGTCGGTCCAGCCGGAGAGGAAGGGCAGGAGGAAATAGCGGCCCTTCATGTCCGGCACGCCGACGACCCACGGCTCGTCGCCCACGTCGAAGAAGGCCGTGGTGTAGAGGGTATCCGCGTTCGGCGCCGTCACGTCGCGGAACGTGGCGTCGGGATAGGAACGCAACTTGATGATGGTGCCCATCGGCCCGCGGGTGCCCTCGGCCTTGGCGACGTTGGTCAATACCCGCCGCGTCATCTCCATGGTGACGAGGGGATAGCCGAAGACGTAGGCGTCGGAGGCGGTCTTGAAGTCCTCGGCACCCTCGACCAGATCGGCGAGGGGACCATCCCAGGCGAGGGCGCCCCTGGCCATCATCGCTGCGGACGCGGCAGCGCCAGCGAGCATCATGTTCCGGCGGGAAATGGTCATTCCTGTCCTCCTCAGGGTTGCGACAGCTGAGCCGGCGCCGTTCTAACGGGGCGACCATGGCTCCGCAATGACCGCCAAACCGGTCGTGCGCGCCATGGCGCGGAAGGCCAAGACGGGTGGAATGATTACCCAGACTACTCCACCGTAACGGATTTCGCGAGGTTGCGCGGCTGATCCACGTCCGTGCCCATGATGACCGCCGTGTGATAGGCGATCAGCTGCACCGGAATGGAATAGACCATGGGGCACACGGTGGACGGCATCTCCGGCAGGATCAGCTTCTGCACCGCGTCCACCGCCGCCGCCTCGGCACCCTTCGGATCGGTGACGAGGATGATCCGGCCGCCGCGCGCCGCCACCTCCTCCATGTTGGAGACGGTCTTGTCGAAGATGCGGTCGTGGGGAGCGATGACCACCACCGGCATCTTCTCGTCGATGAGGGCGATGGGGCCATGCTTCAGCTCGCCGCCGGCATAGCCCTCGGCGTGGATGTAGGAGATTTCCTTGAGCTTGAGCGCGCCTTCAAGGGCAAGCGGGTAGTTGGTGCCGCGGCCGAGATAGAGCACGTCCCGCGCCTTGGCGAGGGTGCGGGCCAGCACCTCGATCTCGGGCGAGAGCTTCAGCGCCTCGGTCATCAGGCGCGGCACTTCCATGAAGGCGCGGACCAGCCTGTGCTCATCCTCCTCGCCCAGCACGCCCTTGGCCCGGCCGAACGCCACGGCGAGGCAGGCCAGCGTCGCCAGCTGGCAGGTGAAGGCCTTGGTGGAGGCGACGCCGATCTCCGGCCCGGCCAGGATGGGCAGCACCACGTCCGCCTCGCGGGCGATGGTGGAGGTGGGCACGTTCACCACCGCCACCACCTTCTGCCCGCACTCCTTGGCGTAGCGCAGGGAGGCCAGCGTATCCGCCGTCTCGCCCGACTGGGAGATGACGATGGTGATGCCGTCCGGCGTCAACGGCGTCTCGCGGTAGCGGAACTCGGAGGCGATGTCGGTGGAGACCGGCACCCGCCCGAACCGCTCGAACCAGTATTCCGCCACCTCGCCCGCATAGAGCGCGGTGCCGCAGGCGGTGATGGAGATGCTTGACACCGCCTTGGGGTCGAACGGCAGTTCCGGCAGGGTCACGGTCTCGGCGGCGAGGTCGAGATAATGGCCGAAGGTGTGGGAGATGACCTCCGGCTGCTCGTAGATCTCCTTCGCCATGAAATGGCGGTGGTTGCCCTTGTCCACCAGCATGGCGCCGGCCGGCACCTTCTGGATGGTGCGCTCCACCAGGCGCCCGGTCTCGTCGCGGATCTCGACGCTCTCGCGGGTCAGCACCGCCCAGTCGCCCTCTTCGAGATAGGCGATGCGGTCGGTGAACGGACCGAGCGCGATGGCGTCCGAGCCGAGGAAGTTCTCCCCCTTGCCATAGCCGATGGCCAGCGGCGAGCCGCGCCGGGCGCCGATCAGAAGGTCGGTCTTGCCGTCGAACAGGAAAGCGAGGGCGAAGGCGCCCTTCAGGCGCGGCAGCACGGCGGCCACCGCCGCCACCGGCTCGCGGCCGGCGAGCAGTTCGCGGTCCACCATCTGGGCGACGATCTCGGTGTCGGTATCGCTCTTGAAACCGACGCCCTGGGCTTCAAGATCCTGCTTCAACTCGCGGAAATTCTCGATGATGCCGTTGTGCACCACCGCCACGCGCCTGGTGGCATGGGGATGGGCATTGCGCTCGGAGGGCTTGCCGTGGGTGGCCCAGCGGGTGTGGCCGATGCCCGAATGGCCGTTGAGCGGATGCTTGTCGAGCTTGGTTTCCAGGTGCCGCAGCTTGCCTTCGGCCCGGCACACCTCCAGGTGGCCGTTCTCGAGGGTCGCGATGCCGGTGGAATCATAGCCGCGATATTCGAGGCGGCGGAGCGCCTCCACCACCTTGTCCGCGACAGCGCCCTTCCCGAGAATGCCGACGATGCCGCACATGCACAAAAGCTCCGCTGGTTCCGGTCGCCAGAGGTCGGCGCCCGCTTAAAGCCCAAGGTCCACTCCAAAGCTGAATGGACCGTTCCCGCCCGTTCGCTCAAGCCCGGACGGCATCACTTCCGCTTTCGCTTTCTGACAGCGGGGAACGCCTCAGCCCTTCGGTTTGGCGCGGGCGGCGCGGAACTCCCGCGCCCAGCCCTCCTTCACCACCTGCCGGCTGCGGGCGATGGCGAGGGCATCGTCCGGCACGTCCGAGGTGATGACGGCACCGGTGCCGACGAAGGCGCCCTTGCCGACGGTCACGGGAGCGACCAGGGCGGAATTCACGCCGATGAAGGCCCCTGCCCCGATCTCCGTGCGGTACTTGCCGAAGCCGTCATAGTTGCAGGTAATGGTGCCGGCACCGAGATTGGCGTCCGCGCCCACATGGGCGTCGCCCACATAGGACAGGTGGTTCACCTTGGCCCCGCTTTCGATATGGGCGGCCTTGGTCTCCACGAAATTGCCGATGCGCACCCCCGAATCGAGCTGGGTGCCCGGCCGCAGCCGCGCATAGGGACCGATGCTGACCCCCGATTCCAGCCGCGCGCCCTCCAGGTGGCAGAAGGCGTGGATGACCACGTCGTCGCCGACGCTCACCCCGGGGCCGAACACCACGTGAGGCTCCACGATCACGTCGCGGCCCAGCACGGTGTCGGCACACAGGAACACGGTTTCGGGGGCCACCAGCGTGGCGCCGCCGGCCATGGCGGCAAGGCGCAGGCGGCGTTGCAGGATGGCCTCCGCCTCGGCCAGCTGCACCCGGCTGTTGACGCCGGCCACTTCGTCCGCATCGGCGCGGGCGGCCACGGCAGGAAGCCCGTCGGCGCGGGCGATCTCCACCGCGTCGGTGAGATAATATTCACCCTTGGCATTGGCGTTGCCGATGCGCTCCAGAATGCCGAGCGCGTGGGTGCCGGCCAGAGCCATGAGGCCGGCATTGCAGAAGCCAATGGCCTTTTCCGCCGCGCTCGCATCCTTCTCCTCGCGGATGGCGACGAGGTCGTCGCCAGCCGTCACGAGGCGGCCGTAGCCGGTGGGGTCGGCCGGCTCGAAGCCGAGGGCCGCCACCGCCGCGCCGGCCGCCAGCGGCGCCCGCAGCAGGCCGAGGGTTTCCGGCCGCACCAAGGGCGTGTCGGCATAGAGCACCAGCACGTCGTCGGCGCCCTTCTCGAGCGCGGCGCGGGCGGCGAGGACGGCATGGGCGGTGCCGAGGCGCTCGGTCTGCTCGAACACCTCCGCATCGGGCACGATCCTGCGGACCTCGGCAGCGACATCCTCGCGGCCGGGACCGACCACCACGGCGGTGCGGGTGGCGCCGGCGGCGCGGGTGGCGGCCAGCACGTGGTGCAGCATGGTTCTGCCGGCAACCTTGTGCAGCACCTTCGGCAGCCGCGAGGCCATGCGGGTGCCCTCCCCGGCCGCGAGAACCACAACGAGCAGGCTCCGGTCACTCATTCTCACCCCTCCTCGGCGAAGCGCTGTCCCTTACCCTGCCGCCGCCCCGTGCGCCATCCCGCCTTGCCACTGGACCCGTCCGGCGTCATTTCATAAGGAGCATGCTCCGTTCCGCCGGCCGAAGAGACCTTGAATGCCGAACATTCCCTATTCCGAGCGCCCGCTCTTCCTGCCCGGCCCGCGCACCCTCAACTGGCTGATCCCGCTGGGCATGGGCGCGGTGGGATGGGCGCTGTACATGCGCTACCTGGTGGTGGAGCCCGCCCTGGTCGGGCTCGCCTGCGAGGCCGGGCTCGAAAGCGCCGCGTGCTATGGCCGGGCCGCCGTGCTGGCCCTGTCCCTGTGGAACGTGTTCGGCGCCGTGGCGCTGGTTGTGGCACTGATCCAGCTTGTGGCGCCGGGCCTCGCCACCTTCGCGGTGGGCATGGTGTTCTCCGCCTTCGCGCTGGTGTTCCACAACGAGATCGCCGGCGCGCTGGCGGCGATGATGCTCATCCTTTCCTTTGCACGGCCTGGACCCGCCACAGCGTGAAGGCGAGGACGAGGCACAGCGCGCCGAACCAGGCCGCCTGCCAGTTGGACAGGGTCTCGTTGAGCGGCACATAAATGCCTGCCACCAGAAGGCCCCACATGGCGACGACCTCGCCGAGGCCCGCCCCGTCCCGGTCGGCGCGGCGCACCAGCATGGGCGCCGTCACCGCCGCCACGATGGCGGTGAGCGGAAACACCGGGAAATCCTTGTAGCGCGGGTCGAACACCAGCTCGAAGGCCACCGAGCCCGCCGCGACCACGGCCAGCGCCAGCATCAGCGCGGCGGCGATGGCGGCGCCGGACGAGACCGCCCAGCGGCGCGCGTCGAGGGCCACGGAGAACGGCGCGAGACCCTGGCCTTGCCCGATCACCGCCGGCATCACCACAAGGCTCGCGGCCGCGACGGCGAACAGGAAGCCGTTGCGCAGCCAGCCGACAAAGCCGAGGCTTTCCAGCGGCAATGCGGAAATCGCCGCCCCCAGGGTGGCGCCGCCGAACAGGGCGATGCCGGCGACCGCCAGCCAGTCCCGCGTGTCCGGACCGCCCTCGCGCGCCCGCCCGCCGGCAAAGGCACTGGCGAACACCCCCGCCACCACCACGAGGCCCACGGCGATGTGCATGCGCCAGCCGGGATGATCCTCCACCGGCTGCCCCCAGGCGAATTTCGGCATGCGTGTATCGGCGTCGATGAGCCCCCAGTGGCCGCCGACTGTGCCCTCGCTGCGCCGCTTCCAGGGCTGGTCGAAGGCTTCGATGACGTTGACGCGATAGCCCTGACGCTTGGCCAGCGCCACCACGTCGTGCATCACCCGCGCCTGGTTGGAGGGGGACGGCAGCGCCTCCTCGCGCATGCGGCCGGCGCTGGGCCATCCGGTCTCGCCGATAAGGATCTCCTTGCCGGGAAATGCCTCGGCCATGCGCTGGCGGATCTCGTCCACATGGGGGCCCGCCTCGGCGGCGGAAACCGGCAGGTCCTCCCAATAGGGCAGGATGTGGATGGTGACGAAATCCACGTTCTCCGTCAGGCCCTTGTTGCGCTCCCAGAACTCCCACACGTCGGCGTAGGTGACCGGGACGGGCGCGACCTGGCGCCTCACGCCGGCGAGCACGCCCGCCAGCTCGGTGGCGGACATTTCGCCGCGCAGCAGCACCTCGTTGCCCACCACCACGCCCTTGACCACGTCGGGATTTTCCTGGGCGAGGCGGATGCCGGTATCGAGCTCGATGCGGTTGCGGTCGACCTCCGGCCCCAGCCAGATGCCGAGCAGCATGGTGAGGCCGTGCCTGCGGGCGATGGCGGGCGCCTTGTCGAGCCCCATCTCGATGGAATAGGTGCGCACACAGGCCGAGATCCTGGCGAGGCGGGCGAAATCCTCGTCGATCTGCGCTTCCGGGATCACCAGGCCCTTGTGGAACGGCGACTGGCCGTCGCGGAACGGGGCGTAGGACACGCAGGGTAGCTTCTCGCCCTGCGCCAGCGGCGACGGTGGCATGGCCACGGGCCGCCCGAGCAGGGTCCAGAGGCCGGCGATGAGGCCGGCCACCACGAGCGCGAGCACCACGGGCAGCCGCACGGAGGAAGGCATCGAAACTCCAGACGAGACGAGGGGACCCCGCCGCCACATAGAGCCTCACAAAGGCGGTGTGAAGCCTTCCCGCAGGTGCGGGCGTCGCAAGGTCACGCCCATGGGGAGGGCGCCGTCATGCTGACAAATTCAATCCCTTCTCCTAACGTGTCGCCGCGGCTCTCTCCGCGTTCCTTCTGAGAAAATGGCACTCATGCAACGCTTTCGACTTCCGCTCCTCGCGGCCGCCATCGCCTTCGCCTGCGTTTCGCCGGCCGCCGCACAGAATCAGCCGAGCGAGCAGAAGCCCGCCACGGAGCAGCTGACACCGGAGCAGAAGGCCGCCGCCGAAGCCCAGCGGCGCTCTGTGGAGGAGTTCAATGAGGCGGCGAAGCTGCCCGGAACGGCCGGCTTGCCGGAATGCGTCTGGACCGGGCGGCGGATCGCCGCACTGCTGTGGCGTGACGATATCGACACCGCCCGCCGGCACCTCGAAATGTACCAGCAGTTCGGCTGCCCGACCGAGCACCTGAAGCTCGCCTTCCGCTGCCTGGTGCGGCAGGGCAACATCGACCCCAAGGCCCAGGAGCGCCTCGGCGGCCGGGTGCAGCAGTGCTGGGTCAATCCGGACTATGTGGCGGCGGCCCCGCAGCCGGCCCCTGCTCCGGCGCAACAATAAGATCACCGGCCGATCATGGGGCTGACGCAACGGCGTCCCAGCAGCGCCATGATCGGGATTTATCTCCAACGGTGAGCATGTTAGTGTCTCGACGCAATGCAGCGTAAATTGATCGTTAATGCTGCATTGCCGACCGCGGGGGCAGGTCGAAAGGGTGCCCCGAAGCCGTTTCCCGGAACCCTCCGCCCTAAGCCAGCGTTCAGGGTTCGATCTCCCCTCCAGGGTGGGCTTTGCCATGCGTCCCGGTCTTGCTGCTGCGGCAGCGGTCATTGCGGTTGTGACCTCGATCCACGCCGCGATGTGGCTTTCCACGCGTCCCGAGGTAAGCGCTCCGAACATCACGGACCGCTTCCAGAGCCTGTCCTTCGCCCCCTTCAGCCGGGACATGAGCCCCGAGGGCGAGGCTCCCACCAATGCCGCGCAGATCCGCTCCGACATGCAGGTGGTGGCGCCCTACACGCGCGGCGTGAGAACCTATTCCTCCACCAACGGCAAGGAACTGATCGCCCCCATCGCCGGCGAGCAGGGCATCCGGGTGACGGCGGGCGCGTGGCTCAACCGCGACCACGACAAGGACACCGGCGAGGTCATTCCCAAGGCGAAGGCCGCGAACGACCGCGAGATCGCGGGCGTGATCGAGGTGGCGCGCCAGAACCGCAACGTGCAGGCCGTGGTGGTCGGCAACGAGACCCTGCTGCGCGCCGACATGGACGACCGCCAGCTGGCCGAGCTGATCCGCAGCGTGAAGCGGCAGGTGAACGTGCCGGTGACCACCGGCGAAATCTGGAACACCTGGCTCGACCACCCGGAGGTCGCCTCGTCGGTGGACTTCATCCTCGCCCACATCCTGCCCTACTGGGAAGACGTGCCGGCGGACAAGGTCGTCGATTACACCATCAACGCCTACAACCGCCTGCGCGCCGCCTATCCCGGCAAGCGCATCGTGATCGGCGAGTTCGGCTGGCCCTCCCACGGCTACAATCGTGGCGCCTCGGTGCCCGATCCGCTGGCCCAGGCCATGATCATCCGCGATTTCGCAGCGCGGGCGGATGCGCTCGGCATCGAGTACAACATCATCGAGGCCTTCGACCTGCCGAAGAAGCAGAACGAGGGCTCGGTCGGCCAGTACTGGGGCGTGTTCGACGCGGACCGCGACCTGAAATTCCCCCTCACCGGCCCGATCTACGACAATACCTTCAGCCAGACCGCCATCCTCGCTCTGCTGCTCGGCGTGCTGTTCACGCTGCCGCTGCTGCGCATGCGCGAACTGACCATGTCACAGGGCCTCGTGCTCGCCGGCGCCGCCAACGGCGTCGCGGCCTGGCTCGCCATGGTGGTGGACTATTGGCTCAACCATTATGTGACCGGCGGCGACTACATCACCCTCGCCCTGAGCGTGGTGATGCTGGTGCCCCTCGTCTTCGTGTTGCTTTACCGGATCGAGGAGATGGCGGCGATCGCCTTCGGCAGCGGCCCGCGCCGGCTCATCGACGCGCACAAGTCCGGCGTACCTACGCGCTTCCCCAAGGTCTCCATCCACGTGCCCGCCTATCGCGAGCCGCCGGAGATGCTGAAGCAGACCATCGATGCCCTGGCGGCGCTCGAATATCCGAATTTCGAGGCCATCATCATCGTCAACAACACGCCCGACCCGGCGATGGTCGAGCCGGTGCGCGCCCATTGCGCGGCGCTGGGCGACCGCTTCAAGTTCATCAATGCGGAGAAGGTGGCGGGCTTCAAGGCCGGCGCCCTGCGCATCGCCCTGGAGCAGACCGCGCCGGATGCCGAGATCATCGGCGTGATTGATGCGGACTATGTGGTGACGCCCGACTGGCTGAAGGACCTCGTGCCGGTGTTCGACGACCCCACCGTGGGGCTGGTCCAGGCGCCGCAGGACCATCGCGACGCCGACCGCAGCCTGCTGCACGAGGCCATGAACGCCGAATATGCCGGCTTCTTCGACATCGGCATGGTCCAGCGCAACGAGGACGACGCCATCGTGGTGCACGGCACCATGTGTCTCATCCGCCGCGCGGCGATGATGGAGGCCGGAAACTGGTCGTCCGACACCATCTGCGAGGACACCGATCTCGGCCTGACCATCGCCGAGAACGGCTGGAAGACCCACTATACCCGCAAGCGCTACGGCTACGGTCTGCTGCCCGACTCGTTCGAGGCCTTCAAGAAGCAGCGTCACCGCTGGGCCTATGGCGGCTTCCAGATCATCAAGAAGCACTGGCGGAAGTTCCTGCCGAACCGCTCGCGCCTGACCACGGCCCAGCGTCGCCACTTCATCCTCGGCTGGGTCTCCTGGCTCGGCTCGGAATCGGTGGGCGCCTTCATGGCCATCGCCTCCCTCGCCTTCGTGCCCTTCGTGCTGCTGCTCGGCGTGTCGGTGCCGGCCCATGTGCTGACGCTGCCGATCCTGGTGACCTTCCTCGTCTACCTGATGCACTTCGTCAGCCTCTACCGGCTGCGGGTGGACACTACCCCCCTGCGCATGGTGGGCGCGGCGGTGGCGGCGAGCGCGGTGCAGTTCACGGTGGCAAAGGCGGTGCTGGACGGCTTCCGCTACAAGGACCTCGCCTTCGCCCGCACGGCCAAGGGCAACAACTGGCTCGCCGGCGCGGCCCGCTCCTTCCCGGCCTTGCCCGAGGCCACGCTGGGCGGCCTGCTGCTGCTGGCAGGCATCGCGCTGCTGGTGCTGAACAACTGGCCGGGCGTGGCGCTGACCAAGAATGACTGGCGCCATATCCGCGAGATCAACCTCTATGGCATCGCGCTGATGGTGCAGAGCCTGCCCTTCGTCGCCGCCGCCCTGATCGGCGCCTTCGAGCCCTCGCGCTTCAACCAGTTCGCCTTCTGGCGTGCCGTGGGCGCCAAGCTCGCCGTGGTGCCGCGCCGCCTCGGCCTCACCCCTCCGCCCGCCGTCGCCGACTGAGGCGCCCGGCCCCGGCTGAAACCGACACCGAACGCCCGGCCTTGTGCCGGGCGTTTTCGTTTCAGGCCCGCTGGTGGAAGGCAGATCCGATTCACTCAGGAGTATCTAAATACCTCCTGCCAAGGCGGTCGCGCCATTTCCGTTTGGCCGCTGGTGCTCTATGTCTTTGTGTTGACGTGTTTTCTTCGCGCGAACCGGTTTCCACTTCGCTCAAAAACGCTCTATGAAAGCGCATGACGCGCCCATCCCCGCCCCACGCCATCATCCTCGCCGGCGGCCTTGGCCAGCGCATGGATGCGCCGGCCCGGGGCGCGCCGGCAAAGCCGCTGGTCCGGCTCGGCGGCGAGCCCCTCATCGCCCACGTGATCGCGCGCCTGCGGCCCCAGGTGGGCGCACTCTGGATCAACGCCAATGCCGGCGCGCAGAACTATGCCGGATTTGGCTGCGAACTGGTGCCGGATACCATCCCCGGCCATCCGGGCCCCCTGGCGGGCGTGCTTGCGGGCCTTGAGCGCCTGGCGCGCGAGGATCCTGGCGCCAGCCTCCTCAGCGTCCCGGCCGACACGCCCTTTCTGCCCCACGACCTCGCCGCCCGCCTCCAGAGCCGGCAGGCGCTGACCGGCGGCGTGGTCTGCGCGGGCTCCCTGGGGCAACGCCACCCGGTGATCGCGCTCTGGCCCGCGTCCTCTCGCACCGCGCTGCGGCAAAGCCTGGAGGCGGGACGGCTGAAAGTCGGGCTTCTCCTCGATGGCCTTAAAGCCGTAACAGAAGCGTGGGACAGTGAACCGGAAGATCCCTTCTTCAATGTGAACACACCGGAAGACCTTGCCATTGCAGAGATTCGCCGGACTGCCCGGCAATGAAGCATGGTCACGCTTGCGGCAGGATTGGGGAGGGTTTAGGACTGCTTCACGGCAGCTTCGCATTCGCGAAGACGCCAGAGCGGGGACGGACTTGCCGCTCGGGGATCCGGATGGCCACGTCCGGCTCCGCGTGGAGATCCGGTTCTTGTCCGCCCAAAGGATGAGGGATCCATGGACGCCACCACCAATACCGGGGCAAAAGCGGCCAAGCTGAGCTTGGGGGAAAAGAGCTGGGACCTTCCGATCCACGAAGGGACCATTGGCCCCGACGTGGTCGACATCTCCAAGCTGTACGGCCAGACCGGGCTGTTCACCTATGACCCCGGCTTTACCTCCACCGCTTCCTGCGAAAGCAAGATCACCTATATCGACGGTGACGAGGGCGTGCTGCTCTATCGCGGCTACCCCATCGAGCAGCTCGCCGAGAATGGCGACTTCCTCGAAACCTGCTATCTCCTGCTCTACGGTGAGCTGCCGACCGCTGCCCAGAAGGCCGAGTTCGACGCTTCCGTGACCCGTCACACGATGGTCCACGAGCAGATGAGCCGCTTCTTCCAGGGCTTCCGCCGCGATGCCCACCCCATGGCGATCATGGTGGCTTCCGTCGGCGCGCTCTCGGCCTTCTACCACGACTCGACCGATATTTCAGACCCCACCCAGCGCCTGATCGCATCCATCCGCATGATTGCGAAGATGCCGACGCTGGCGGCCATGGCCTACAAGTATTCCATCGGCCAGCCGTTCGTTTACCCCAAGAACGACATCGACTATACGTCGAACTTCCTGCGCATGTGTTTTGCGGTGCCGTGCGAGGAATACAAGGTCAACCCGATTCTCTCGAAGGCCATGGATAAGATCTTTATCCTCCATGCCGACCACGAGCAGAATGCGTCCACCTCCACGGTGCGCCTCGCCGGCTCCTCCGGCGCCAACCCCTTCGCCTGTATCGCCGCCGGCATCGCCTGCCTGTGGGGCCCCGCCCATGGCGGCGCCAACGAGGCGGCCCTCAAGATGCTCACCGAGATCGGCCATGTGGACCGCATCCCGGAATACATCAAGCGGTCGAAGGACAAGAACGATCCCTTCCGCCTCATGGGCTTCGGCCACCGGGTCTACAAGAACTACGACCCGCGCGCCAAGATCATGCAGCAGACCTGCCACGAAGTGCTGAACGAACTGGGCATCAAGGATGACCCGCTGCTCGACGTGGCGGTGGAGCTGGAGCGCATCGCGCTCTCCGATGACTATTTCATCGAGAAGAAGCTCTATCCGAACATCGACTTCTATTCGGGCATCACCCTGAAGGCGATGGGCTTCCCCACCACCATGTTCACCGTGCTGTTCGCCCTCGCGCGCACCGTGGGCTGGATCGGCCAGTGGAAGGAGATGATCGAGGATCCGGGCCAGCGCATCGGCCGTCCCCGCCAGCTCTATACCGGCGCCGCCCAGCGCGACTATATCGCCATGTCGAAGCGCAAGTGATCGAAGCGCAAATGATCGACGCGCAAGTGATCGACGCGCAAGTGATCGACGCGCGTGTCATCACCGTGCGGACGATCGGAATTGGATGAAGCAAGGAAAGCGCGGCCTCCGGGCCGCGTTTTTCGTTCGGGCGCCGCTCCCGTGCCCATGGCGAGGCGGTAGGGCGAGCCCGGCATTGATCAGGACGCGAGGCGGTTCGCGACAGGCTCAGGCCGGCGGCAACGCGCCGGGGCGCCCATGGCGGGCGAGGCGCAGGACCACTTCGGCCGCCCGGGCGCTGGGGCTCGGCCCGGTAATGCCGAAAATGGCGTCGAACCGGGCAAATGTCGCTTCCTGGCGTGCCCGCTCGGGCGTCGCGCCGATGACCCGGTCGAGGGCATCGGCCAGCACCGGCACCGTGAGATATTCCTGCAGGAATTCCGGCACCACGTTTTCGCCCGCCACCAGATTGGCGAGGATGACCGTGGTGCCCTGGAGCACGCGCCGCGCGATCTGGGCCTCGACCCATCCCACGCGATAGGCCGCCACGTGAGGAATTCCGGCCAGCGCCAGTTCCAGCGTCACGGTTCCCGATGCCGCAAGCGCGGCGCGGGCGCTGCGGAAGGCTGCGTATTTCTCCGCTTCCGTGGTGACGATGCGCGGCTTGAGCGGCCAGGACGCGATGGTCTCGCGCACCAGCGGCTCGAGACGCGGCAGGGTGGGCAGCACCAGATCCATGGGCCGGCCCTGCCCCACGCGCGCCAGCGCGGCACCGAAATCCGCCCCGAGCCGGACGATCTCTCGCCGGCGGCTGCCGGGAAGCACCAGGACCAGCGGCGGCTCCTCGCTGCGGCGCCGGGCCTCCGCCTCCGAGGGGCGCAGTTCGGAGAGCCGCTCCAGCAGGGGATGGCCCACATAATAGGTGGGCGGCCCGCCGAGCCGACGGTGCACCTCCGGCTCGAAGGGCAGAAGCGCAAGCAGCGCATCCACGTGCGGACGCATGGCCGCCGCCCGCCCCGGCCGCCAGACCCAAACGGTGGGCGAGACATATTTCACGATGGGGATGTTCGGGTTCCGCGCCCGCACCCGCGCCGCGACGCGGTGGGTGAAATCCGGCGCATCCACCAGCACCAGCACGTCGGGCGGATCGGCAAGCACCGCATCCACGGTCTGCCTGAGGCGCCTCAGGATGGTGGGCAGTTTGCCGAGGACCGCGGCGATGCCGATGGCGGTGAGGTCCTCCATGGGAAAAAGGCTCGCGAGCCCGGCCGCTTCCATGCGCCGGCCACCCACACCCGTGAAGGCGATGCCCGGCGCAGCGGTATTCAGCGTCTCCATGAGCGCGCCGCCGAGCTGGTCACCGGACTCCTCGCCAGCGACCATGAAGATGCGGAGCACCTTCCCCGCCTGCCCGCTCATAATGGCCTGCTCACTTCTGGCCACTCCGGTCCATGCCGAAAATGAACAGCCCGGCGGCATCGGCGGCGGCGATCAGCGCCTGAACGTCGGGCACGATGGCGCCGCCGGCCTCGAAGGCGATGCCGGCGAGCCCTGCCTCGGCGGCGCGCGCCACGGTGGCGGGACCGAGGGACGGCAGGTCCACGCGCCGGTCCTGCCCGGGTTTCGGTGCCTTCACCAGCACGCCGCGCCCCGCGTGAAAGCGCAGGCGTCCGGTGCGGCGCATATCGCCATAGCGCGCGAGCATCTGGTCGGTTCCCTCCGCCGCCTCCACCGCCGCGACGAAGCCATCCACCACGATCACTCCCTGCCCGACGTCGAACGGCCCGAGGGTGCGGATGACATCGAGCCCGCGGGCCATGTCCTGCCGGTCCTGCGCCGATGGGGCGCGCGCGCCGAGGACACCCTGCGGCAGGAGCAGCCCCGGGGCCACCTCGTGCGCGCCGACAAGGTTGAAGCCCTGCTCCGCCACTAGCCCGAGCACGCCCGAAAGGAGATGATTGTCGCCGCCGCGGAACAGCCGCGCGATACGCGGCAACAGGCGCAGCATGGTCCAGTCGAAACCGAGATCGGACACGCGCGGACGGGTCAGCGCGCCCACCATCACCACATCGCGCACGCCCCGCGCCTTGGCCAGGGCGGTGACGCTGCCGAGCGAGCCAAGGCGAAACCACTGGTGAGGATAGCGCTCCAGCGCCGGATCGGCGAAGCCGCGGATCAGCAGCAGCAGCACCTCGCGCCCCTGGGCGATGACCGCCTCCGCCACGGCGGCGGGAAACGCGCCTCCCCCCGCGACGATGCCCACGGGGCCGCCGCCGGGAGGTTTTTGCCCCGCTCCGACCTCAGGCGCACCCGCATCGGGAGCGCACGGGCCGGGCGTCGGGCCCTGCCCGTTCTGCCCCGCAAGGCCCACGCCTCACTCCTCCTTGATGACGCCCCGGGACGGCTGGCAGATCGGCCGCTTGCGGTCGGCGTCGATGAAGCTCACCACGGCCGCGGCGAAGGCCGAGGTCGCGGCCTTTTCGCGTACCGCCTCGAGCCGGGCCTCGAACGTGCCCTCGCCGAAGAACAGGTCACGATAGACCACCCGCGCCGCGTGCAGGTCGGACTTCGAGAATCCGCGGCGCTTCATGCCGATGACGTTGAGCCCCACGAGCTTGCCCGCCTGGCCGAGCACGTTGCCGAAGGGGATCACATCCTCCCGCACGCCGGTGAGGCCTGAAATCATGCACTGGGCGCCGATGCGGGTGAACTGGTGCACCGCGCACTGCCCGCCCAGGAAGGTGAACTCGCCCACGCTCACATGGCCGCCGAGAACCGCATTGTTGGCGAAGATGACGCTGTTGCCCACCGTGCAGTCGTGGCCCACATGGGAGCCCGTCATCATCATGACGCCGTTGCCGATGCGGGTGACGCCGCCGCCGCCCGCCGTGCCGATGCTGGCGGTGGCATGCTCGCGGATGACGCAGTCCGAACCGATGAACAGTTCGCTGCGCTCGCCCTTGTAGTGGACCGACTGGGGTGCCGTGCCGAGGGCGGCGAAAGGATAGACCGTGGTGCGCGCGCCGATGGTGGTGGCGCCCTGGATATTCACATGGGCGAGCAGCTTGACGCCTGCCTCAAGCACCACGTCCGGACCGAGAACTGAGTAGGGGCCGATCTCCACATCATCCGCGAGGCCCGCCGGGTTCTCCACCCGGGCGGTGGGGTCGATCTTCGCCACTAGCTGTTCTCCATGATCATGGCGCCGACCTTGGCCTCCGCGACGAGCTCGCCACGCACCTTGGCCTCACCGCGATACCACCACATATTGCGGCGGCGCGAGATGCGCGTCATGTGATATTCGAGCACGTCCCCCGGCACCACGGGTCGGCGGAACTTCGCCTCGTCAATGGTCATGAAATAGACCAGAGAGGGCTTCTCGCTGTCCTTGCCGAGCACGCAGACCACGCCCGCCGTCTGCGCCATGCCCTCGATGATGAGCACGCCCGGCATAACCGGGTTGCCGGGAAAATGGCCCTGGAAATGGGGCTCGTTGGCGGTGACATTCTTGATGCCGATGCAGGAGAGGTCGCCGTCGATCTGCTCCACCCGATCCACCATCAGGAACGGATAGCGATGGGGCAGGCAGGTCAGCACCTTGAGAATGTCGGCGCTGGCCAGCACCTTGGGCGTCGCGACATCCGCGGTTTGCGTCGTATCGTTCATTCCCCCGATCCTTCCCCTTCCCCGTCGTTGCCGCCCCGCTTCGCACTGGCGGCGGCGAGGCGCTTGAGGGTCGTCACTTCACGGAACCACTCGCGCACCGGCTTGGCGGGCGATCCGCCCCAGCGCACGCCGGGCGGCACGTCGCCCTTCACATTGCTGGAGGCGGCGATCTGCGCACCGGTGCCGATGGTGCAGTGCCCCACCACGCCCACCTGACCGCCGAGCATTACGAAATCCCCGAGGGTGGTGGATCCCGAAATACCGGTCTGGGACACGATGATGCAGTGCCGGCCGGTCACCACGTTGTGGGCGATCTGCACGAGATTGTCGATCTTGGTGCCTTCGCCGATCACCGTATCGGTGAGCGCGCCCCGGTCGATGGTGGTATTGGCCCCGATCTCCACCTCGTCCTGAAGCACCACCCGGCCGAGTTGCGGCACCTTCGCGTGGCCCCTGGTGCTCGGCTGGTAGCCGAAGCCGTCCGAGCCGATGCGCGCGCCGCCATGGATGATGACGCCGTTGCCCACGAAAGCGTGGATGAGGCTGGCGCCGGGACCGATGGCGCAGTTGCGGCCAATGCGGACATTCGGACCGATGACGGCCCCCGCGCACACCACCGTCCCCGCGCCGATCTCGGCACCCGGCCCGATCACAGCGCCCGGGTCCACGGTCACGCCGTCCTCCAGCCTCGCCTTGGGATGCACCTGCGCACCGGGCGCGACCCCGTCCTGCCCGAAGATGGACAGGGGCTTGAGCGCTGCCGGGAACATGGTCCGCGTCACGGCGAGGAAGGCGGCGGCAGGCCGGGCGGCGATCAGCAGCGGCAGGCCAGGCGGCGCCTTGGCAGAGAACCGATCGGACGTGATGACCGCGCCCGCGCGGACAGTGCCCAGCTTCTCGGCGAACTGGATCGTGTCGCAAAAGACGAGCTCGTCAGGCCCGGCGGTTTCCAGGGTCCCGACTCCCGTGATGCGGCGGGAACCGTATTCGGCGAGTTGCGTATCATCGGCCGCGGCCAGCCGCGCTCCGCTGAGGGACGCCACCTCCGCAAGGGTCAGGGGCGCCGGGAGCGGGAAGAAGACGTCATGGCTCATGGAAAACACGCCCGGCGCTAAGAACGCGGCGGGCGCCGGAGGACGGAGGCCGAAGCCACCGCCTCCCGGCGCCCGCCTTGCAGGATCGGGATCAGAAGCGGGTGCCGCCGGAGAAGCGGAACGCCTGGGTCCGGTCGTACTGCGCCTGCGAGAGCACCCACGCATAGTCGAAGCGCAGCGGACCGAAGGGCGACTGCCAGATCAGGCTGGCGCCGATGGACGAGCGGACCGTGTCGTCGTCATACACGCAGACATTGCCAGCCTGGTTCTTCGACCCGGCAGGGCAGGTCACGATATTCGGGTTGCCGTAGAAATTGGTGCCACTCCAGTTCGGCACCGCCGGAAAGTAGGTCGGTCCGCCATAGTCGAACAGCGAGCCGGCATCCGCGAAGATCGCACCCTTCATGCCGATATCCTTGGGCAGGAAGGCGAAGGGGAACTGGATTTCCGCAGACACGCCCCAATAGGTGGTGCCGCCGAGCGCGTTGGTCTGCTCGTTCAGGCAGTTGTAGCCAATCGGCGAATTGAGGTTGGACGCCGCGCAGGGCGCGATGTCGCGCGGGCCGATGCCGGACGGGGCGAAGCCACGCACCAGGTTCGGACCCATGTAGAAATTGTCGAGCACATCGAGCTCTTCCCCGCCCCATGAGGCCACATAGCCAGCCTGGCCGCGCAGGATGAGCACCGAGTCGCCATAGAGGGGCGTGTAGTGCCGGATATCGCCGGTGGTGCGGATGAAGTTCACGTCACCGCCAAGACCCGCGAAATCCTGCTTGAGCTCGGCATACAGGCCCTGGGTCGGGTTGAGATTGCTGTCGAGCCCGTTGAAGGACAGGGTGTAGCCCAGCGCCGAGGTGATGGTCTGACCCTGGAAGGCCGCATCGCGAATGGCCCACGACACGTTGTCCAGGCAATAGGTGTAATAGTCGTAGGTGGCTTGGTAGTCTTCGCAGAGCGTGATCTCGCGCTGGTAGAGGTTGTAGCGCAGGGCCAGCGTGATCTCGTCGGTGATGGGCAGGCCGAAACGCAGGCCGCCACCGATGGTGCTGGTGCCATAGGGCGTATAGCTCGTGGTGCTCGTCTCCTTCCAGTACAGGTCGAAGCCGGCCGCGAGGCGATAGCCGAGGAAGTAAGGCTCGGTGAAGGAGAATTCCGCACCCTGGGCGTTCTGGCCGAGGGAGCCGGACACCTTCACGTACTGGCCACGGCCGAGGAAGTTCTTCTCGCCCAGGGACACCTCGGCGATGACACCGTCAGCCGTCGAGTAGCCGCCGGAGATGGCGAACTCGCCCGTGGGCTGGTCTTCCACATCCACCACCAGGATCACGCGGTCAGGCGCGGAGCCGGGCTCGGTGGTGATCTTGACGGTCTTGAAGTAGCCGAGATTGCGCAGCCGACGCTCGGCACGATCCACAAGCACGCGGTTATAGGCATCGCCCTCGCCGAGATCGAACTCGCGACGGATCACGAAGTCCCGGGTGCGGGTGTTGCCGCGGATCTCCAGGCGCTCGATGTAGACGCGCGGGCCTTCCTCGACCACGAACACCACGTTGATGCGCTTGGCCTCGAAGTCCCGGTCGCCGCGCGGACGCACCTGGGCGAAGGCGTAGCCGCTCTTCGACACCTCGATGGTCAGGTTCTCCACCGACTTCTCGACCAGCTCCGCGTTGTAGATCTGGCCCTCCTGAGCGCGCACGGAGCGACGCAGGGATTCACCGGTCACGTCACGGATGTTGGAGACCACATCCACCTTGCCGAAGCGGTACTGCTCGCCCTCGTCGAGGGTGAAGGTGATGATGTAGCCGCCATTGTCCGGCGACATCTCGGCGGAAGCCGCGACGATGCGGAAGTCGGCATAGCCGTTCTTCAGGTAGAAGCGGCGCAGCAGTTCCTGATCCGAGTTCACCCGGTCCGGATCATACACGTCCGTGGACTTCAGGAAGGACAGCCAGTTGGTCGTGGTCGTGGAGATCACGTCCTTCAGCTTCCAGTCCGAAAAGGCCTTGTTGCCGACGAACTTGATGTCCTTGATGCCGGTCTTGTCGCCCTCGGTGATCTCGAACACGAGGTCCACGCGGCCGTTGCCGCGATCGATGGTCACCGGATTGACGCGCACGCCGCTCCGGCCGGAACGACGGTAGACCTCGATGATGCGCTGGGTGTCGGCCTGGACCGTGGACTTGTTGAGGGCGGCGCGCGGCTTGGACTGGACCTCGCCCTCGAGCACCTCGTCCTTGAGCTTGCGGTTGCCCTCGAAGACGACGCGGTTGATCACCTCGTTCTCGGACACGCGCACGATGATGCGCCCGCCGGACTGGGACACCTGAACGTCGGAGAACAGGCCGGTGGCGTAGAGCGCCTTCCAGGCCTCGTCGATCTTGCCCGCCGTGTAGGGGCCGGGACCGAAATAGGAACGGATCGTCTCGGCGTCGACGCGGCGGTTGCCCTCGACGACGATGGAACTCGACTGCGCGGCGGCAGGACTTGCCACGACGAGGGAACCGGCCACCGAAGCGCCCGCGACACACACGGCGAGCCCAAAGGCGGCGGCCAGATTTCTCAGAACCCGGAGTGGAGCAGTCATATGGTGCGCAACCTTGAAATTTCGTTGTTCTCGAAGCCGCCCAAGGCCCTTGAAGGGCAATGATGGATTCTCACCCTGCGATGCCGCTTGTACAGGCTTTTACCTGCAGTGCAAACCGAACCGCCCCTCAAGCCTGCCTTTTCCGGAAGACCGTTGCGCTCACGCCACGACCCCGGTGCGGCAAATCAAAAACCTTTACATTGCAGCAATATGCAGCACGTCGTTCCAGGTGGCGAAGATCATCAGCATCAGCACCAGCGCAAGGCCGATGCGGAAGCCGATGTCCTGCGTGCGCGCGCTCAGGGGGCGCCCACGCACCGCCTCGAAAGCGTAGAACAGAAGGTGGCCGCCATCCAACAGCGGGATGGGAAAGAGGTTAAGCAGTCCGATAGAAACGGACAGCACTGCTGCCAGAGACAGGAGTGCGCCGATACCGAAGGTGGCCACCTGCCCCGAAACCTGGGCGATGCGGATGGGTCCGCCCAGCTGGTCGGCCGACTCGCGGCCCGCAATCAGCCCGCCCAGATAGCCGAAGGTGCGGGTCACCACGAACCAGGTTTCCTGCACGCCGAGACCCAGCGCCTCTACCGGACCATAGCGATGGGTGGTCACGTCGCCTGCCGCAAGGGAACGCGAAATGCCGAGCAGGCCGGTGCGGTGCACGTTGCCGAAGGGGTCCTTGATCTCCTTCAGCTCCGGCACGGCGGTAAGGTCGAGCTGCCGTTCGCCGCGCGCGACGGTGAAGGTAAGCGGCTCCCCGGCGTGGCTGCCGACGATGCGCTGCATGTCGGAGAAGCTCTCCACCTTGGCGCCGTCGATCTCCAGCACCAGGTCGCCGGGCTTGAAGCCGGCGGTCTCGGCGGCGCTGCCGGGATTGATCTGGTCCACGCGCGGCGCCGTCACCTGCTTGCCGAACACCATGAAGACGAAGGCGAAAATGACGATGGCGAGAAGGAAGTTCGCGATCGGCCCCGCGGCCACGATGGCGGCGCGCCAGCCCACGGGCTGGAAAAAGAAGCTTTGGCGGCGCTCCGCCGGACTCATCTGCGCGAGCTTCGCCTGGTCGGGGGTCGAGGCGGCGTCATCGTCGCCGAAGAAGCGCACATAGCCGCCCAGCGGGATGGCCGCGAGCCGCCAGCGCGTGCCGTGGCGGTCGTTGAAGCCGGCAATCTCCGGCCCGAAGCCGAGGGAGAAGGTCAGCACCCGCACCCCGGCGCGCCGCGCCACCCAGAAGTGGCCGAGTTCGTGGAAGAACACCACGAGGGTCAAAACGAACAGGAAAGGAACGACATATCCGAGAAGGGAGGACGAAAGACTGCCCAGGTTCGCGCCGAGACCGGAAAGCACATCCATCACCCGAACCTCTTTTCCCGCGGACGGCGCCCGGCGCGGGGGAAGTCCCGCGCCCTACGCCGGCCAGATGCTGCCGGCCCGCCCGGCATCTCGACCATGACCGCCCGGACGGACGATGCAAAATCACGTCGCCTCGCATGGCGACAAAACATTCCTAAGATGCCTTTGCGGAAAACTTAGGCAAGAGCGCGGCGGCGGCACGACGTGCCTGTGCATCTGCCTCCAGCGCATCGGCGACGCTGGCCGGGGCGGGGCCGCCATTGATGCGGTCCAGGGTCGCGGCGACCGTATCGGTGATGCCATAGAAGCCGATCCGGCCCTCAAGGTAGGCAGCAACCGCCACCTCGTTGGCCGCATTGAGAATCGTGGCTGCGACCCCGTCGGCGGCCATGGCGGCGCGGGCCAGCGCCAATGCCGGGAAGCGGTCCTCGTCCGGCGCCTCGAAGGTGAGGCGGCCGAGGGCGACGAGGTCCAGCCGGCGGCAGGAGGTGGAGATTCGCTCCGGGAACGCCAGGCAATGGGCGATGGGCACGCACATGTCCGGCAGCGCGAGCCCGGCGGTGACCGATCCGTCCACGAAGGAGACCAGCCCGTGGATCACCGACTCGGGATGCACCACAGCGTCGAGCCGCTCGGGAGGCAGGCCGAACAAGTGCAGCGCCTCGATCAGTTCGAGGCCCTTGTTCATCAGGGTGGCCGAATCGATGGTGATCTTCGCGCCCATGGACCAGTTGGGATGCTTCAGGGCGTCCTTCGGCACCGCCCGCGCGATCTCCTCGCGGCTCCTGAGGCGGAAGGGCCCCCCGGACGCGGTGAGCGTGATCTTTTCCACCGCCGTGCGGGGGCCGGCCTCCAGCGCCTGGAAGATGGCGTTGTGCTCGCTGTCCACGGGCAGGATCTCGGTGCCCTGCCGCGCGGCCTCGGCCATGAAGAAGGCGCCGGCGGCCACCAGGCACTCCTTGTTGGCCAGCGCAATGCGCCGGCCGGGGGCGAAGGCCGCCACCGTGGGCGCCAGCCCCGCCACCCCGACGATGGCGCTCACCACCACGTCCGCCTCGCGCCGGGCCGCCTCGATCAGCGCCGCGGGTCCGGCGCCGCTGGCGATGCCGGTACCGGCCAGGGACTCCTGGAGCGCCCTGCCCGCTGCCGGATCGGCGATGGCGGCGAACCGCGCGTCGAGCGCGCGGGCGGTCTCGGCCAGCGCCGCAACATCCCGGCCGCCGGCCACCGCTTCCACCTCGTAGAGGCCCGGCGCATCCGCCAGGAGGGTCCGGACGCTATGGCCGATGGAGCCGGTGGCCCCGAGGATGGAAAGGCGCTTCATGAAAAAGGTCCTACCACAAGAGCAGCCCGGCCGCCGGATCAGAGGCGCTGCGCGCCAGCGCCACCACCACGGCGGCGAGCGAAGCCGCCGCAAATCCGTCGAGCCGGTCCAGCAGCCCGCCATGGCCGGGAATAAGCCGGCTGGCATCCTTGACCCCGAACAGCCGCTTGATGGCAGATTCGGCAAGGTCCCCCGCCTGGCTGACGATGCTGAGCACCAAAGCGAGCCCGGCCACCGGCAGCAGCGACGAGGCCCCGCCCGGGATCGCCGCGACCAGCAGCCCCGCCGCCATGCCCGCGAGCGTGCCGCCGATGGCGCCCGACCACGTCTTGTTGGGGGACACACGCGGCCACAGCTTGGGCCCGCCCAGCGCACGGCCGGTGAAATAGGCGAAGATGTCGGTGGCCCACACCACGGCGCACAGGAACAGCACGGCGATGAGGCCGAGGGGCGTCGTGCCGCGCAGCACCACCACCGGCAGGCACGCGCTGGCCGCCACCAGAAGCCCGCTCATGGCCCAGCCGCTCTGGCGCGGAACCGCCAGCGCCGCCGCCGCCGCGCCGAGCGCCGCCGCGCTGAAGGCGTAGACCGGCGCATCGGAAAGCGCGAGGCCCCCTCCGCCGATCAGCGTGATCGCGCCGATGCCAAGAAAGAGCGGCTGGTTGTCGAGCCGCGCGAGCGTCGCCCACTCATAGAGAATCGCGCCGCCGGCCAACACCCACAGAATGGCGAAGGGGATGCCGCCGAGCCAGGCGGCCAGCAGCACGACCGGCACGAGGACGAGCGCCGAGAGCGTCCGATGCTTGAGATCCGCACCGAAATTCACGGCCATCAGGGTCCGGGGCACTTGGTTGCGCCGCCGAACCGCCGATCCCGCCGGGCATATTCGTCGATGGCCGAAAGCAGGGCCGCCTTGTCGAAATCGGGCCAGTAGATGGGGAGGAAGACGAATTCGGAATAGGCCGCCTGCCACAGCAGGAAATTGGAAAGCCGCTGCTCGCCGGAGGTGCGCACGATCAAATCGGGGTCGGGGATGCCTGCGGTCTCGAGCCGCTGGGAGATCATCTCCACGTCCACGTCCTCGGGCCTGACCCGGCCGGCGGCGACATCGGCGGCGATGCGGGACACCGCCGCCGCAATCTCCTGCCGCGAGCCGTAATTGAACGCGACCACCAGAGTAAGGCCGGTATTGTTGCGGGTCAGCGCCTCGGCATCCACCAGCAGCTGGCGGATGTCGGGAGCGAGATTGGCCCGCTCGCCGATCACCTTGACCCGCACATTGTCGGAATGCAGGTCGGCGAGGTCGTGCCGCAGGAACAGCTTCAGCAGCCGCATCAGCTCGGTGACCTCGGTCAGCGGGCGCGACCAGTTCTCCGACGAGAAGCTGTAGATGGTGAGGAAGCGGATGCCCACCTCGCGGGCGGCGCGCACGCAGCGGCGCAGCGCCTCGACGCCACGCCGGTGCCCTTCCACCCGCGGCAGCTTGCGCGAGGTGGCCCAGCGCCCGTTGCCGTCCATGATCACGCCCACATGCACCGGGACGACGGCCGGCGACCGTTCGGCAACGGCGGCCTCGCCCGCGGCGGCGCGTAGGGACATGGCTTGCTCCGGGCTCACGCGCGGCTCCTCAGACCGAAAGGATTTCCTTTTCCTTCTGGGCGAGCGTCTGGTCGATCTCGGCGATGGCCTCGTCGGTGGCCTTCTGCACGTCCTTGGACAGGCGGTCGAGATCATCGGAACTCATCTCGCCGTCCTTTTCCACCTTCTTGAGGTGGTCCATGCCGTCGCGACGCACATGCCGCACCGCGACCTTGGCCGCTTCCGCATATTTGTGGGCGACCTTAACCAGCTCCTGGCGGCGCTCCTGGTTGAGCTCGGGGATGCGCAGGCGCAGCACCTGGCCCTCGGTGGCGGGGTTGAGGCCGAGATTGCTGTCGCGGATGGCCTTCTCCACCGCGCTCACCATGCCGCGGTCCCACACCTGCACCGACAGCAGGCGCGCTTCCGGCACCGAGACGGTGGCGACCTGGTTCAGCGGCATGCGCGCGCCGTAGGCCTCGATGGTGATGGGATCGAGCAGGCTGGCGGAGGCGCGCCCGGTGCGCAGCCCGCCCAGTTCATCCCTGAGCACGCCGACCGCGCCCTGCATGCGGCGCTTGAGATCGGACATGTCGAAGGTCCCGGTGGTCATGGCTAACCTCTGTCGTCTGTTATCAGGGCCCGCTCCCTTCGCATGGAAAGGTTTCTGTTTCCATGCGAAGGGACGAGCCCCGCGTCAGGATGCGGGGCTCCGGGTAAAAGACTGGCGCCGGCGCGGATGACAGGATGGTACGGCTTCTTGATGGCGGTGCGCGGGTGCGACGCGAAGCGCCAGTCGGAGGCGAGGCGAAGGCCGCCGCGCAATACCGACCGGCCCTCCCGGCACGTCCCGGCCCACGATCCCAGCCTAAAACCCAGCCCAAGATCCCAGCCAACGGCCGACCACCCCTTGAACCGAACAGCGCGCGGGCACATCCCGCGCGCTGTGCGCTCAGGGGGCGACGACCGTCACGCGGCCTTCACCCTCCGCGGCCGTGGCAATGGCGCCCGGCTCGCGGATATCGAACACGATTATCGGCAACGCCGCCTCGCGGGCAAGGGCGAAGGCGGCGGCATCCATCACCTTGAGGTCGCGGGCAAGCGCCTCGTCGTGGGAGATGCGGTCGTAACGGGTGGCCGTCGGGTCCTTCTTCGGGTCGGCGGTGTAGACGCCGTCCACGTTGGTGGCCTTGAGCACCGCGTCGCAGTCGAGCTCTGCCGCGCGCAGGACCGCGCCGGTATCCGTGGTGAAATACGGGTTGCCGGTGCCGCCGGTGAGCACGACGATGCGCCCGCGCCGCAGGTGCCGGGTGGCCGGCTGGCGGGCATAGGGCTCGCAGACGGTGGGCATGGGGATGGCCGACAGGGTGCGGGCCGGTGCGCCGGCCGCCTCGATCGCCGCCTCGAGAGCGAGCCCGTTCATGACGGTGGCGAGCATCCCCATGTGGTCGGCGGTGGCGCGGTCGAGGTCCTCGCCCGCCACGCGGGCGCCGCGCAGGATGTTGCCGCCGCCCACCACCACCGCCACCTCGCAGCCCAGCGCACGGGCCGCGACCAGGTCGCGGGCGATGCGGGCCACGGTGGGCGGATGGAGGCCGAAGGGCTCCGAGCCCATCAGGGCTTCGCCGGAGACCTTCACCAGGATGCGGGGATAAGGGAGGCCCCGCGCCGCGAACGGCACCGGAGGCTCCGGGAAGTCCGAATCGTCCGCCGTGGAAGCGGTCATGAGAGCCCCCCTTGCCCGTTGGTCAGAATCGGCCCGATCAGGACTGGCCGGCGGCGGCGGCCACCTCGGCCGCGAAATCCGTCTCTTCCTTCTCAATGCCCTCGCCCAGGGCGAAGCGGACGAAGCCCGTGAGCTTGACCGGGGCGCCGACCTGGCCCTCGGCCTCCTTCAGCACCTGCGAAACGGACTTGGAGCCGTCATGCACGAAGGCCTGATCCAGGAGGGTGTTCTCCTTGAAGAAGCTCTTCATGCCGCTCTCGGCGATCTTGTCCTGCACGTTGGCGGGCTTGCCCTGGTGCTTCTCGAGCAGGATCGCCTTTTCACGGGCGATGGTCTCCTCGGAGATGCCGGAGGCGTCGAGCGCCAGCGGGTTCAGCGCCGCGATGTGCATGGCGATCTGGCGGCCGAGGGTGGAGAGCTTCTCCACGTCGCCGGTGGACTCCAGCGCCACCAGCACGCCGATGCGGCCCTGGCCCTCCACCACCGCGCCATGCACGTAGCTGGCGATGACGCCGGCCGGCACGGTGAGCTTGGCGGCGCGGCGCAGCGTCATGTTCTCGCCGATGGTGGCGATGAGCGTGGTCAGGCGCTCGGCGACGGTCACCTCCTCGCCGGGGAACTTGGCGGCGGCCACCGCTTCCATGGTGCCGTCGGTGTTGAGGGCGACCTTCGCCACCTCGCGCACGAACGCCTGGAAATCGGGGTTGCGGGCGACGAAGTCGGTCTCCGCGTTCACCTCCACAGCGGCGGCGTAGTGTCCGGAGGATTCCACCGCCACCAGGCCCTCGGCGGCGACGCGGCCGGCCTTCTTGGCGGCCTTGGCAAGGCCCTTCTTGCGCAGCCAGTCGATGGCGGCCTCGACGTCGCCGTTCGTCTCGGTGAGCGCGGACTTGCAGTCCATCATGCCTGCGCCGGTCTTGTCGCGCAGTTCCTTCACGAGCCCGGCGGTGATCGCAGCCATGTCAAAAATCCCTTCTTCTCGCACCACGGCCGGCCAGGGAGGCGCCCGAGCCGGCCGTGGGGGCGCCCCAGGCGCCCCATTACTCTCGATTCGCTATCAGATCTGCGACAAGGTCACTCGACCTCGGCAGACATCTCCTTGGCCTGGGCCACCCAGCCGTCCACGCGGCCGGGCAGTCCCACCTCCTCGCCGATGCGGTGGGCGTCGACCGCGTCGAGCCCGGCAATCTGGCCGAAGTGGAACACGCCGAGATCGTTGAGCTTCTGCTCGATCTCGGGGCTCACGCCGGTGAGCTTCTTCAGGTCGTCGGCGACGCCGCGCGGACCCGACAGGGGCTCGAAGGTCGACCACACGCTGGCTTCCACCGGCAGGTCCTCGACCAGCGGGGCCTCCTCGGCGCCGGTGTCGTAGCCGAGATCGGAATGGCCGCGGCCGATGCCGTCGATGGCGGCGCGAGCGATCAGGTCGCAGTAGAGCTGGATGGCGCGGCCGGCGTCGTCATTGCCCGGCACCGGGAAGGCGATGCCGTCCGGATCACAATTGGTGTCGAGGATGGCCGCCACCGGGATACCGAGGCGCTGGGCCTCCTTCACGGCGATGTCTTCCTTGTTCGTGTCGATGACGAACAGCAGGTCCGGCAGGCCGCCCATGTCGCGGATGCCGCCGAGCGCCTTGTCCAGCTTGTCCTTTTCACGGGAGAGCGTCAGGCGCTCCTTCTTGGTGTAGCCGGAGCCCTGCTCGGGACCGGACAGCATCTCCTCCAGCTTCTTCAGCCGGGCGATGGAGTTGGAGATGGTCTTCCAGTTGGTGAGCATGCCGCCGAGCCAGCGGGAGTTCACATAGTACTGGGCCGAGCGGCGGGCGGCATCGGCCACCTGCTCCTGGGCCTGGCGCTTGGTACCGACGAACAGCACGCGGCCGCCCTGGGCCACGGTGTCGGAGACGGCCTGCAGCGCGCGATGCAGCGCGGGCACGGTCTGCGACAGGTCGATGATGTGGATGTTGTTGCGGACGCCGAAGATGTACGGAGCCATCTTCGGGTTCCAGCGATGGGACTGATGTCCGAAGTGCACGCCAGCTTCAAGCAGCTGGCGCATCGAATAATCGGGAAGCGCCATTTTGGTATTCTCCGGTTGAGCCTCCGCGGACGTACCCTTCGCCAAAGCAGAAGGGCACCGGATGGCCATGAGGGCCTGATGTCCGCGTGCGGGATGGCCGGGCATATACGCGAGCCGGCGTGCCGAAGCAAGTGCGAGCAGGGCGTGTCTCGGTGCGAAGGCCTGTTGCCCCGACCGGGCGCTCCGCGGGCCCCTCCCCCGCAAGCGGAAGAGGGAGCAATTTCGCCGGACCGGCTGCGCCGGAGGCCCTACCCGTCCGCGCGCTGGCGCTCTTCCTCCACCAGCTCCTTCTTGGAGAGCTTGCCCACCACGCTCTTGGGCAGGCTGTCGCGAATCTCCACCGCCTTGGGCATCTCGATCTTGGAGATCTGCGCCGAGAGAAAGTCCATCAGCTCCTCGGGGGTCGCCTCGGCGCCCGCGCGCAAAGTGACGAAGGCCTTGGGCGCCTGGCCGCGATACGCATCGGGAATGCCGATGGCCACCGCCTCCGCCACCGCGGGGTGCAGGTAGAGCGCTTCCTCGATAACCCGTGGGTAAACATTATAGCCACCGCACAGGATCACGTCCTTGATGCGGTCCACGAGGAACAGGAAGCCGTCCGCGTCCAGATAGCCCACGTCGCCGGTGCGCAGGGCGCCGTCGATGAAGGCGGATGCGGTCTCCTCCGGGCGATTGTAGTAGCCCTTCATCACCTGCGGGCCGCGCACGCAGACCTCCCCCTTCTGGCCCTGGGGGACGATGCGCCGCACATCCTCGAGGTCGCGGATCTCGATCACCGTCTGCGGCAGGGCCGTGCCCACCGACCCGTCCTTCACCTGGCCAAGAGGCTGGTTGGCGGTCACGACCGGGGCGGTCTCGCTGAGGCCGTAGCCCTCCACCAGCTTGCAGCCGGTGAGGTCCTCGAAGCGCTCGCGCACCTCGGCGGGGAGCGGTGCGCCGCCGGAGATGCACAGGGTGAGGGACTTCAGGTCACGCTTGTCGATGTTCGCCACGCCGTTGATGGCGGCGTAGATGGTGGGCACGCCGGGGAACATGGTGGGCTTTTCCCGCTCGATGCGGTCCAGCAGGTCGGAAAGCTGGAAGCGCGGCACCAGGATGATCTCGGCGCCGAGGCAGATGGGAATCAGCATCACCGTCTGCATGGCGAAGACGTGGAACAGGGGCAGCACGCCGAGCACCCGCTTCACGCCGATCCGGCGGCAATCGGCATGCGTCATCACCTGCTGCGCATTGGCGGAGACATTGGCATGGGTGAGCATGGCGCCCTTGGGCACGCCGGTGGTGCCGCCGGTATATTGCAGCACCGCCACGTCGTTCTCCACATCCACCTCCACCGGCTGCGGCCGGTCGCCATGGCGCAGCAGCGCGCCATAGGCAAGGTGCAGGCCGTCGCCGAGGCTGTACTCGGCCTTGTCCTTCCGCTTGAACAGATTGAACAGAAGCCCCTTGGGAAAGGGCAGGATGCCGGCCATGGGACAGACGATGATGGTCTTAAGCCCCGCCTCCTGCGCCACCGCCGCGACCCGCGAATGGATGAGCCTGAGGTCCGGAACCACCATGATGGTCGTACCGGAATCGCGGATCTGGTGCCTCAGCTCGCGCTCCACATAGAGCGGGCTGAAGTTCACCACAGTGCCGCCGGCCTTCATGACGGCGAAGAAGAAGATGACCGAATAAGGCGTGTTGGGCAGGCACAGGCCCACCTTGCAGCCCTTGTGCACACCCTGGGCCTGAAGGCCCGCCGCGACCTGATCCACCAGCCGGCCAAGCTGGGCATAGGTCCATTTGCGGCCGAAAAAGCTCAGTGCGTCGCGCCCGCCGAACTCGGCGACGCTGGTGTCGAGCAGCTCGGGCACGGGTGCGGTGGCCACGGCCCCGCCTTCGGTGCGATGGAGCATGGATGTCCCTCCTTCCGCCGGTGCCATCTTGTGATTTTCGCGCGCCCGGCGGCACAAGCGACTAACCTTAGGTCAGGCAATATGATCCGCGATTGCGCCGGGGTCACGATCATTCGCGCGCGCCCGGCTGCCGAGACCGGCCACCCGCCCTGGAGCGGATGGCCGGAATGCCGTCACTTGGTGATCAGCGCGGCGGCCGTCGGGGCATTGAACTTGTAGCGCAGGCCCACCGAGACGATGTCCACGTAGCCGTCGTTCACCTCGGCCACGAGAGAGCCGCGCAGCGCGTTGGCCGGATCCGTGGGATAGAGGCCCATGGGGCTCGTCTCGCCGAAAATGTGGCTGTAGGCGAAGTCCATGGCGAATTGCGGGGTGAAATTGTAGGTGAGGCCCCCCGACAGCCACAGGCGGTTGGTGTCGGGCAGGCGCGGCGAGCGCGTCTCGTCCGGAACCGGGGAGAGTTCGTAGGCGATGCCGGCCCTGAGCGCGAGCCTGGGATCCCACTGGTATTCGACACCGCCGGAGAAGTACCAGCCGTCGTTCCACTTGAGGTCCAGCGTGCTCACCGGGATGCCGCGCGTGGTCACGACGAGTTCCTGCACCGTGGACCAGTTGGTCCATTCCACCGTGCCGAGCACCGTCCATTGCGGCGCGATCTGCGAGCGGAAGGACGCGGTCACCTGGTCCGGGAGGGTCAGGCCCGCATTGACGTTCATCTGGTTGACGGTGGTGAGGCCGGCCACCGAGAGATTGAGAGTCCCGGCAAGCCTCTGGTCGATATAGGAGCGGTAGCCCACGCCGAGCGTCGTGCCCGGCGCCAGGGTGAACAGCACGCCGAGATTGAAGCCGATGCCGAGATCGTCTCCGTCCAGCTGCGCGTAGAGGTTGTTGGCGGGCGTCGCCAGGCCCGCGAACTGCGCGTTGGTGAGCTTGGCGTCGATATAGTTGACGTTCAGCCCGCCACCGAGGGTCAGCCACTCATTGACCCTGTAGGCCGCCGAGGCCTGGACGTTCATGTCGAAGATCTTGTTGTAGCAGCCGTAATAGCGGCCCGACCAGTTGCACGGCGCGTCGGTCACGAGGCCGAAGGGCGAGGTCACTGCCAGGCCCACCGCCCACTTGTCCCACGCATAGGAGATGTAGGTGGTCGGCAGGGTGCCGTTGTCCACGATGTCGCTGACGCCGAGATTGCCCAGCGAGGCGCCGGTGAGGGGCGCCGTGGCGGAATAGACATCCACCGCGGCATGGGGCGCGATGTAGGTGACGTTGCCTTCGACGCTCAGGCCCGGGGCGAAGCTGATGGCCGCCGGATTCCAGAACATGGAGCCCAGCCCCTCGCCCCCCGCCGCGTTTCCGGCGAAAGACGTGCCCTGGTAGTAGGCGCTCTGCTCGCGCAGGCCAAAGCCGCCGGCCTGCGCCTCGCCCGCGGCGCCTGCGACCACGGGAAGAACAAGCACTCCGGCCGCCCGCACGGCCCAGTCGCGCATCATCATGGGGTACCCCCTCCTGAACCTGTTTCCTCTGGGCCCGGCACGCTGCAGTGCAGTATTGGTTTTTTCGATGCCCTATACGTCATCTAACATGCCTAAACGAATATCTGCGTCAACAGTGATCGTTTTAACCCGGAACGCGATCGCAAGGGAAAGCCAGATGCGTTGCAGGCGCGCAACAGTTGGCCGGCCGGGCCGTCCTGACCAGGACAAAGCGAGGGTACATCGGGGCATCCGCAATCCAGGATCGAAAGCCCCCGTTTCAACAAGCCTTCGCCAAAGCCCGCGCATGCCCGCGGCTGATGACGCGATCGCGATTAAATCTCGCCGAATCGGGGCTTGCGCCGAGGGTCAAAGCATGTATCTTCGGGGCGGATAGATGACGTATAGGTGAAGCTGTGGCATCCACAGGCAAGCGCGGCGCCGGGGGCGCTCTTACAGACACGTTCTTCACGGTCACCGAATTGGCGCGGGACCTGTCCGTGACTCCGCGGACGATCCGCTTTTACGAGGACAAGGAACTGATCGTTCCGCGTCGCGCCGGCACCATGCGCGTGTACACCAAGCGCGACCGGGCGCGGATGGTCCTCATCCTGCGCGGCAAGCGGCTCGGTTTCTCGCTGCGCGAGATCAAGGAATATCTCGATCTCTACGACATGGACCCGAGCCAGACCGAGCAGATGCGCCTGCTTCTGAAGAAGGTGCAGGTTCGCCTGGAGATGCTGGAAGACCAGCGCCTCGCCCTCGAGGAAACCATCGTCGAGCTGAAGGACATCGAGGAGCAGACGCTGTCCGCCCTTGAGCAGGAAGCGGCCCAGAAGAAGGCCGCCGGCTGACCGGATCCCGGTTCGGCCCCCCGCGCCACCGGCGCGGTCCAACACGACATACAGGCAGGAGAGCCCAATGAGCGCCCCCACGCAAAACGTTGTGATTGCGGGCTATGCCCGCTCGCCCTTTACCCTTGCCAAAAAGGGGGAACTGGCGCGCGTGCGCCCGGACGACCTCGCCGCACAGGTGGTGGCGGAGCTGGTGGCCCGCACCGGCGTCAAGGTGGAGGACATCGAGGACCTCATCGTCGGCTGCGCTTTTCCCGAGGCAGAGCAAGGCTTTAACATCGCCCGGCTCATCGGCATGATCGCCGGCCTGCCGGACAGTGTCGCGGGCGCGACCGTGAACCGCTTCTGCGGCTCGTCCATGCAGTCGGTGCACATGGCGGCGGGGCAGATCCAGCTCGGCGCCGGCGAGGCGTTCATCTGCGCCGGCATCGAGAGCATGAGCCGCGTGCCCATGACCGGCTTCAATCCCATGCCCAATCCGGCACTCTACGCCAAGCTCCCGCAGGCCTATATGGGCATGGGCGAGACGGCGGAGAACGTCGCCGCCAAGTGGCAGATCACCCGCGCCGACCAGGACGCCTTCGCTTTGAAAAGCCACGCGAAAGCGACCGCCGCCGAGGCGGCCGGCAAGTTCGCCGGCGAGATCGTGCCCATCCGCATCAACGGCAAGGACACGGGCAAGACCGCGACCCAGGACGGCTGCATCCGCCGCGACGCCACGGCCGAATCCCTGGCCGCCCTCAAGCCCGCCTTCGACGAGAACGGCACCGTCACCGCCGGCACCTCCTCCCCCCTCACCGATGGGGCGTCCGCCGTGCTGGTGTGCTCGGAGGACTATGCGCAAAAGCATGGCCTGGAACCCCTCGCCCGCCTGAAAAGCGTTGCGGTTGCTGGCTGCGCGCCGGAGATCATGGGCATCGGCCCGGTGGCGGCGACACGCAAGGCGCTGACCCGCTCGGGCATCGACATCTCGCAGATCGACGTGGTGGAGCTGAACGAGGCCTTCGCCTCCCAAGCCCTTGCCTGCCAACGCGAACTCGGCGTCCGCGACGAGACCCTCAACATCGACGGCGGCGCCATCGCCCTCGGCCATCCCCTCGGCGCCACGGGCGCGCGCATCGTCGGCAAGGCCGCGTCATTGCTGAAGCGGGAGGGCGGGAAATACGCCCTCGCCACCCAGTGCATCGGTGGCGGACAGGGCATCGCCACCGTGCTCGAACGCGTCTGAGGGGGCGCGTCATGACCAGCGAAACCGATATCAAGACCTTCGCCGGCATCGGCGACTTCGACATCAGGAAAGTGGCCGTCATCGGCGCCGGCGTCATGGGCGCGGGCATCGCCGCCCATGTGGCCAACGCCGGTATTGAGGTGCTGCTCCTCGACATCGTCCCGGAGGGCGCCGCCAACCGCAACGTGATCGCCGAAACGGCGGTGGAGAAGCTGCTGAAGGCCGACCCCGCCCCCTTCATGTCGAAAGCCGCCGCCAGGCTGGTGAAGACCGGCAACATCGAGGACAACCTCTCGGACCTCGCCTCCTGCGACTGGATCGTGGAGGCGGTGATCGAGCGGCTGGACATCAAGCAGGCCCTCTACGCGAAGATCGAGGGCGCCCGCCGGCCGGGCTCGGCGGTGTCGTCCAACACCTCCACCATTCCGCTCGCCGATCTCACCGCCGGGCTGCCGGACAGCTTCCGGCGCGACTTCCTCATCACCCACTTCTTCAACCCGCCGCGCTACATGCGGCTGCTGGAGATCGTGGCCGGCGCCGATACCGCTCCGGCCACCGTCGCCGCGGTCGCGCGCTTTGCCGACGTGAAGCTGGGCAAGACCGTGGTGACCTGCAAGGACACCCCCGGCTTTATCGCCAACCGGCTCGGCACCTACTGGCTGCAGCTCGCCGTGGGCGAGGCCTTCCGCCTCGGCCTCAAGGTGGAGGAGGCGGACGCGGTGATGGGCCGGCCCTTCGGCTTCCCCAAGACCGGCGTGTTCGGCCTCATCGACCTCGTGGGCCTCGACCTGATGCCCCATGTGCAGGGCTCCCTGAAGCGGGCGCTTCCCGCCTCAGACCCGTTCCATGCCACCCTGCGCGACGAGCCGCTGATCTCGAAGATGATCGAGACCGGCTATACCGGCCGCAAGGGCAAGGGCGGCTTCTACCGGCTCAACCGTGACAATGGCGGCAAGGCGAAGGAGGCCATTGATCTCGCCACCGGCGCCTACCGCCCGCAGGAAAAGGCCAGCGTGCCGGAGCTGGAGGACGGGGCTGGCCGGGACATCTTCGCCCTCCTGTCCGCGCCCGGCACGGCGGGGCGCTATGCCCGCTCCGTCATGGCGAAGACGCTCGCCTATGCGGCGCGGCTGGTGCCCGAGGCGGCGGACGACATCGTCGCCATAGATGATGCCATGCGCCTTGGCTACAATTGGAAATTCGGCCCGTTCGAGCTGATCGACAAGATCGGCGCCGCCCGTCTTGCCGGCCTGCTCGTGGCCGATGACGAGGAGGTGCCGGCCCTGCTGGCGCTGGCGGCGGACACCCCCTTCTACCGGGTGGAGAACGGCACGCGGCAGTATCTCGCCCTCGACGGCAGCTATCGCGACGTGGTGCGCCCGGAAGGCGTGCTGCTGCTCGCGGATATCAAGCTGAAGTCCCAGCCGCTGCTCAAGAACGGCTCGGCGGCCTTGTGGGATATCGGCGACGGGGTGGTGTGCCTGGAATTCACCTCCAAGAGCAATTCGCTGGATGAAGGCATCATCACCTTGCTCGGCAAGGCGCTGAAGCTGGTGAAGGACAAGCACAAGGCGCTCGTCATCTATAACGAGGGCTCGAACTTCTCGGTGGGCGCCAATCTCGGCCTTGCGCTGTTCGCCTGCAACATCGGCGCCTTCGGCGAGGTGGAGAAGCTGGTGGCCGCCGGCCAGAAGACCTACCAGGACATGAAATACGCCCCCTTCCCCGTGGTGGCGGCCCCCTCGGGGCTGGCGCTGGGCGGCGGGTGCGAGATCCTGCTCCACGCCAGCGCCGTGCAGGCCCATGCGGAGAGCTATATCGGCCTCGTGGAATGCGGCGTGGGCGTGCTGCCCGCCTGGGGCGGCTGCACCGCCATGCTGGAGCGCTGGGCCACCGACCCCAAGTTCCCCAAGGGGCCCATGCCGGCGCCCTCCAAGGTGTTCGAGACGGTCTCCACCGCCACCGTGGCGAAGTCCGCCGCCGAGGCCAAGGAGCTGAAATTCCTGCGCGAGAGCGACGGCATCACCATGAACCGCGACCGGCTCCTCGCCGACGCCAAGGCGAAGGCCCTGGCGCTGGTGGAGGGCTACGCGCCGCCCAAGCCCGTGGAATTCTTCCTGCCGGGTCCCACCGGCAAGGTGGCCATGGACATGGCGGTGGCAGGCTTCGCCAAGCGCGGCATGGCGACCAAGCACGATACCGTGGTCTCCGGCGTGCTGGCGGAAGTGCTCACCGGCGGCAGTGCCGACCATATCGAGCCGGTGCCCGCCGCCAGGGTGCTGGAGCTGGAGCGCGACGGCTTCATGAAGCTCATCCGCACCACCGCCACGCTGGACCGGATCGAGCACATCCTGGAGACGGGAAGGCCGCTGCGGAACTGAGCGCGACGGGCGGGGAAAGCGCCGGCCCGCCCCCTCTCCCGCCTGCGGGGGAGGGTCTGTCTCTCATACACATCTGACGCTGCCGACGACTTAATAGGT
>NZ_JAIVFN010000015.1 GCF_030015065.1 Xanthobacter autotrophicus | reverse complement strand
ATTTGAAACCTTGAGATGACCGACACGCCCGTCACCTGCCCGCTGCCGCAGGACACCGCCCTCCCCGCTCCGCCCCCGGCGCGACGGGTGGAGCGCGTGCAGGTGCGGGACGGCGCAGTGTCGACGGGCGAGCGGGCGGTGCCCGAGGAAGTGCCGGTCGCCCTCACCTTCAACGGCACCACCCATGCGGTGATGATGGCGAGTCCCACGGACATTTCCGATTTCGCCTTGGGCTTCGCCCTCACCGAGGGCATCGTCGCGTCCGCCGCCGAGATCCTCTCCCGCGAGGTGATCGTGGTGGAGGAGGGCATCGAGGCCCGCATGTGGATCGCCGAGGAGAAGATGAAGCATCTCTCCGCCCGGCGCCGGGCGCTCGCCGGCCCCACCGGCTGCGGCCTGTGCGGGGTGGAAAGCCTTGCCGAGGCGGTTAAGCCGGCGGCGCTGGTGACGGCGGACACCGCCTTCTCACCGGCGACGCTGCTTGACGCCATGGCCGCCCTCGGCCCGCTCCAGAGCCTCAACCATGAGACCCGCGCGGTGCACGCGGCGGCCTATTTCGAGCCCGGCCGCGGCATCCTCGCTTTGGCCGAGGACGTGGGCCGGCACAACGCACTCGACAAGTTGGTGGGCAAGGCGGCGGAAGCCGGCTTCGATACCGCGCGCGGCATCCTGCTTTTGACCAGCCGCGTCTCCATCGAGATGGTGCAGAAGGCCGCCGTGCTGGGCGTGGGCGTCATTGCCGCCGTCTCCGCGCCGACTTCGCTGGCCATCCGCACGGCGGAAGCGGCGGGCATCACGCTCTGCGCCATCGTGCGCGCCGACGGCTTCGAGATCTTCACCCATCCCGGGCGCATCGCGCTCCCCTCACCGGAACGGCAGAACCATGTCGCATAGCACTGCTGAAAAGCTCGTCTACATGGCGAACCAGATCGCGACCGCCTTCTCGGCGCAGAAGCACGCGGAGGCGGTGGAGGCCACGCGCATCCACATCCAGAAGTTCTGGGACCCGCGCATGCGGACCAAGATCGCCGAGCACATCGCCCATGGCGGCGAGGGCCTCTCGCCTATCGCCAAGGAAGCCCTGGAAGGGCTCAAGGCGGCGAAGGCCGCCTGATCACACCACGTCCCTTGGCGCGAGGGCGCAGGCCATCCGCCCCTCCTCGATCTGCAGCACCGGATGGGCGATGCCGAAGCGCGCCCTAAGTTCGGCGCAGGTCTCGTCCAGGAAATCGTCGTCGAGCGCCGCCCCCGGCCGCACCAGATGGGCGGACAGCGCCACAGACGTAGTGCTGAGGCCCCAGATGTGCAGGTCATGCACCTCGCTCACCCCCGGACGGGCGGCGAGGAAGGCCTCCACCTGCTCGGGATTGATGCCGGCCGGCACCATGTCCAAGGCGAGGTTGAGGCTGTCGCGCAGCAGCCCCCAGGTTCCGGCGATGATGGCGACGGCGATGACGAGCGACACCACTGGGTCGAGCCACAGCCAGCCGGTGAGCGCGATCACCCCCGCCGCCACCACCACGCCCAGCGAGATGGCGCCATCCGCCACCATGTGGATGAAGGCGCCGCGCACGTTCAGGTCGCCCTTGCGGCCGGCCATGAACATCAGCGCCGTGCCCATGTTCACCGCGACGCCCACCAGCGCCACCACCATGACGATGCCGGTCTGGACCGGCTCCGGACTGGAGAGGCGGGAGATGGCCTCCAGGATGATGCCGCCGGTGCCCAGCAGCAGGATCATGGCGTTGGCCAAGGCGGCGAGGATGGAGGAGCGGCCGTAGCCATAGGTGCGCAGGCGCGTCGGTGCCCGCCGCGACAGCCACGCCGCGCCCCAGGCCAGCACCAGGCCCAGCACGTCGGAGAGGTTGTGCCCGGCGTCGGCCAAGAGCGCGAGGGAGCCGGCATAGAGGCCGAAGACGACCTCGACCAGGACGAAGCCGAAATTCAGCCCCGCGCCGATGGCGAAGGCGCGCAGGGAATCGGGAACGGCATGGTCGTGGCCGTGGCCTGAGTGGCCGTGGCCTGAGTGAGCGTGTTCCGCGTGCGCGTGGCCCGCGTGCGCCTGCCCCAGGTGACCATGTGCGCCGTCGCCGTGGGCGTGGCCACCGGCATGGTCATGGTCATTCTCGTGGTCGTGGCGCTGGGTCCCGGTCTCCGGCGATCCCATCCTGTCCTCCCGGTCCATCCGCCGCGCATGTTCCACAGGCGCGCGCGAATGTCACCGGCTCAGGTGTCGGCTGAATGTCAGCCGAGGAAGGCTTCCACCGTGCGCACGAATGCCTCCGGCTGCTCGATGGCGGAAAGATGCCCGCCCGGCAGCCGCGCCAGCTTCGCGCCGGGGATGGCGGCGGCGATGGCCTCGCCCCAGGCCGGCGGCGTGGAACGGTCGCCGTCCGAGACGATGACCAGCGTCTGCGTGCGCACCGCCTTGAGGTCGTGGCGGAAATCCATGTCGCGCATGGCGGCGCTGGTGCCCATGTAGCCGGCGGGGCTCGTGCCCGTCACCATGGCCCGCACGGAGGCCACCCGCGCCGGCGCCCTGGCGCGGAACTCGGGCGTGAACCAGCTGTCGATGACGGACGAGGCGATGGGCTCCACGCCGTCGCGGCGCACCGCCTTGATGCGCTGGTCCCAGAAGCGGGGCGGGCCGGCATGGGCGGTGGTGTTGGCGAGCACCAGCCGCGTCAGGCGCTGGGGCGCGTTCAGCGCCAGCCACTGCCCCACCATGCCGCCGAGGGAGAGGCCGCAGAAATCGGCGTGCGCAAGGCCAAGCCGGTCGAGGATCGCCAGCACGTCGCGGCCCAGGTCGCCCATGGCATAGACCTGATCGGGCGCGGCACTGGCCCCATGGCCGCGCGCATCGTAGCGGATGACGCGTCGGGTGCGGGCGAACAGCGGCGCCACCTCGTCCCACATGCCCAGCGTGCAGCCCAGGGAATGGGACAGAACGAGAGGCGGCGCGCCTTCGGCGCCCGTAAGCTCGACGTGGAACTGCTCCCCGGAAATGTCGATGAGCGGCACCGCACACCTCTTCTGGATTCATTATGCCAGATAAGGTGTATCGCCTTCCCGGAGTGGCGCAAGGGGGAGAACGGTTCGATTCGCAGCCCGGAGACAGGGGGCGGCGCCTGCGCGCCGCCCCCCGTTTGCCCACAACTTGTCCTCACCCTGCCCTCACGCCGCGAGACCGCGCGCCAGTTCCATGGCCTGCCGCTCGAACAGGCGGCGGTAGAGGCCACCCTCGCGCCGCACGAGGGCATCATGGTCGCCCTCCTCCACGATCCGCCCCCGGTCGAACACCAGCAGGCGGTCGAGCGAGCGCACCGTGGACAGGCGGTGGGCGATGACGAGCGTCGTGCGCCCCACCATCAGCCGCTCCATGGCCTCCTGGATGGCCGCCTCCGATTCCGAATCGAGGCTGGAGGTGGCCTCGTCCAGGATCAGGATGCGCGCATCCGCGAGGAAGGCGCGGGCGATAGCGATGCGCTGGCGCTCGCCGCCGGAGAGCTTCACGCCTCGCTCGCCCACCAGCGTGCCGTAGCCGCGCGGCAGGCGCTTGATGAAGCCGGAGGCGTTGGCCAGCTCCGCCGCCCGCCGGATCTCTCCGAAGGAGGCGTCGGGACGGCCATAGGCGATGTTCTCCATCAGCGAGCGGTGGAACAGGACTGGCTCCTGCTGCACCACCGCGATGGCGCGCCGGAGCGAACCCTGCGTCACCGCGCGCACATCCTGCCCGTCCACGGTCACCCGACCGGCGGTCACGTCGTGCATGCGCTGGATCAGCTTCACGAACGTGGTCTTGCCCGAGCCGGAATGGCCCACGAGGCCCACCCGCTCGCCGCCTTCGATGGTGACGTTCAGGTCGTCGAAGAGCGGCTTGTCATGGCCGCGATAGTGGAAGGTGACGTGCTCGAAGGCGATGCGCCCGTCCTCCACTCTGATGGGCACGGCCCCCTTCGCATCGGCGATGGCCACGCTCTGCTGGTGGATCTCCACCAGTTCCTCCAGCTCGTTGAGCGAGCGCTGGAGATTGTGCACATGCATTCCGATGTCGCGCAGGTAGGAATGCACGACGAGATAGGTGGTGAGCACATAGGCGATGTCGCCCGCGCTCGCCGCGCCCTGCCGCCACAGCATCAGCGCCGTGCCGATGATGGACGTCTGCAGCGCCACCAGCGCCAGAAGCTGCGCCGTGCCGGCCCAGGTGCCCGCCATCCAGGTGCGCAGCGTGCGCCCGTTCCACTTGGCGAGCACGCGGGCAAGCCGCGCCTCCTCCCGCTCTTCGGCGCCGAAGCCCTTCACCACCGCGTTGCAGCCCACGGCATCCGCCAGCACGCCGCCGACGCGGGTGTCCCATGCATTGGAGAGCCGGGCGGCCGGCGCCACATAGGTCAGCGACAGCACCAGCGTCAGCGCCACGAAGGCCACCGCGCCCACCGCCACGACGAGGCCCATCACCGGCCAGTGGAGGCCAAGCAGGATCGCCGAGCCGGCCAGCGCCACCACGGACGGGAACAGCGCCACCAGCAGGGTGTCGTGCAGCACGTCGAGGGACCACATGCCGCGCGAGATCTTGCGCACGGTGGAACCGGCGAACGTGCTCGCATGCCAGTCCGCCGAGAAGCGCTGGACCCGTGCGAAGGCATCGGCCGCCAGGTCCGACATCATGCGCAGGGTGAGCTTGACGATGATGACGTAGGTGGCGTGCCGGGCGGCGACCATCACCGCGCCGAGGGCCACGATGGCGAGGAAGGCGGTTGTCGCTGCCTGCCACGCGGCCGCCCGGTCCGGGCCCGAGAGCGCATCAATGAGCCGGCCGGCGAACAGCGGCACGAACACTTCCGCCAGCGTGGCGACGAGCACGGCGGCGGTGGTGGCGGCGATGACACCCTTCCGGCGCCGCCAGTGGCCGAGGAGAAAGGCAAAAACCGCGCGGAAGGACACCCCGCGCCGGTGAGTCTGAAAGAGCGACATGACATGATTCCGGCCGGCGCGGCACGAGGGCATGCGCAAGAGGCCGGTCCCTGGTTCGGACAAGGAAAAGGCGGCGCGAGGCGCGCCTTGAATGGTGGACGGATTCGGCGGCAGCCGCCGTCATCCTGCCGGTCGCCAAGACGGCGCGCCGGAACGAAGGAGGACCGCGTGCGCTGGAAGGGCCGCCGGCCTAGCGGCGTGGACGCCTGGGGATCACATCCGTGTGGTGTGTGCGCCGGAAAAAGCCGCGCGCAAGACCGAAGAACGCTCGGGATGGCCCGCCGGACATGATGTGATTCATGGACACGACCCTCCCCTTTCTTCATCTGCCGCAAGGATAACCGCGACGAAACCGTTCGTCGAGGCGGCGCCGTTGCCGCAAACCGGCCATGGCCGATCTGCCGCGGTCCGGGGCCTTTCACCGGCGCGCATCAGACGCTAAGGTCGCGGCGCTTTTTTGAACGCGCACGGGCGGAACCATGGCGGACACCGGCATTCCCCACTTCTGCAACGACCTCGGCGTCACCCTGATCGAGGTGGGCAGCAAGGAATTCATGTGCGTCGGCGCCAAGCCGCCGTTCGACCATCCGCACATCTTCATCGACCTCGGCGGCGACACCGAAGCGGTTTGCCCCTATTGCTCCACCCTCTACCGCTACAATCCGGCCCTTGCCGCCGGAACTGCGAAGCCGGAAGAGTGTGAGTGGCACGACACCCCGGCGGCCTCCGCCGCCTGACCGAAAGCTGATCCGCCGGCGCCCCGCGCGGAGCCGGATGCCGCCATGGCCGAGCCCATCCCATTCAAGCCGAAGCCCGTCCGCGCGGCGCGCAGCGCCGTCGTGGTGGGCGCGGGGATCGGCGGGCTTGCGGCGGCCATCGCCCTCGCCCGCGCCGGCCTCGCCGTGCAGGTGGTGGAGCAGGCGCGGAAGCTGAAGGAGGTCGGCGCCGGCCTCCAACTCACCCCCAACGCCACGCGCATCCTGCGGGATTTCGGCCTGCTCAACCGGCTTGAGCAGGTGGCGGTGGCTCCACGGGCCCTCGAGGTGCGCGACGGGCGCAGCGGCGCCCCCCTCACCCGCGCCGAATACGGCCCCGCCGCCAGCCGCTACGGCGCGCCCTTCCTCGTCGTCCACCGGGCGGACCTGCAGACCCTCCTCGCCGAGGCGGCGCAGGAGGCCGGCTGCGCCATCGCGCTGGGCTGTGACCTCACCGCCGTGGAGCCGGCCTTCGGCAGCGTGCGGGCAGTGGTGAAGCAGGGCGACACTCTCATCGCCCACGGCGCGGATATTCTCGTCGGAGCCGACGGCGTGCGCTCGTCCGTGCGTGCCCATCTCGGCCTCTCGCAGCCGCCGGTGTTCGCCCGCCGGCTGGCGTTCCGCGCCACCGTGCCGGTGCCGGACGGCCACCCGCCGGAGGTTCGGCTCTATCTCGGGCGCGACGCCCACCTCGTGGTCTATCCGGTGAAGGGGGGCGCGACGCTCAACCTCGTCGCCATCGTCAGGCAGACCGAGCCGGTGGCCCGCTGGAACGCGCCGGGGGACAGCGCCGCCGTGCATGCCGCCTTCGCCTCCTGGACCGGCGAGGTGCGCCGGCTGCTGGAGAGCGCTTCCCACTTCCTGTGCTGGGGCCTCTACGACATCGACCCCCTGCCCCGCTGGAGCTCCGGCCGCGTCACGCTTCTGGGCGATGCCGCCCATGCCATGCTGCCCTTCCTCGCCCAGGGGGCCGCGCAGGCCATCGAGGATGCGGTGAGCCTCGCCGGCGCGCTCACCCGCGAGAGCGATGCCGCCACCGCCCTGCGCGCCTATGAGGGAGAGCGCCGCGGGCGCACCTCGCGCATCCAGGGCGAGGCCCGGCGCAACGGCATCATCTACCACCTCTCCGGCGCGCCCCGGATCGCCCGCGACCTGGTGCTGCGCCGCCAGGGCCCGGCCCTGCTCGATCGCTACGGCTGGATCTACGGCGCCTGACGCGGGCCGACCCGCGCCAGCCGGTGCGAAATGCGCGCCCGCCCCTGCGCCGCACTGGACCTTCCCCCACGACCGTGGTATCGGCCCGCCCACTCTCCCGAGGAAGATGTTCTCGTGCAGGAAGCCATGGCGATCCGCCTTCAGCGACGACGACAGGACACGGTGCGCACCACCGCCCGTGCCTTGCTGCCCGCCTGACGACCCGGTCGGTGATCCTTCCGGCTCTCTCGCGGGCCTTTCGTCCTGCCCGCGAAACGAGCCCCTGAATGACCGAGCTTCCCCTGTTCATCGCCGTCGAGACGGCGGCCGACGACTACGACATCGACAAGCTGCACGAACGCACCTTCGGCCCCGGCCGGTTCGCCCGCACCGCCTTCCGCATCCGGGAACAGGCGCCGCACGAGCGCGCGCTCTCCTTCACCGCGCGGGTCGGCAACATGTTGGTGGGCTCGGTGCGGCTGACCCGGGTGCGCATCGGCACCACGCCGGCGCTGCTGCTCGGCCCGCTCACGGTGGAGCCGCCGTTCCAGTCGGTGGGCATCGGCGCCCGGCTGATGGAAGTGGCGCTGAAGGCGGCGCAGGACAGTGGCCACCGGCTGGTGGTTCTCGTCGGCGACGAGCCTTATTATGCCCGCTTCGGCTTCAAACGCGTCCCCATCGGCCAGGTGACCCTGCCCGGCCCGGTGGATCCGGCCCGGCTGCTGGTGGCGGAGCTGGCGGAGGGAGCGTTCGCGGGCGTTGCCGGGATGGTGAGCGCCTCCGGATAAAGTCATTTAGAATCATATATATCAACAGATAAAACGATTTCCGACCCCAAGTGTTGCAAGCCTCGGCCGACCGGATATCCTATCCTTGCAACACTTGGGGCAAAAAGGCGCCATGCCTGTTGATAACATTGAAATAAATGAATTAAATAGGGACCAGCTGCGCGAGCGCGTGAACACGGCGCAGCGTTATCAGGCGTGGCGGGACGCCAGAGAGCGGCTGTCCGGTTTCCGCGGCTCCCTGGTCTGGCATCGCAGCGGCGACGGCGATTACCTGCTCCGCAGCTATTATGACAGCGCCGGAATTCGTCGTCAGAAAACGGAAGGCATCCGCGCCCCCGAGACCGAACGCCTCAAGGCGCAGTGGGACGCCCAGCGCGACGAAGCCACCGCGCGAGAGAAAGCCCTCCGGGAGGTGTTGGCGCGGCAGGCCTCGGTCAACCGCGCGCTGCAGCTCGGCCGGGTCCCGCTGCTCGGCGCCCGCATCATCCGGGCCATAGATGCGGCCGGCCTGCTCGGGCGAGGACTGCGCATCGTCGGCACCAATGCCATATACGCCTACGAGGCAGCGGCCGGGGTCACGGTGGACGCCAGCATCACCACGACGGAAGACATGGATCTGCTGATGGATGCACGTCGCTCCCTCCGGCTCGCGGCCGCGGCGGATATCAAAGACGGCACGCTCATTTCCCTGCTCCGCAAGATCGACAGGTCATTCGAGCGGACGCGGCAGAATTTCAGGGCCGCAAACCGCGACGGCTATCTCGTGGACCTCATCCCCCCTGCCGTCGATCCGCCGTGGCGCAGGGGCGACGTGCGCATCGGCGCATCCGAGGAAGAACTGACGGCCATTCCCATCGACGGTCTCGCCTGGCTCGAAAGCGCCCCTGCTTTCGAGGCGGTGGCCATAGACGAGAAGGGTGCGCCGGTGCGGATCGTCGCCACGGATCCACGTGTCTTCGCGGCGCACAAGCTCTGGCTTTCGCGCCAGCCCGGTCGTGATCCCCTGAAGCGGCGCCGGGATGAGGCCCAGGCCAAGGCGGTCGGCCGCATCGTCACGCGGGAGCTCGCGCATCTGCCGTATGAGGCTGATGACCTGCGGATGCTCCCCCGCGCCGTCTTCGAAGCGGCCCGGCCCCTGTTCGACGCCACAGATGCCGGACTGCTGTGAGGCGCACTTCGCTGCCCAGCCTGGGCCCAAAACGAAAACGGCGGGCCAAAGCCCGCCGTTTCCATGGATCACGTGGTCCGCATCACTCCGCCGCCACCACCTCCGGGCGGCCGCGGGCGAGGCGCTCGCGCTTCAGCAGCTCGGCCACCAGGAAGGCGGTCTCGATGGCCTGCTCGGCGTTGAGGCGCGGATCGCAATAGGTGTGGTAGCGATCGCGCAGGTCCTCGTCGGAGATGGCGCGGGCGCCGCCGGTGCACTCGGTGACGTTCTTGCCCGTCATCTCCAGATGCACCCCGCCGGCATAGGTGCCCTCGGCCGCATGGATGTCGAAGAACGAGCGGATCTCCGACTGGATGCGCTCGAACGGCCGGGTCTTGTAGCCCGACGCCGCCTTGATGGTGTTGCCGTGCATGGGATCGCACGACCACGCCACCACGCGCCCCTCCTTCTCCACCGCGCGGATCAGGCCGGGCAGGTATTCGCCCACCTTGTCGGCGCCGAAGCGGCAGATGAGGGTGATGCGGCCCGGCTCGTTGTCGGGCTGCAGCATGTCCAGCAGGCGGATGAGGCCGTCCCCGGTGATGGAGGGGCCGCACTTGATGCCGATCGGGTTGCGGATGCCGCGGAAATACTCGACATGCGCATGGTCCGGCTGGCGGGTGCGGTCGCCGATCCACAGCAGGTGGCCGGAGGTGGCGTACCAGTCGCCGGAGGTGGAATCCACCCGGGTCAGCGCCTGCTCGTAGCCCAGCAGCAGCGCCTCGTGGCTGGTGAAGAAGTCCGTGGTCCGCATTTCCGGGTGGCTCTGCGGATTGATCCCGCAGGCGCGCATGAAGTCGAGCGCCTCGGTGATGCGGTTCGCCAGTTCCTGGTAGCGGGAGGACTGCGGGCTGTCCTTCACGAAGCCCAGCATCCACTGGTGGGCGTTCTCAAGGTTGGCATAGCCGCCGTTGGCGAAGGCGCGGAGCAGGTTGAGGGTGGCCGCCGACTGGCGGTACGCCTCGATCTGCCGGCGTGGATCCGGCACGCGGGCCGCCGCGGTGAAGGCGATGTCGTTGACGATGTCGCCGCGGTAGCTGGGCAGGGTCACGCCGTTCTCGGTCTCGGTATCCGAGGACCGGGGCTTGGCGAACTGGCCGGCGATGCGGCCCACCTTCACCACCGGCGAGCCGCCGGCGAACGTGAGCACCACCGCCATCTGCAGGAAGACGCGGAAGAAATCGCGGATGTTGTCGGCCGAATGCTCGTCGAAGCTTTCGGCGCAGTCGCCGCCCTGCAGCAGGAAGGCCTCGCCGCGGGCGACCTTGGCGATCTCCGCCTTCAGGCGGCGCGCCTCGCCGGCGAAGACGAGGGGCGGGTAGGAGGCAAGCTTGGCTTCCACCTCGGCGAGTTCTGCCTTGTCCGGATAATCGGGCATCTGCACGCCGGGATAAAATCGCCAGCTATCCGGACGCCAGCCTTCGGCGCGGCGAGAAGCCTCGGCGCCAGGGACAGGAGCGGATTGCGGGCGGGTCACCATTTCACTCTCCATGTTCTCATAAACCGGGCCGGCTCGTCCGGCGCCGGGTCCAACCCTCACGTTCCTCTTGTGTTCGCGGGGCCGGAAGGCGGGCTTATACACGAACCCGCGCCGCGCCGAAAGGACGCGCCGCAAAAGCCGCTTCCATCCATGACGCCAAGGGCAGCAGACGCCCGCGGCGGACGGCGGTGACCGACCACGGTGACGGGCATGTGATCCGCCCGGCGGCGCCGCCGCCTTCTTTCCGTTGCGGAATCCCCCCATGCTGGCCCGGCTTTTCCGTGATACAGCCCCGTGGCCGAAGGAGAGCCCCATGCCCAACGACCCGCCCCCGGCGCGCCTTCCGTCCGCCGGCGTGTCCACGGATGTCCGGCGCACCGGGCCAAGACGGCTGGGACCGATGGCCCTGGCCGCGCTTCTCATCTCGGCGGGGACGGCGGCCGCCCATCACGGCTGGGGCAGCTACGATACCGCCAAGGCCTTCACCATGACCGGGCCGGTGATCCACATGGAGTGGGCGAACCCGCATGCCCACCTCTCCATGCAGCATGAGGGCGCAACCTGGGAGGCCACCCTTGCTCCCATTTCCCGCATGCAGGCGCGCGGGCTGTCCGCCGACATGCTGAAGCCGGGGACCACCGTGAGCGTCTACGGCTATCCCTCGACCCGCACGCCCAACGAGATGCGGGCCGAGCGCATCACCGTCGACGGCAAGACCATCGAACTGAGATAACCTTGAACTGAGATAACCTTGGAAACCGTGACCACTATCGCAGCGGCCATCGAGGGCTCGGCACTCGGCGCGGCGGCGAGGGCCAGCCCGTGGCTCTATCCGGCGGCGAATCTCGCCCACGTCCTTGGCGCGGCACTGCTGGTGGGCGCTTCGGCGACGTTCGACATCGCCGTGCTCCGGGGCAAGCGGGCGGCGCCCTTCGTGATGCAGGCAGGCATTCCGCTCGCCGCCCTCGGGCTTGCGGTCCAGCTGGTCTCGGGTATCGTGCTGTTCGCCGCCGAAGCCGGTCCGCTGGTGCGCAACCCGGCGTTTCTCGGCAAGCTCGCGTTGATCGCCATCGGACTCGCCAATATCGCCGTCTTCCACCTCGCCTTCGGGCCGGCGCTGCGGGAGCGCAGGATCACGGCGGGCGCGCGGATCACGGCGGGCGTCTCCCTCCTCGCCTGGGTCGCGGCTCTTCTCTTGGGGCGCACCATCGCCTATGTGTGAGGCTCCCCGCGCGCCCGCAGCCTGCTGCCGGCCCTTCCGCGGACCCTCCTGACTTCCGTGTCTGTTGCGGGACACGTCCAACGCCCGAGCGTGTCATGTCCCAGCCCCACCGCGCCGCAGCGCAGCGGTCCGCACCCGTTCCCCTCGCGCCTGAGCCGGCCGGTGGAAAGCCCAGGGCGCCCATGCGTCCGGCCTTCGTGGAGTTTGTCGCCCTCGTCGCCCTGCTCATGGGCATGACGGCCTTCTCCATCGACAATCTCCTGCCTGCCTTCGGCGCCATCCGCGCGGATTTCGCGCTCGCCAACGCCAATGACGTGCAGGTGATGGTCTATGCCTACCTGCTCGGCATCGGCGCCGCGCAGTTCCTCTACGGCCCCGTCTCCGACGTGCTGGGCCGCCGGCCCATCCTGTTCGCCGGCCTCGCCATCTATGCCGCGGGCACCCTGCTCGCCCTGTTCACACGGGACTTCACGGTGCTCATCGCGGCGCGCTTCATCCAGGGCGTGGGGGCGGCGGCGGGGCGCGTGCTCGCCATCGCCATCGTGCGCGACCGGTTCGAGGGGCGCGAGATGGCGCGCATCATGTCGCTGGCCATGATGGTGTTCCTCACCGTCCCCATCCTGGCGCCGGCGCTGGGCAGCCTCATCCTCGCCTTCGGCTCCTGGCACCTGATCTTCATCGCCATGCTGGCCCTCGCGCTCGTGCTGCTCGCCTGGTTCAGCCTGCGCATGCCGGAAACGCTGCATCCCGAATACCGCATTCCCTTCTCGTTCCGGGCCATCCGCAAGGCGGTGGTGTTGACCCTCACCACGCGGCGCTCGGCGGGCTACGCAGTGGCCATGGGCCTGATGATGGGATCGCTGATGGCCTATGTGGGCTCGGCGTCCCAGGTGTTCCAGACCGACATCTACCAGCTCGGAAACCTGTTCCCCGTGGCATTCGCGGCGGTGGCCGGCATCATGGCGGTGGCCTCCTTCACCAATGCGTCGCTGGTGCGGCGCGTGGGGATGCGGCGACTGTCGCATGGCGGCATCTGCGGCTTCATCGCCGTCGGCGCGATGATGGTGGCCGCCAGCATCGCCTTCGGCGGCAAGCCTCCTCTGCTGCTGTTCTGCGGCCTCGTCGGGGCGGCACAGTTCCTGTTCGCGCTCACGGTGCCGAATTTCAACTCCATGGCCATGGAGCCGCTGGGCGCGGTGGCGGGAACCGCATCCTCCTTCATCGGAGGCTTCACCACGCTCATGGCGTCCATGCTCGCTTTCTTCGTGGGCCACGCTTTCGACGGTACTGTATTGCCACTGAGCCTCGGTTATCTGGTTCTGAGCGCGATCGCGCTGGCGTTCGTGCTGTGGGCCGAAAAGGGCCGGCTGTTCGCCCACAACCCGTAGCCGGCGACCCGGACCGACGCTCAACCCCGCCCCGGCCGGGCGCATGGGTGCCCTGCCCTCCTGCCTCGCATTCTGTCGGCGAACTGTCCGCAAGCCGTGGTAGAAGAAATGCTTGCGCCTACAGTTTAGCGCGATCCCGCGCCCGCAGTCCGAACGACGACAGGAGCCTCATGCCTCAACTTTCGCCCGAAGGCCAGGCGGCCATCAACGCCATTTCCCAGCGCACCGGGTTCAGCCCGGACGCGGTGACATCCATGCTGTTCTCGGTCATTGCCGGCAACGGCACCATGGCCCAGTTCAGCCATCCCGAATTTGGCGGCTCCGGCCAGTGGATGGCGGGCGGGATGACCATGGTCTCGGACATGTTCAACAACTACCTGAAGGGCCGCGTCGATGGCCTGTGCAGCGAGTTGTCCAACCTCGTCGCCAGCCAGCCCGGCCTGACCACGACCGGCAGCTTCCAGTCCCAGAACCAGGGCGGCGGCTATTCCGGCAGCGGGCAATGGCAATCGAGCGGCGGCGGGATGGGCGGCAGCCAGCCCAGCCTGTTCGTGCCGGGCCCGTCGGGCAGCTTCAATTGGTGGCCGGCCGAACTCGGCCAGCCCGCCAGCACCGGCGCGCAAAATTCGGTGCGCTATGCCTATTTCCCGGGGATCCACCGCCTCGCCATCGACCTCAACGGCCAGGTGACGGTCTATGACAGCCTCGACCACCAGATCGGCGGCTTCTCCCAGCAGCAGGGCGGATCGGGCTCGCTCACCTTCACCAGCCAGTACGGCACGGTGTTCGTCTCCAACCTGCCCATCGTGAGCGGCGCGCCGCAGGCTCCGGCCTACGCCCCTCAGGCTCCGGTCTACGACACCGCCCCGCAGCCGCAGACCTATGGCAGCGCCCCGCCGCCATTGGCCCAGAACGAGGTCATCTCCGCCATCGAGAAGCTGGCCGACCTCCACGCCAAGGGCATCCTGAGCGACCAGGAGTTCAGCACCAAGAAAGCCGAGCTGCTGAACCGGCTCTGACCCCGAAGGCCACGCGCCGAACAGTATAAAATGCAAGCTGATCGGCGCGTGCCTGTGCTTCGAGCGGGAGGCGGTTCACATCGCGCTCAAGCGGGTCACACGCTGCGCGTCGGAGTACGCAGCGTCACCAGTTCCTCCGCGGACGTGGGGTGCACGGCGACGGTCCGGTCGAAATCCGCCTTCTTCGCCTTCAGCCCCAGCGCCACCGCCGCGAGCTGGATCACCTCGGACGCCGCATCGCCCATGATGTGACAGCCGAGCACCACGTCGCTCTCCTGGTCCACCACCAGCTTCATGAAGGTGCGCGTCTCGCGCCCCGAGAGGGTCGCCTTCAGCGGCCGGAACGACGTGCTGTAGATGTCGATGGGCCGGCCGAGGGCGCGGGCCGCCTCCTCCGACAGGCCGACCGTGCCGATCTCGGGCTCGGAGAAGACGGCCGTGGCCACCAGGGTGTGGTCCACCGTCCACGGCTTGTTGCCGAACACCGTGTCGGCGAAGGCATGCCCCTCGCGGATGGCGACAGGGGTGAGGTTGATGCGGTTGGTCACGTCGCCCACCGCATAGATGGAGGGCACGCTGGTGCAGCCCTTTTCATCCACCACCACGGCGCCCACGTCGTCGAGCTTCACCCCCGCCTCGTCGAGGCCGAGATGGCTCGTGTTGGGGATGCGGCCGAGGGCGAGCATCACGTCGTCCACCTCGATCACCGAGCCGTCCGACAGCGTGACCCGCTTGCCCCCGCTGATCACCTCGATGGAGGTGAGCGTGCGCCCGGGCGCGAGATGGATCCCCACCCGGGTCATCTCGGCTTCCAGATGGTCGCGGATCTCCCCGTCGAAGCCGCGCAGCACCTTGTCGGCCCGATAGACCAAGGTCACGTCGGCGCCGAGCGCACGGAACAGGCCGGCGAACTCCACGGCGATATAGCCGGCGCCCTGCACCAGGATGCGGTTCGGGAAGTGGGTGAGGTTGAACGCCTCGTTGGAGGTGATGGCGAGCTCGCAGCCCTCGATGGCGGGGCCCAGCGCCGGCCGGGCGCCGGTGGCGAGGAGGATGTAGCGGGCGTCGATCTCCTCTCCGGTGGCGAGGATGCGCACCGTGTTCGGCCCCGCCACCACGGCGCGGGAGGCCACCACCTCCACCCCGGCATTCTCCGCATTGCGGCGGTAGATGCCCTCGAGGCGGGCGATCTCCTTGTCCTTGTTGGCGACCAGGGTGAGCCAGTCGAACTCCGGCTCGGTCACGCGCCAGCCGAAGCCGGCCATGTCCTCGATATCGTGGGCGAAACGGCCGGCATACACGAACAGCTTCTTGGGCACGCAGCCACGGATGACACAGGTGCCGCCGACGCGGTATTCCTCCGCCATCATCACCCGGGCGCCGTGCTGGGCCGCGATGCGCGCCGCGCGCACTCCGCCCGAGCCCGCGCCGATGACAAACAGGTCGACTTCTCGCCGTGACATTCCAATCCGTCCTTCGCGCCGCGCAACGGCCGCCACAAAACGGCCGGCGGTCCCATCCGTCAAGCGAAAGCCATGGTCTTGCTCCATGGGCCGGCGCCACGGCCGGACAGGTCGGGCGGCGACTTGAGCCGAAACAAGCCGTGAAAGGGCGGGACCGCATCCCATGCTGAACGACGTGATCCCGCCGCGGCCCCTGCGTGCCGTCAAGTCCGAGCCGGGCGCGGCGGTCTTTCTTCCCCCCCTCATCCTGCGCCTGCCGGGCGCCGGGGGCGCGGTGGTGGTGCTGGTCGCCTCGGGTGTCACCGGTCCGCTGGCGGTGCGCATGGAGGACAAGCGCGGCACGCCCCTCGCTACCTTCGCCGCGGACGCGAACGAGCCGGTGGCGGCGGAAGTGCCGGCCGGCACCGCGCGGATCGTCGTCGCGGGAGAGGGTGTGTCTTCCGGCGCGGTGAGGCTGGGCTACTACCCGGTACGCGGGCAATTCCCCGCCGGGCGGCTGCTGCTGAAGCTCCATGCCTTCCGGAACGGATCCTTCGCCACGCCCGAAGGCGGACTGAAGGGCCTCAGGAGCCGCTGGCGGCAGGCGGAGGGCGCGGCGCGCCATCTGGGCCTCAGCTTTTTGGCCGTGGGCCAGACCGCCCAGACGCGCCTGCCCTTGAAGCGGGTCCAATACCAGCGCTTCCGCGCCGCCTTCGTGGAGGACTTCACCGAGATCCCCGCCCCGGGAGCGGCGCCGGCCGTCGTCTTCCTGTCCACCGCGGGAGACGGGTGCCCGCTCGCCCGGATCGCCGGCTGCGCCGAGGCCCTGAAGGCGCAGACGGATCGGAATTTCTCCTGGGTCGTCGCGGCGAGCCCCGACCGCATGGCGCGCGAAGGTGCCGCGCTGGAAGGAGCGGTGGGCCATACGGGCCGGATCGTGCCGTCGGCAGGCGCGGACGACGCCAGCCTGCTCGCGGCCGCCCTCGCCGCCGCCGAGGCGCCGGAGGACGGCCTCGTGTGCCTGCTCGATACGGAGGGCAGGCCCACGCGGGACGCCGTGGCCCTGATCCGCGCGGCGTTCGCGGCGCATCCCGACTGCCACTTGCTCTATACCGACGAGGAAGTCTGCGACGCGTCGGGCACGCCGCTCGCGGGGGTCTTCAAGCCGGCCTTCAACCGCCATCTGCTGGAAGCCTCGCCCTATATGGGCGCGCTCACCGTGCTGCGGGCCGGCCGGACCCGCCGGCTCGGGATAGACCCCCGCCTCGGCTCGGCCGCCATCTATCACCTCCTCCTGCGCACGGTGGCGGAGATCGGCGCCGGCGCGGTGCGGCACCTGCCGCGCATCGCCTTCTCGGGCCCGGAGCGGGCGCCCGGCTTCGTCGCGCCCGAAACCGCGAGGCTCGCCGCCGAAGCGCTGTCGGGCGTGCTCGGCGTGCCGGTCACGGTGGTGCCGGAGCCCGGCACCCATTTCCTGCGGCCGGACTTTCCCCTGCCCGCCGCGCCACCCAAGGTGTCCATCGTCATCCCGACCCGCGATCGCGCATCCCTGCTGGGCATGGCGCTCGATTCGCTGGTCGGGAAGACGCGCTACCGCAACTTCGAGATCATCATCGTGGACAATGGCTCGGTGGAGCCGGAGACCTTCGCCCTGTTCGCCGAGATCACGGCCTCATGGCCCGAAACGAAGATCGTGCGGGACGACGGCGACTTCAATTATCCGCGGATCTGCAACAACGGCGTTGCGGTCTCGACCGGCGAGCTGATCCTGCTCCTCAACAACGACATCGAGGTGATCGAGGATGGCTGGCTCGACGAGATGGTGGCGCTGGCCCTGCGCCCCGGCGTCGGCATCGTGGGAGCGAAGCTGCTTTATCCCGACCGCACCATCCAGCATGCGGGCGTTGTCATCGGCCTGTTCGGCTACGCCTCCCACTGGTTCGCCCACGCCTTGCCCGACACGCCCGGTCCCGAGGGCCGGCTGCTGGTGCGGCAGGACGTCTCGGCGGTCACCGGCGCGTGCCAGCTCATCCGCCGGGATGTGTGGGACGAGATCGGCCCGCTGGACGCGGAGCGGTTCCAGGAGGACTGCAACGACATCGACCTGTGCCTGCGCGCCCGCCGCGCCGGCTACGAGGTGGTGACCACGCCGTTCGCGCTGCTGATCCATCACGAATCGGCCTCGCGCGGGCGCTCGCGCAACAAGGCCCACCGGGAGCGGCTGAAGGCACAGCACGAGCGGTTTGACGCGGCGTGGCACACGCGAACCCTGGTGGATCCGCACTCCAGCCCCAACCTCGACCGCAAGAACCTGTTCGCGGCCCTCGCGGATGCGCCGCAGGGGTCGCGGGAGGCCCGCACCGACGCCATCTGACGCGGGTCAAGCCGCGCCACGCCTTTCGGGGGCGTTCATGCGAAAAAAGGCCCCCGAAGCGCCGTTGCGCCGGGAGCCCTGGTCGTCGCGGCCTGAGCCGGGCCGCCTCCCGAAGGAGGCGTTGCCCGGTGCGGGCCTCACAGATCGACGCCGCGCTTGCGCATCTCCGCGCGCACCCGCTCCACCGCCTGGGCATTCACCTGGGCGCCCCACACCTGGATGCCCTGCACCGCCTCCTGCACGATGGCCGGACGGTCCTGCACCAGCTTGGCTCCGGTGGGCGAGCGATAGAAGGCGATGGCCTCCTTCAGCTCGGCCTCGGAGAAGCGGTTGGCATAGGCGGTGGCGAGGATGTCGATGATCTCGGACCGGCGCTGCTCGAACTCCGGCCGGACCAGGATGGCGACCTCGCGCAGCTGGCCGGCGAGGTCGGGATTGGTCTGGACGAAGGAGAGGGCGGCGCCGTCCACGATGTTGGGAATGATCCCGTCGAAGGCGCGCGCTTCGCCGTTCACGGCCACAAGGTCGCGGGCAAGCTGGAGATGGGTTGCGGCCAGCTTCGCCGCCTGCTGGGCCAGGGCGAAGGGAACCGGCAGGGCCGGCACGGCGAGGGCCGCGGCAAGAAGGAGCCGCACGCCGAAACGGCCGCTGTGGGAAAAGGACATGGGTCTCTCCGGGAAGCGGAAATCAGAAGCTGCCGGGCTCCAGCACGGTGATGCCGTCCGTGCCGGCAAGCACGGCCCGGCGGGCAAGGCCGAGGAACAGCCCGTGCTCGACCACCCCGGCCACTTCCTCCACCGCGCGGGCGAGCGCGGCCGGGTCGGGGATGCGGCCGAGATGGGCGTCGAGGATGAGGTGCCCCTGATCGGTGACAAAAGGATGGCCGTCGCCGTCGCGGCGCAGTTTTACCGCCCCCTCGCAGCCGGCCTTGCGCACCGCCGCGGCCACGTGCTGCTCGATGGAGGCGACGCCGAAATCCACGATCTCGATGGGCAGGGGGAAGCGGCCGAGCACGTCCACCTTCTTGGAGGAATCGGCGATCACCACCATCTCGCGCGCGGCGCTGGCAACGATCTTCTCCCGCAGCAGCGCACCGCCGCCGCCCTTGATCAAGGCGAGGCCGGGGCCGATCTCGTCCGCCCCGTCGACGCACAGGTCGAGCGGGCCGGCCTCGTCGAGGGTCGCGATCGGCACGCCGAGGGACACCGCCTGCGACAGGGTCTGCTCGGAGGTGGGCACGCACAGCACGTTGAGGCCGGCATGCACCTTCTCGGACAGCAGCTCCACGAAATGGCGGGCGGTGGAGCCGGTGCCGAGGCCGAGGCGCATGCCCTCGGTGACATAGGTCAAAGCGTGGGCGGCCGCGCGGCGCTTCTGGTCTTCGGCGTGCACCATGGGAGTTTCCGTTCCGGTGCCCCTCGCGCGCAGCTCAAGGGTGCGGCGTCGGGCTTGAGGCGTTTCGTTGATGCGGGACGGGTCGCCCCGCCACATCCCGGCTCTAGCTCCGATCCGGTCCGCCGACAAGCGGCCCGGCACCCCCCAGGGCGCGGCGCGACCTCAAGAGCCAAGCTCAGCGCGCGGGCGGCGTGCAGACGAGGCTCGAATCGGTACCCCCCTGCGGTCGCGTGGTCTCGCGGACGTAGCAGATGCTCATTTCGCCGGTATCGCGATTGACCCGGAAGATGCCGGTCTCGCCCTCATAGTGGGTCGGCGCCAGGACGTAGTTGCCCGCCTTCTGGGGTCCCGCCCCCTCGCCCTGCGCGAAGCAGTGGGTGATGCCCACGACGCTGCCCTCGGGCCTCTCGAACTGGCAGACGTTCATTTCCCCGGTCTGGCGGTTGAGCCCATAGACCCGGTTGGCCTGGGCGGACGGCGGGGCGGCGAAATCGTAGCCGCCCTGCGCCGGCGAAGCCGCCTGCGCCATCGCGCCGCCGGCTCCTGCGACAAGCCCGGCAAAGGCCAGTACCGCCAGCGAGCGGCGCGCCGCCGGCTGCAGCTTCCCCAGCCCTGCCGCGACGATAGCAATCCCCTGCATTCAAGCCTCCATGGGTCCTCACGACCCGCCCGGGCGCACACCGGCCCGGCCGGAGCCCGCTGAAGGGCTGCGCCATGCAGCCGCAGCCCCGCGAACGGAACGGACGCTCGCGCGAAAAAGCGGCAGGATTTAAGGCAGAGGGTGGGGTCGGCGCCCCCCATCCCCTGTCTGTCCCCGAGGAAGAGGCCCGAACATGACTGCCCCGCTCGTTTCCACCCGCCCCGTGATCGCCTTCGATCTGGACGGCACCCTGGTCGATACCGCGCCGGATCTGCTGGACGCCCTCGATCTGGTGCTGTCGGCGCACAAGATCCCCCCGGTGAACCGCACCGAGGCGCGCAACATGATCGGCGGCGGCGCCCGCATGCTCATCGTGCGCGCCTTGAAGAGCGAGGGCGTTGCCCTGCCCGACGCGGAGGTGGAAGCCATGACCCAGCGCTTCATCGCCCACTATGCCGACAACATCGCCATCGGCTCGCGTCCCTTTCCCGGCCTCCTCGACGCGCTCGACCGCCTCTCGGCGAAGGGCGCGAGCCTTGCCGTGTGCACCAACAAGCTGGAGCACCTCGCCCGGCTGCTGCTCGACGCGCTGGACCTCACGGATCGCTTTTCGGTGATCACCGGCGCCGACACCTATCCGCGCTCGAAGCCGGACCCGCTGCCGCTTCTGTCCACCATTGCCGCGGCCGGCGGCTCGGCGGCGCAGGCGATCATGGTGGGCGACAGCATCACCGACGTGCTCACGGCCCGCGCCACCGGCGTACCGGTGGTGGCCGTCTCCTTCGGATATACCGAAACCCCGCCGTCCGAGCTGGGCGCGGATGCGCTGATCCATCACTTCGACGAGCTGGAGCGGGCCGTGGATGCGCTTCTGACGCGCCCGATGGCGTGAGGTCATCCACAGGCCGGAAGCAGCGGCACTTGACAGAAAGGGGCGCGCCGGCCTAAACGGCGCTCCTCGCAAATGGCGCGGGCGATTAGCTCAGCGGGAGAGCACTCCCTTCACACGGGAGGGGTCGCAGGTTCAATCCCTGCATCGCCCACCATTCCTTCCTCGCACATTCCGAAGCGCGCGGCCTGGCGCAAGCCACCGATGCGTGACGCCTGAGAGGCATGAAGAATCCCCGCAGCAGCGGCGACGGGGACAAGTTGGCCTCGCTCTCCCCCGGACGTGAGAGATCCGACGTCTCAAGCGGAGTGACGGAAGGCGCTCGCGGCGCTCTTATTCGGCCGCGCGCATGTTGATCCAGAGCGTTTCCCCGTTCCATGGAACCGGGAAAACGCTCCATGTCTTCGTGTGAACGCGCGTTCTTCACGCGAACCGGTTTCTCGCTCGAAAACGCTCCAGCCTTCGGCAAGGCCGTTTTGTTCATCTGCACTGCGCGCATGCCACCACGAAACGCGACCGAGCACGCAGCGCCGTGCCCACGCTCAATTGTCGTCGGGGTGGCTCACGTCATCGAGCGCGACATTGGTGCAGGAGATGCTGCCGTCCGGCTCGTCGAAGGCGGTCTGGGTCAGGAAGGCGCAGCGCGTACCCTCGGCCGTCGCGATGAAGGAGACGATGCGCTGGCTGATGCCGGCCACCAGCGCCGAATCGTCCGCCGACCGGAAAGCCGAATCGGCCGGCGGCTGCGGGCCGGCCTTCCGGGCGCTCTTCAGGTCGGAGACGATGGGAATGAGGGAGAGGGTATCGGCCGCATCGTCCGCGGTCACCACGGGCTCCAGCGTCAGGGTGAACTGGTCGAAGCTGCCCTTGCCGAGACGCGTCGCCTCCGCCTCGCCGGTCACGGTCGCCTTGAAGACCGGGCCGGCCGCGCCGGGCACCACGGCTCCAGCGAGCCTGAACTTGCGCGGCCCTGCAGCCGCGGCCTCGGGCGCCGCGCCGGAGAGCAGGCGCGAGAGCAGACCCTCCGCATAGGACTTCAGCTTCGCCTCGGAAATCTTGTCCGCCTCGCTCACCCGGGCGCGCGGAATGGTGGCCAGGGCCATCTCGCCGCACAAGGCGGGCAGCATCACCGAAGACACCTGCGGCACGCGGCGCAAGTCCTCGGCGTGCTTCGCCTCGCTGCCCACGGGCACCGCCACATCCACGGACACGTCGTCGCCCCCCAGCGCGGCGAGGCGTAGGCGGCTCCAGGCCTCCTTCAGCTTCACCGTGGTGGTGCCGCCCTGCTGCGGCACCACCACGAGATCCAGATCCGCCACCGCAGCCGGCGCCTCGGGCGCCGCGGCGAGATCCTTGGCGCGGAACTCGACCGACAGCCCGCCATAGACGCGCCCGCACCAGTCCTCCGGATCGTGCTGGAGCGCGAGCGCCGGTTCCGAGAAGCCCGCCGGGGGCCGGAACAGGGTGACGGAATCGATGCCGGGAATGCTCGTCGTCTCCTCGAAGATGCGGTGCAGCCCGCGCTCGTTCTCGCTGAAGACGACCCGGTAGCTCTCGGCGCCCTGGCCCACATTGAGCGTGAGCAGGCCATTAGCGAGCGTGCCGGACAAAGGCAGCGGCGGACGCGGATCGCCCACCGGCGCGGCAAGGGTGCCGGTCACCCTGCCGTCGGCCACATCAATGCTGGCGATGGAGACGCGATAGGGATCGAAGAAAGGCAGCCCCGTCGCCATGTACCGATCGGCGGCCTGTGCCGCGAAGGGCGCGACCAGGCCGAAGGCGGCCACAAAGGCAAGACGCCCGGCTCCGGAAACGAGAAGGTTGCGCATCATTCGCCTCTCATTTTGCATGGCGGCATTGGGCGCGCTCTATAGCACCGGCGCGGGGGCGGACCCAAGGCGGCGGCGGGGCAGAGCCAAGGCGCGGGCGCCGCGGGCTCTGGGCTCGGCGCCTGAAAGTTCAAGCGGCACACTGCGAGGGAAACCAGATGAGCGCACCCGATTCCATCCCTCCGGAGGTCCCCGCCCGCCGCACCGCCCGGGTCACGACCCCGGACGGCCTCACCATCGCGGCCGAAGCCTTCGGGGCACAGACAGGACCAGATATCGTCTTCATCCACGGCTTTTCCCAATCAGGCCTGTGCTGGGCACGGCAGACGGCAAGTCCGCTTCTCGCCGGTTGCCGCATGGTCACCTACGACTTTCGCGGCCACGGGGCCTCCGACAAGCCGGCCGACCCCGCTTGCTACAAGGCGCCGGAACTGTGGGCCGGCGAGCTTGATGCGGTGATCCGCGCCTTCTGCCTTGAACGGCCGGTGCTGGTGGGCTGGTCCTATGCCGGGCGCATCATCGGCGACTATCTCGCCACGTTCGGATCGGACGGCATCGGAGGCATCGTGTTCGTGGATGCCGTGGTCTCCAACGAGCGGCACCTTTTCGGCCGCTGCAACCAACTGATGCGCCAGATGTGCAGCCCGGACGTGGCGGAGAACATCGCCGCCACCCGCGCCTTCGTGCGCCGCTGCTTCGCCGCGCCGATCCCGCAGTCCCTGTTCGAGCAGATATTGGCGGTGAACATGATCGTCCCGCATCACGTGCGCGGCGCCCTGTTCGGACGGCCGGCGGAATACGGCGCCGCGCTCGCCCGCCTCGACGTGCCGGCCCTGGTGGTCCACGGCACCCTCGACGAGGTGGTGGCCCCGGCCATGGCGGCACATATCGCGCAGATTACGCCCCAGGCCCGGCTGGATCTTTACGAGGGTGTCGGCCACGCGCCGTTTATCGAGGCGGCGGACCGCTTCAACGCCACGTTGGCCGCGTTCGCCCGGGAGGTAGCGGGCAAGGCTTGAGCGTTGCCGAAGGAGCGCAACGGCGCGAAAAGCGGATCACACTCCCGTGCGGGCGGAACTGCCGCGCCATAAAGCGGTTGCAGTGATGTCCAATTTGTGGCGACAAAATGCACTCCCCCGAGCGGATCCCCGCTCATCCGTGTGTCCCTTCGTTCCTCAGCCGAGACGCAAGACCCATGACGCACCTCAGATCCCTCGCCCTGGCCGCAATCGCGGCGACGCTCGTGGCGGCGGGGCCGGCCCGGGCCGATGACCGCTACGAAATCTTCAATTTCAACAAGCTGTTCGGTGGAAATGATGTCGGCTATGTTGGCACGTCCTCGCCCATCGGCCGGCAGATGGTGTCCATCGACGCCAAATACGCGCCGGGCACCATCGTGATCCGCACGTCCGAGCGCCGGCTCTATTACGTGACCGCGCGCGGCCAGGCGATCCGCTATGGCGTCGGCGTGGGACGCGAGGGCTTCCAATGGTCGGGCGTGAAGACCGTGAGCGCCAAGCGGGAATGGCCGGGCTGGACGCCGCCGGCGCAGATGCTGAAGCGCCGGCCCGATCTGCCGCGCTACATGCCCGGCGGCATCGACAATCCGCTCGGCGCACGTGCCATGTATCTCGGCTCCAGCCTCTACCGCATCCACGGCTCCAACGAGCCGGAGACCATCGGACAGGCCGTCTCCTCGGGCTGCTTCCGCATGACCAACGACGATGTGATGGACCTCTACAGCCGCGTCCGGGTAGGCGCGACGGTGTACGTGCTGCGCTGATCCCGACACGGCCCGAAACGCAAAAAGCCCCGGCCATCTTCCGATGGCCGGGGCTTTTCGTTAGCGCGAAACGCTCAGAGGGCGGTGAGGTTCGCCGCTTTGCTCTTGCCGCGGTTGTCCGCGACGATGTCGAAGGACACCTTCTGGCCGTCGTTCAGGCCGTAGAGGCCGGAGCGCTCCACGTCCGAGATGTGCACGAAGACGTCCGGGCCGCCCTCATCCTGCTGGATGAAGCCGAAACCCTTCTGGGAATTGAAAAACTTGACGGTGCCCGTGGCCATGGTGGCCTCCTGTGCGCGCATGCCGGTCTTCAGCCGTGCGATACGCCGGTCGCCCCCGCGCACGACGTTCGTCGCGGCGCAGCGGGGCGTAGTTCAGGACGAGTTCGAATTGGAAGGCTTTTGCGTCGCGGCCCGAAGGAAACGAAGAAGAGGCCGATGACGAACTGTCCGCTCAGCTCGCCCCTCCGCACATCCATGGGAATGGAAAGCGGAGGAACGAACACCCTGGCCGCGGCGGGATCGGAGTACATCCGTCCGTCTCCCGAATACGTTCGCGCTGGAAAGCGCGCCGCGTCCGGCGGCTTGGGTTGAGTGAGAGATAGGAGCCAATAACGGCCTTTCAAGGGCGGCACCCAAAATAGTGCGCGCAGCCCCCTTATTTTCCGCCGGCCACCGCCTTCGTGGCGAAGCGATCATCGAAGATCTCCGCCGGACCGATCTTTGCAGCATTGAGCACCGGAGCGAACTCAACCCGCATGGCTCGCGCATTTTTCATGCCATGGGCAGGAATGACAGCGGTGCGTAAATGGACAGGAATGGAGTTATTGACTGTGGACAGATAAAGCGCATCGCCACCCGGAAGCTCTTCTTCCGACAGCTGCGGAGGCAAAAGGGCAAGGCGAGAAAAGGGAAGCAGGGCACGCGTGCCGGAGCCGGGCAGCCCGCCCCTTCACCTTCGCCCCGATCGGATGCGACAATGTCGGTCAGGACACATCATGGCCCGCATCCTCGCCGCCCTCGCCTTGTTCGCAACGCTCCTCGCCGGCACGCCCTGGCTGCTGCCGGTGGCGAAGGAGAGCGTGAAGCTCGTCGCCGCGCGGGACGATCCCGCCGCCCTCGCCGATCTGGGGTTGACCGGTTTCACCGCGCAGGATGCGCCCCGGTCCATCGCGGAGGCGCTGGCTGAAGACGATGCCGCGCTCGCCGCCTCCTTCCTCGCACTCGCCGATGCCCGCGGCCTCCCCATTCCGCCTGAACTGCGCACGCAAGTGACCGAGGCCACCGGAGCCCTGGCCGAGACGATGCACTCGGCCAGGGCGTTCGGCCTCGGCTTCGTCACCGGCGAGCCGCGCGACCCTGCCGGCCTCGCCGGAGCGGCGGCGAGCGACCTCATGGTGTGGGGCGACATCCGCGACGCCGGCCGCGAGGGCCTCAAGCTGGCGCGCGGCGAGGATGCGGACGAGCTGATCCTCGGCCTCTCCGCCGTGGGCATCGCCGTCACCGCCGGCACTTACGCCACCGTGGGCGCGAGCCTGCCGGTGCGGATCGGCATCTCTCTGGTGAAGGTAGCCAGGCGCACCGGGCGCCTCTCTGCCTCGCTCGCCCGCAGCTTCACCCGCGCCGTGCATGAGAGCGTGGACTTTTTCGCCCTGCGCCGCCTCGCGGCGGCCCCATCGAGCGTGGATGCCGCCGCGGTGAAGGGCGTGATCCGCACGGAGCGCCTCACCGACCTCACCCGCCTGCTGGACGATGCCGCGCGCATCGAGGCGAAGGCCGGCACCCGCGCCGCCCTCGAAGGCCTGAAGGTGGCGGACAACGGGCGGGATCTCGCGCGCGTCGCCCGCCTCGCCGAGGCCAAGGGGTCCCAGACCCTCGCCATCCTCAAGACGCTGGGACGTGGCGCCATCGCCATCACCGGCGCGCTGTTCCACCTGATCTGGTGGGCGTTCGCGGCGGCCCTCTACGCCTTCGCCCTCGTCTCGTCCTTCAATTCCCTCTGCGTCGCCTGCGCCCGCCGCTGCTGGCGCGGGAAGCGCCCCAAGATGGCCCGTCATCGGCACAAGACGCCGGAGCCGGCACAGGCAGCGGCCATGCCGCCTGCGGCCCCGGCCGGCATTGAGGCCGCGACCGCCCGTGTGCTCGCGGCCGTGGAGGCCGCGCGGGAGCTGGCCCGCAGCCCGTCACCGGCGCATGAGGGCGCGGAGCCGGCGGCCCCATCGCCTCCGGCGGACTTGGCACAACAGGAGCGAGCTTCTACTTTCCCGCCCCGTCATCCGCCCAGATCGGAGGCGCCGCCCGTGGCGGTGCCCCGCGAAGGTCCCCCATGCCCCATTTCTCTTCCGCAGGCGTCGATCTCGCCTATTTCGACATCGGCTCCGGCGATCCGGTCCTCCTGATCCACGGCTTCGCCTCCACCAAGGAGATCAACTGGGTCGGCCCCTCCTGGACCCGCACCCTGACGGAGGCCGGCTACCGGGCCATCGGCTTCGACCATCGCGGCCACGGCGAGTCGGAAAAGCTCTACGACCCAGCCCTCTACGACACCCGCATCATGGCGGAGGATGCCCAGCGCCTCCTCGCCCATCTCGGGCTCGAGCGGGCCGACGTGGTCGGCTATTCCATGGGGGCGCGGGTGGGGGCGCAGATGGCGCTGCATTTCCCGCAGGCGGTGCGCTCGCTGATCATGGGCGGGCTCGGCATCCACCTGGTGGACGGGGTGGGCCTGCCCCAGACCGTCGCCGACGCGCTGGAGGCGCCGAGCCTCGACGCCGTCGCCGATCCCATGGGCCGCATGTTCCGCGCCTTCGCCGACGCCAACAAGGCCGACCTGAAGGCGCTGGCCGCCTGCATCCGCGGCTCGCGGCAGGTGCTGACCCGCGAGGAAGTGGCACGCATCTTCCAGCCGGTGCTGGTGGCCATCGGCACCCGCGACCTGGTGTCGGGGCCCGGCCAGCCCCTGGTGGACCTGCTGCCGGACGGCACCATGCTGGACATCCCCAACCGCGACCACAACCCCGCCGTGGGCGACAAGGTGTTCAAGGCGGGCGCTCTCGAATTCCTGAAGCGCCGCCCCTGAAGCGACCGCCGGGACTCTCTCCCCTTCGCGCCGCTTGTGTTAGAACAGGCGCCAAGTTGCATCGTCGAGGAGGCAGGAATGCCGCAGTCACCCATGCCCGCCCCGGTCGCGGACGGGTTCGCCCCCAAGCTCACCAAGGCAGGGACGGAACGCTGGCACGACGTGGTGGACCCGGTCTGGGCGCGCCTGCGCAACGAGGCGGAAGAAGCCGCCGAGCGCGAGCCCCTGCTCGCCGCCTTCCTCATCGGAGCGGTGCTGGGCCAGCCGAGCCTCGAAGCGGTCATCGGCGAGCGCATCGCAGCCCGCCTCGATCATGCGGACGTTCCGGCCAGCGCCATCCGAGCCGCCTGGCTTGAGGCCGCAGCCCGCGACAAGACCATCTCCCAGGCCCTGCGCGCCGACATCATGGCGGTGGTGGACCGCGACCCGGCGGCCACCCGGGCGCTGGAGCCGGTGCTCTATTTCAAGGGCTTCCACGCCATCCAGACCCACCGCCTGTCCCATTTCCTGTGGGCCAACGGCCAGCGCGACCTCGCCCTCTATCTCCAGAGCCAGGCCTCGTCGGTGTTCGCCGTGGACATTCACCCGCAGGTGCCCATGGGCCGGGGCATCTTCCTCGACCATGCCACCGGCGTCGTCATCGGCGCCACCGCGGTGATCGAGGATGACGTCTCCATCCTGCAGGGGGTGACGCTCGGCGGCACCGGCAAGGAGACGGGCGACCGCCATCCGAAGATCCGGCGCGGCGTGCTCATCGGCGCCGGCGCCAAGGTTCTGGGCAATATCGAGGTGGGCCGCTGCGCCCGCATCGCGGCCGGCTCGGTCGTGCTCAAGCCGGTGCCGCGCAACACCACGGTGGCGGGCATTCCGGCCAAGGTGGTGGGCGAGGCCGGCTGCGCCGAGCCGTCCCGCTCCATGGACCAGATGTTCGAGGACAACATCTGGTCTGGCGCCGATATCTGAGGGCTGCCGCCCGCCGCGACTTGAATGCGCGCGCCCTGGCCGCCATAACGCGGCCATCCGTTCGCAAGGAGGACACAGTTGGAAAAGACCGAGCTCGAGCGCGTGCAGCGCTATTTGCGGACCCTGTTCGGCAATCCGCAGATCAAGGTGACTGCGCGCCCGAAGAAGAAGGACTCGGCCGAGGTCTATCTGGGCGAGGAGTTCATCGGTGTCCTGTTCAGGGACGACGAGGACGGCGACCTTTCCTACAACTTCCAGATGGCGATCCTCGATACGGATCTGGAGTGAGGCCAAGGCAGGCCGCCCTTTACCGGGCGGCCGCCGGCGTGGGCCCGTCCGGTGCTGGCGTCCACGCTCTGCAAGGCGGCGTGCGGGCCTCGGGCGCCCGGGACGTAAGCCAGGTGGTCAAAGCAAATTCAGGATTGGCGGAGGTTCAGGAGCGCGGCGACGGAGCGTCGGCGTCCTCGATCTCACGCTCCGGCAGGGCCACGAGGACCATCACGCCGAGCACGGCCATGTAGAAGCGGAAGGCTGCGGGCTGGCCGTTCCATTCCCGCGACTGCCACATGGCGAAATACTCTCCCGCCACCACCGTGAAGCCGAAGAACCAGACCAGGAAGGCCAGCGTCCCGCCGAGATAGGCGAAGCGCTTGGCGCGCTCGAAGCGGGCGGCAGGCCCACCGAGGCGGGCCAGCATGGCAATGGATCCGATGCCGAGGAGAAGCCCGCTCGTCGCCTCGGCCGCGATGATGGCGGCATAGGCCATGCGCCACGCCCTCTCGTCGGTGATGGCGCGATGCATCAGGGCATTGCCGGGAAACGTCGTGTCCATGCTCAGCACATGGCGCACGAACGCATAGTTGGACTCGTAGTCCACGAGATTGTCATAGGCGACCAGGAGACAGAAGGCCGACACCGCGGCCACCATGATCGCCTTCGCAAGTCGCAGTTCCATGTCGCCCCCGTTGCCTCATCCCATCGTCGCGGCTCACCGCCGCGACCAAAGGGACAGGTCCGCGACGGAAACGGACGCGGCGGACCGGAAGATCAGCGACGACGGAAATTCTGCTGGCGGCGGGCGCCGGGCGGCGGGGCGTTGCCCTCGGCCTTGTGGCGGAAATTGATGCGGCCGCGATCGAGGTCATAAGGAGACATTTCCACCACCACGCGATCACCCTCGATGGTGCGGATACGGTTCTTCTTCATCTTGCCGGCCGCATAGGCCAGGATCTGATGATCATTATCGAGGCGCACGCGGAAATTGCCGTCCGGGAGCACCTCGGTCACCGTTCCCTCGAACTCCAGCAGTTCTTCCTTCGCCATATAGTCGTCTCCAGATGCCCCGTTCTCCGGGGCGGAATTGCCGGGCTTATCTCACGAAAACGCCCGCACGCCCATAGCTGAGATGGGCGCGGCGACGCATTTTCGCCAGCCACGCCCATCAGTGATCCATCAACCCGCCATGCGTCTCAGCGCACCGGACGCTTGGCGCCGCCCGGCCGGGCCTCGGGCCGCTGGCCGCGGTTCGGCACGGCCTGCATGAAGCCGAGGCCACCGATGTCGCCCGCAGGGCGCTGGCCACCACGCTCGGGCCGCGGGCTGCGAGCCTCGGGCCGCGCCGGCTGACCGGAGCGATGCCCCGCGCCGTTGCCGCCGCCATGGTTCGCGGCATGCTCGGCACGCCCTTCCGGACGACCGCCCGCCGGACGGCCCTCGCCGCGCGGCTGGTGCGGCCGTTCGGCCTGGGGCCGCGCCTCGTCCAAGCGGCCGTGGCCGCCACGCTGGGGACGGGAGCGCGCCTCGCCGGACCGCTCCTCGGACCGCTCGCCACCCTGACGGGGGCGCTGGCCGCGGAAGTTCTGCCGGCCGGAGCGGCCGATATAGTCGTTCCGCTCGGCGGTTTCGTCCCGGTCCTCGAGGATGATGGGCTCAAGCTGGGGCACCGCGAAGCGGGTACCCGCGCCACGGCGGTCGCTGGCGGGAAGCTGCATCTTGATGAGCTTCTCGATGGACCGCAGGAACGCGCGCTCCTCGTGATCGCAGAACGAGATGGCGATGCCTTCCCGGCCGGCGCGCGCGGTGCGGCCGATGCGGTGCACATAGCTCTCCGGCACGTTGGGCAGGTCGAAATTGATGACGTGGCTCACCCCGGTCACGTCGATGCCGCGGGCGGCGATGTCGGTGGCGATGAGGGTGCGGATCGTGCCTTCGCGGAAGGCCGCGAGCACGCGGTCGCGCTGGTTCTGCGACTTGTTGCCGTGGATCGCCTCGGCGGCGATGCCGGCCTTGGCGAGCACCCGCACCACCTTGTCCGCGCCGTGCTTGGTGCGGGCGAAGACGAGGGCGCGGTCGATCTCCTCGGTGGAGAGAACCTCGGCGAGGAGCTGGCCCTTGTTGGGCTTGTCCACCAGGATCACCCGCTGCTCCACCCGATCGGCCGTCTTGGCGACCGGGGTCACCGCGACGCGCGCCGGATTGTGCAGCATGGAACCCGCCAGTTCGGCGATGGCATGCGGCATGGTGGCGGAGAAGAACAGGGAATGCCGCTTGTGCGGCAGCCGGCGCACGATGGCGCGGATGGCGTGGACGAAGCCCATGTCCAGCATCTGGTCGGCCTCGTCGAGAACGAGAACCTCGACCTGGTCGAGGCGCACCGCATTGTTCTCGACCAGATCAATCAGGCGGCCGGGGGTCGCAACCAGCACGTCCACGCCGCGGGACAGCGCGCGGATCTGCCGGCCCATGGGCACGCCGCCGATGGCAAGCGTCACGGAAATGCGGGCATGGCGCCCGAATTTCTCGAAGTTCTCGACGATCTGGCCGGACAGCTCGCGGGTCGGCGAGAGCACGAGGGCGCGCACCGACTTGGGCTCGGGGCGGTGCGGATGACGCACGAGGCGGTCGAGGATGGGAAGGGCGAAGGCGGCGGTCTTGCCGGTGCCGGTCTGGGCGATGCCGATCAGATCACGCCCCGCGAGAATCTGCGGGATGGCTTCGGCCTGGATGGGGGTGGGAGTGACGTGGTTCGCTTCAGTGAGGGCGCGAACGATGGGCTCGGCGAGGCCGAGGTGCGAAAAAGAGGTCAAGCTCTGACTTTCATATGCGAACGACACCGGCGCACGCAGGGGCGCAGCGCGGTTCGCGGGGATATTCGACATCCCGCGTGGCCTGGGGTGTCCATGGACAATCATAGAAGTCGGGCAAAGCCGCTCGCGACGCTTCTGAAATGGGAAGCTCCGGCGGTCTCCGCTACGCGGCCCGAGCGCGCTGCACGGGGGACCTGAGAATCCGTCCGGGGCGCTACGACGGGCGGTATGGCCCATTCCCATGACAATTTCAAGGCGAATGCAGCTTTTTCGCCGCACTGCTCCGGCAAGACATCCCGGCCGGACATCGTCCGGACGGCGCGGACCGCCGCCCCCCTTGCGGGTCGCCGCCGTCGCTCCGATGTTTGCGGCTGGAGGAGAGATGATCGACGTTCAGTCCCTTGTGGCGGCCACCACCGCTTTCATTCAGGAGAACCACACCCTCGCCGCGCCCATCGTCTTCGGGCTCGCATTCGGCGAATCGCTGGCGCTCATCTCCTTCTTCATTCCGGCCACGGTGCTGCTGCTGGCCATCGGTGCGCTGGTCGAGGCCAGCGGGCTGCACTTCTTCCCCATCTGGCTCGCGGCCGCCACCGGGGCGGCCCTGGGGGATACCATCTCCTACTGGTTCGGCTTTCATTACAAGGACCGGGCCAAGACCGTCTGGCCCCTGTCGCGGCGACCGGACCTGGTGACCCGGACAGAGGATTTCTTCCATCGCTTCGGCGTGTGGGGCGTTGCCATCGGCCGCTTCTTCGGGCCGATCCGCGCGGTGGTGCCGCTGGTGGCCGGCGTGCTGGCCATGCGCCAGAGCCACTTCCAGCTCGCGAACGTCGCCAGCGCGGCACTCTGGGCCTTCGCCATGCTCGCGCCCGGAGCAGCCGCGTTCAAGCTGCTGGGCTTTTGAGCACCTTGAGCCGCGCCAGACCGGCTGCGCCCTGCACCTTGCTGACGGGCGCGGCGAGATGCCGCAATGCAGCATAATTCGCGCATTCCCGCAGCCCTCACCGGCCTACCCCTGACCCCAGACGCACCCCGCCTACTTGTTTCGTTACGGCATGCTGTATATGAACGGACATACCAAAGGGGACCTTTGCCATGTCCAGCTTCCTTCTGCGTCGCGGCCTCATAGTCGGCCTTCTGCTTGCCGCTGCAAGTCTTGCCGGCGCAAGTCTTGCTCCCGCTCGGGCCGAAGAGCCGGCCAAGGTTTCGACCACCGGTGCCGAGACCACGGTCACCACGTTCGCCGCCGCGAGCCTCACCAACGCGTTCGAGGATATCGCCAAGGCCTATGCAGCCAAGGGCGAAAAGGCCCCGGTGAAGTTCTCCTTCGCCGCCTCCTCCGCCCTCGCCAAGCAGCTTGAGGCCGGTGCGCCGGCGAACATCTTCGCCTCCGCCGACCTCAAGTGGATGGACTATACCGACGGCAAGGGCCTCACCCTGCCCGCGACCCGCGTGACCATCCTCGGCAATGCCCTCGTCCTGGTGGCGCCCGCCGACAAGGCCAAGCCCGTGACCATCGCCAAGGGTATGGACATCGACGCCCTCCTGGGCGCCAACGGGCGTATTGCCACCGGCCTCGTGGACAGCGTGCCGGTTGGCGTCTACGCCAAGACCGCCTTCACCAACCTCGGCCTGTGGGACAAGGTCGCCCCCCGCATCGTCGGCTCCGAGAGCGTGCGCGCGGCGCTTGCCCTGGTGGAGCGGGGCGAGGTGCCCTATGGCGTGGTCTACGCGACCGACGCCGCCGTCGCCAAGAATGTGAAGGTCGTTGCCGTCTTCCCGTCCGACAGCCATCCCCCGGTGGAATATCCCTTCTCCCTCGTGAAGGGCCAGGATACGCCCGCCGCCAAGTCCTTCTTCGCCTTCCTCCAGGGGCCGGAAGCGAAGGACATCTACAAGAAGTACGGCTTCACGGTGAAGTGAACCCATCGGAAGCCGCCCGTTCCGTCCCGGTCAGGGCCGGGACGGAACGGGACTTGCTTCCCGACGTCCGCGGCTTCGGCTTAAGCTCACGAGGCGCCAAGCCCAGAACCGCCACTATCCGGAAGACTGCCCCATGCTTACCCCTGAAGAATGGACGGCCGTCAGGCTCAGCCTGGAGGTCGCCTTCTGGGCCACCATCTGGAGCCTGCCGCCCGCAATTCTCGTCGGCTGGGTGCTGGCGCGGTTCGACTTTCCCGGCAAGGGCATCTTCGACGGCATCGTGCACCTGCCCCTGGTCCTGCCCAAGGTCGTGGTCGGCTATCTCCTGCTCATTACCCTCGGCAACCGCGGCTATCTCGGCCAGTATCTCAACGAGTGGTTCGGCATCTCGCTGATCTTCTCCACCGCCGGCGCTACCGTGGCCGCGGCCGTGGTGAGCTTTCCTCTGACGGTCAACGCCATCCGCCTCGCCATAGGCGGCATCGACCAGGGCATCGAGACCGCCGCGCGGACCCTGGGCGCGACCAAGCTGGATGCCTTCTTCACGGTCACCCTGCCGCTGATGATGCCTGGCGTCCTGTCGGGCTGCCTCATCTCGCTCGCTTCCGCGCTGGGCGAGTTCGGCGCGACCATCACCTTCGTGTCCAATGTGGAGGGGCAGACGCGGACCATCCCGCTGGCCATCTACAGCGCCACCCACATGCCCGACGGCGACGCCATGGCGCTGCGGCTCACGGTGGTGTCGGTGATCCTGGCGCTCGGCTCCCTCATCCTCGCGGAGATGGCGGACCGCCGCATCAAGCTGGCGCTGGGGCAGATATGATCGAGATCGACGTCTGCCTCGCGCGCAATACCGGTTTCCGCCTCGAGGTCAACTTCTCGGCTCCCGAGCGCGGGGTGACCGCGCTGTTCGGCCGCTCCGGATCGGGCAAGACCACCATCATCCAGGTGGTGGCCGGATCCGTGCGCCCGGACCGGGGCCGGATCGCGGTCGGCGACGACGTGTTCTTCGACAGCGAGCAGGGCATCGACCTGCCCATGGAGCGGCGAGGCGTCGGCTATGTCTTCCAGGACGCCCGGCTGTTCCCGCACATGACCGTGGAGAACAATCTGCGCTATGGCGAGCGCCGGTCCAGACGGGCCCGTACCATCCGCTTCGATGCGGTGGTGGACATGCTCGGCATCGGCCATCTCCTGAAGCGCCGGCCGCACACGCTTTCCGGAGGCGAGAAGCAGCGTGTCGCCATCGGCCGCGCCCTGCTCTCCCAGCCCCGCCTGCTGCTGATGGACGAGCCCCTCGCCTCCCTCGACGAGATGCGCAAGGGCGAGATCCTGCCCTATCTGGAGCGGCTCAGGGACGAGCTTCTGCTGCCCATTCTCTATGTGAGCCATTCCGTGGAGGAGGTGCTGCGCCTGTCCGACGCCGTGGCCGCTGTTGCCGACGGCAAGGTGATCGCCTGCGGAGGCCTCGCCGACGTGCTGTCCCAGCCGGAGCTGCTGCCCGTGCTCGGCCGCTTCGATCTCGGCACCATCCTCGACTGCACGGTCACCGCGCACGATGAGGAATTCGGCCTCTCCACCGTGTCCTTCCCGGACGGCGAGCTGCGCGTGCCGCTGGTGGGGCGGCCGGTCGGCGCCGCAGCGCGAGTCCGCATCCGCTCGCGCGATGTCTCCCTGTCCCTGTCGCGCCCCATTGATGTCTCGGTGACGAATCGCCTGTCCGGGACCATCGCCAGCATCACGCGCGCAGAGGGGCCGTTCTCCGACGTCGAGGTGGCCCTCGCCCACGGCAAGCTGCATTCACTGGTGACGCAGGAAAGCGTGCAACGCCTTGCGCTCGAGCCGGGCATGGCGGTGTGGGCCATGATCAAGGCCGTGACCGTGGACAGCCGCCCGGCGGGCTTCAACTCGCCCGGCGCCGAATTCAGATCGCCTTCGCCCGTTTCCCGGCGGCATCAGCCGGCTGCGACTCTTCCGGCTCTGCGTGTGATTGCGGGCGGAACTCCGCCGCGAGAGACTTCGTAAGCTCATCCACGGCGGCGTGGGTCGCCTTCGCCGCCTGGCGCTCCATGGCCCGATAGAGGGCAATGATGCGCTCGCCGAACGCCGTCACCTCCGTGCCCGCGCCGCGGCGGCCGGGGAAAGTCACAATCACCCGTTGCTCGAACATGCGGTCGAGCTCGTCCACCAGCAGCCAGGCCCGGCGATAGCTCATGCCGATGGCCTTGGCGGCGGACAGGATGGAGCGATGTTCGCGGATCGCTTCCAGAAGCATGATCTTGCCGGGACCGAGACGACGTCCATCCGGAAAATCGACGCGTAGAAACAGGCGGCTGCCGTCCTTCTTGGCCACTACATCCCTCCTCGCGCGCCCGGCGCGCCATGGCGGAGGGTCAGCATACCGGAAGAGCCACCGGCCGGGAACGCCTTCCAGCGGGAATGACCGGAGCGGGGCATCGCCGCGCGTCACCGGTCAAGGCGTGGACGGAACATTCCGGGCCGAGGCTGCGCCCTCCGAGCGCCGGAGCGAGAAGCGCCCGGCAACCGCTCAGGCGCGGACCTGCCGGTGCGAGCCCGAGGCGGGAGCCAGGCGCCCGTTCACCACCGCCGAGAGAATGAGGATGGCGGCGACAGTGCCCAGGTAGGCGATCAACTGCATCCCCGTCGGCTCGGCGCGATAGCCGACGAGCGTCCGCAGCACGCGGCCGAGGGCGCTGTCGTCGGCGAGGAGCCAGCTTGTGTTCCAGACCGGGTCGACGAGGGACTGGATGAAGCCCGCATCCTGCAGGATGCCGACCACCTGTGCCGCGAGCCCCGCCGCCAGAAGGGTGATGATGATGGCCGTCACCTTGAACAGGTGCTTCAGCGGAATAGCCACGAGGCCGCGGTAGAGCGCCAGCGAAACCGCCGCGCCGCCGGCAAGGCCGAGGAGGCCGCCAAGCACCACCGAGCCGGCCGTCTCGTTGCCCGTGGTGGTGATTCCATAGAGGAAGAGCACGATCTCCACGCCCTCGCGCAGCACCGCCATGCCCACCACGATAGCGAGCGCAGCGAGGGGCCGGCGGCCTTCCTTGACGTCGCGCCCGACCTCCTTCATCTCGAAGACCATCTGGCGGCCGTGGCTTGCCATCCACACGACGGTCCACACCAGCATGACCACGGCCACCGACAGGATCGTCGCATTCAGGATGTCCTGACCCGAACCGTCGAAGGTCGAGGCGATCCTGTCCGCGAACAGCGCAAGCAGCGCCGAGCCGGCGAGGCCGCCCAGGATGCCGAGGCCGATCCACAGGCCGCGATGGCGGATGCCTTCGGAGGCGGCAAGAACAACGCCGGTGACAATCCCCGCCTCCAGCACCTCGCGGAAGACAATCAGCAGCGCTGCGATCATGGTGACTGTTCCTTCATGGTCGGCGCCCGGCCCGGCTTCGTCCTGCGAGCCGCAATGCCCGCGTGGATACGACGAAAGACGAAGGCAGGCCCTGATTTGAGTATGTCGAAAACCGCAAAAGCGGACGTAACGTAAGGAAAAATCCTGCGAATGACTGGCGACAGCCTACCACCTCCGTCACCGCGCTGTCATCCGGAGCGCTTTTGTTTTGAATTATTCAAATAATAAAAATGGCCCGCCCCGGGATCGTTGATCACGTCGTCCGGAACGCAACAACCGATCGAGGCGCAGCATTTGCAGATATGCACGGCAGATGGGCGGCGCCTTTGCGAGCATTGAAGGCACCAGCCAATTGGCGTAGCGTCAATCATCTGAGGCGCGCATTAATTTTAACTTGGATCACTCAAGTCTTCATGCCAGACGGGAACAATAGAACAATTCCATTGTCCCGCGCCGCCCTTGCCGCTCTGTGGGCGCATCCCTAAGCTTGCACGAAAGGGGGCCCTGCCCCGCCCCTTCCCGAAATTTCATTGCAAGGAGAGAAGGTCGATGCGCGCGCATGTTGTTGGCGCAGTCGTCGCCGCAGTTTCAGCTTTCGCGAGCCCAGCTTTCGCCCAGGCTCCGAAGGACGCGCCCAAGCCGCGCGACGTGATCGTCCACTATGCCGACCTTGCCGAAGCCATGTATGGCTCCTCCGCCGCCACGGCGCAGGACATGCAGAAGGTCATCCTCACCTTCCTCGACGCCCCGAGCGCCGAGACGCTGGCCAAGGCGCGCGACGCCTGGAAGGCCGCCCGCGTCTTCTACCAGCAGACCGAGGCGTTCCGCTTCGGCAACAAGGCGGTGGACAAGATCGAAGGCGACGTGAACGCCTGGCCGCTGGACGAAGGCCTCATCGATTACGTGGACAAGAAGAGCTATGGCGAGAAATCGGATGAAAATCCCCTCTACACCGCTAACGTGATCGGCTCCAAGTCCATCCGCATCGGCAAGAAGACCATCGACACCTCGAAGATCACGCCGGAACTGCTGCACAGCCTCAACACCGCCGGCGGCGTCGAGGCCAATGTGGGCTCGGGCTGGCACGCCATCGAGTTCCTGCTGTGGGGGCAGGATCTCAACGGCACCGGTCCCGGCGCCGGCAACCGGCCCTATACCGACTACGACCTGAAGACCTGCACCAACGCCAATTGCGACCGCCGCGCCCAGTATCTCAAGGTCGCCACCGAGACGCTGGTGGCCGACCTCAGCGAGATGGCCGCCATCTGGGGGCCGAAGGGCGAGGCCCGCACCGCGCTGCTGAAGAAGAAGGACAAGCCCGCGCTGGCGGTGATCTTCACCGGTCTCGGCTCCCTGTCCTATGGCGAGCTTGCGGGCGAGCGGATGAAGCTCGGCCTCATCCTTCACGACACGGAAGAGGAGCACGACTGCTTCTCCGACAACACCCACAATTCGCACTATTACGACGAGGTGGGCATCCGCGACATCTATTACGGCCGCTTCACCAAGCCCGACGGCACGGTGTTTTCCGGCCCCTCGGTGGCCGACCTGATCCGCGCCGCGGATCCCAAGATCGCCGACGAGATCGACCAGAAATCGGACGCGGCCCTCGCAGCCTTGAAGAAGATCAAGGACACGGGCGATTCCGGTGAGATGTATTACGACATGATGCTCGCGGAAGGGAACGAGAAGGGCGCCAGGCTGATCCAGGACGGCGTCGATGCCCTCGTCGCCCAGGCGCACGCCATCGAGCGCGGCGTCGCGGCCCTGAAGCTGCAGATCAAGGTGGAGGGCTCGGACAGCCTGGACGATCCGAAGGCCGTGAAGAAGAAGTGAGGCTTTGGCGATGATCTCGCGGCGGGCGGTCCTGCTCGGCGGCGCGGCGGCGGGGGCGGCAGGTTTCGCTCCCTCCGCCCTCGGGGGCATGCCCGTCTCCCGCGATACGCTCCCCAAGACTGCGCCGGTGCGGCACCTCACCCTCTCCGCCACGGAGATCGAGGTGCCGCTCCTCGGCCCTGACAAGCCGAAAACGCAGCACTTCTGCGCCTATAACGGCACGCCTTTCCTCACCTGGCGCGCGCCGCTCGGCACCCGGCTGATGGTGGATTTCGAGAACCGCCTGCCGGACTACACCACGGTGCACTGGCACGGCATCCGCGTGCCCAACGTCTCCGACGGCGTTGCCCCCCTGACCCAGGCACCGATCCCGCCCGGCGGGCGCTTCGCCTACAATGTGCCCCTGCCCGATCCGGGCTTCTATTTCTTCCATCCCCACTGCGACGAAACGGGCCAGGTGGGGCGCGGGCTCGTGGCCCTGCTGCTGGTGGACGACCCGGCAGAGGCCCGGCTCGGCTTCGATCTCGAGCACATCATCGCGGTCAAGGACTGGCGGCTGGACGAGAACGGCCGCTGGCTGACCATGTTCACGGACGAGGGCGCCTCCACCGCGGGCAGCTTCGGCACGGTGCGCGCCACCAACGGCTCGGTGACGCCGCCCCGGGTGGAAGCCCCCGCTCATGGTGACGTGCGCCTGCGGGTGATCGTCGCCGACTCCACCCGCACCGTCGATTTCGGCTGCGAGACCAGCGACGCCGCCATCATCGCGGTGGATGGCCAGGCCGTCACGCCTTTGCCCATGTCCAAGCTGCCGGACGAGGTCTGGCGCATGGGTCCGGCCATGCGGCTCGACGTGCATGTGCGCATGCCCGGCCCCGGCGAGGAGGTGAAGGTCTACGACTATCGCACCGCCGAGCCTTATCTCCTCACCACCCTGGTGGGAGTGGACAAGGGCCGCAAGAAAACCCCTTTCAAGCCCAAGGCGTTGCCGGACGCCAAGGTGCCGCTGCCGGACGTGGCGCGGGCGAAGAAGCTCGATTTCCTGGTCCAGACGGCCGCCGGCGCCACCGCCATCGCGCCGCCTCTGCCGCCGGATGATCCGCTCGCGAAGGCCCTGATCGATTCCTTCTGCGTGGGCGACAAGACCTTCTGGGCCATCAACCGCACGTCCTGGGGCGCGGGCGCCGACCTGCGGCTGCCGCCGCCCCTGGAGATCCTGAAGGACGGGCAGAGCTACCGGCTCTCGATTACCAACGTGACCAAGCACGTGCATCCCATGCACCTGCACGGCCACGTCTTCCGCGTCCTGTCCTCGACCAAGAAGACCGGCATCCCGCCTTATCTCGCCGACACGGTGATGACCGAGCCCAACGAGACGGTGGAAATCGCCTTCCGCGCCAATAGCGGCGACTGGGTGTTCCATTGCCACATCCTGGAGCACATGGATTCCGGCCTCATGGGCTGGTTCCGGGTGGCATGATGGGAGGGATCGGGCAGCAAGCGGGATCTGCGCGGGCGGTGCATCCGCGTCGAAGCTCGGGCCGAGGCTGGGCCTGTGCGCTCGCCATGCTTGCGCTGGCTGCGGCGCCCGCGGCGGCCGAGGAGATGGACAAGCTCGACATCGCCATCGGCAAGGCGCTGTTCAAGCGGCCATGGGTGCCAGCTCCCGCTTCGACCCGCGCCGATGACGGGCTCGGCCCCCTGTTCGATGCGCGGTCCTGCAGCGCCTGCCATCCGCGCGACGGACGAGCCCCGGCGAAGATCGAGGACGGGACGGCGGGACGCGGCTTCGTGCTCGTGATCGCCCAGCCGGACGGCTCCGGCGATCCGGTCTATGGCCGCAGGTTCCAGATTGATGTCGTGCCGGGCATCCCACCGGAAGGCGTGATCGGGGTGATGGACACACCACTTCCGGACGGCCGCACGGCCCGCGCGCCCCTTCCGCAGGCGCTGGGCTACGGCCCGCTCGATCCGGCGAGCGGCCTCTCGCTGCGCGTGGCTCCGGACCTGAAGGGTCGCGGCGCCCTGGCGCAGGTGCCGGACGCGGCCATCCTCGCCATCGAAAAGGAGCAGTCCACGGGCAAGGACGGCGTTTCGGGCCGCGCCCACCGCATCACCCTCCCGGACGGCACCACCGCCATCGGCCGCTTCGGCTGGAAGGCGGCCCAGCCGGACCTCGCCCGCCAGTCCGCCGAAGCCTTCTTCCTCGATCTCGGCCTGTCCAACCCCTACCATCCCGAGCCGTGGGGCGACTGCACCCCCACCCAGACCGCCTGCCGCGAGGCGCCCCATGGCACCGCCAACCGCACCGAGGGCACGGCGGACGACGCGCTGGAGATCGGCCGGCCATTGCTCGATCGGGTGGTCGCCTATGTCGCTTCGCTGCCACCGCCAGCCCCGGAGCCCCTCCCTGATCCAGAACGCCGCGCCGGCGCCCGCCTCTTTGCCTCCGCCGGCTGCGCCACGTGCCACCGGCCGGCCCTGCCCACCCGCGATGGCGGGCAGGCGCGCATGTTCACCGACCTGCTGCTGCACGACATGGGGCCCGGCCTCGGCGACGCCATGCCGGAGCCCGGCGCCGGCGCGTCCCACTGGCGCACCGCACCTTTGGCCGGCGTCTCCGAGGCGCTCGCCGCCGACACGGGCTTGCTGCATGACGGACGGGCGCGCACCATCGCGGAGGCCGTCGCCTGGCACGCTGGAGAGGCCGCCGAGGCCGCGCGGCGCTTCAACGCGCTTTCCACGGCGGACAAGGCCGCATTGGTACGTTACGTGTCTTCGCTTTAGCTGATGAGAGACGGTCGGATGTTTTTCCGCTTTTCAGCCCCCTCGCGCCGCGCCGTGCTCGGTCTCGCGCTCGGCCTTGCATTCGCCCCGGCCGCCGGTCCGGCCCGGGCCGCAAGCCCCGCCCTCGATCCCGTGCCGCTCATCGAAAGCTGGCTTTTGCCGCGCTACGATGCCCTCGCCGGCGCCACCAGGGTGCAGGCGGACGCCTGGACATCGTTCTGCACCCAGCCCGCGGCGGCCGGCCTGCCGGCGCTGAAGGAAGCCTATGGCAAGGCGGCAGATGCCTGGAACGCCGTGGAATTCGTCACTTTCGGCCCCATCAGCCTGTCGCTGCGGGCCGATCGCATTTCCTTCTTCCCGGACCGGCGCAACGCCATCACCCGCGGTCTTGCCGAGATCATCGCCGATCCCGATGGGGGGAGGCTGGAGGCGACCCGCTTCGCCCAGTCGAGCGCGGCGGTGCAGGGGCTGCCGGCATTGGAACGGCTGCTCCATGAGGACGGCGCGGCTGACGCCCTCCTGACTGGTCCGGAAGCGGCGCGGCGCTGCGCCCTCGGCAAAGCCATCGCCGGCAACCTCGCCATCATCGCCGGCGAGATCCGCACCGCCTGGGGCGACAAGGCATCGGGCGCGTTCGGCGCCATCGTCTCCGGCAAGGGCGACCCGGCCCTCTTTCCCGATGTGGGCGCCCTGCCCGGCATGATCCTCACCGACCTGTCCGGCGCCTACCAGCGGGTGACCGACACCAAGATCCTCCCCGTGCTCGGCACCGGCCCGGCCGACGCCAGGCCGACCCTCGCCGACAGCTGGCGCTCCGGCCGCTCGGGCCGCGTCGCAGCGAACATGATCCGGAGCGCAGGCCCGTTGCTGGTGGCGGTGGGCGCGCAGATGCCGAGCCGGCCCCAATATGTGGTCAACAAGGCTGCCGCCGGCGCGGACACCGCTGCCGAGAAGCTGCCCGCGGACATCGGCGTCGCCGCCGGCACCGCGCAGGGCGCGAAAGACCTGCAGGCCGCCATCAAGGCGTTCAAGGTGGCGCAGGCCAGCGTGTACAAGCCCGTCGCCTCCTATTTCGGCATCTCGCTGGGCTTCAACGCGCTGGACGGCGACTGAGCATGCGTCCTGCCATCGCCCACGGGCTCGACCATGTGCCGGGCCATGCCTTGCTGGGACGGCGCGGCTTCCTTGTCGGCGCGGCGGCGCTGCTGGCGATCCGTCCGCTGGGCGCGACCGGCATCGGAAGCGGCCCGGGGGCCGATCCGCTCGTCGAGGGCTGGCTGGCGACGGCCGGCATGAGCGACGGCTTCGCCGCGGTCGGCCTCGACGGCGCCTTCTCGGCGACGACCGAAGCGGAGACCGCCACCCGCCTGCACGGCATCGAGGCGAGCCCCACCGGCCCGCTGGCCGTGGCGGTGGGCCGGCGGCCGGGGCAGATCGCCCTCGTCTTCGACCGGCGCAGGGGCGGCCTCGTCGCCACCCTTGCGCCCGGCGCGGGCCGCGTGTTCTCCGGGCACGGCCGTTTCACGGCGGACGGCAGGCTCTTCCTCACCAACGAGATCGAGCGCCCGCAAGAGGGTACCCATGCCATGGGCCGCGGCGTGGTCGCCGTGCGCTCCGTGGACGGCGGCTTCGTCATCGTCTCGGAATGGCCCAGCGGCGGCGATGGTCCGCACGATCTGATGCAATCGGGCGCGGCGCTCGTGGTGGCCAATGGCGGCATTGAGCCCAACACGCCGGAGGCCCGCGACGCGGAGGTCACCGGTTCGGGCATCAGCCTCCTCGACCCCGCCTCCGGCGCCGTGCGCGGCGAGGGCCGGCTCTCGGGGGACCTCGCCAGCCTGTCGCTGCGCCATCTCGCCCGCGACGGGACGGGCGGCACGGTGGTGGCCGCGCAGGACCTGCTGAAGGATGGCGAGGCCCGCCCCCTGCTCTTCCGCATCGCCGCCGACGGGACGCTCTCGCCCTTCGACGCGCCGGACGCGGAATGGCGGGCGCTCAGGGGCTATGTGGGCTCCGTCGCCTACGACCCCTCCGGCCGCCATGTGGCCTGTGCCTCTCCGCGCGGCAATCGCGTGGCGGTGTGGCGGGCGGACGGGCGCTTCCTCGGCTCCGTCCCCCTGGCCGATGGCTGCGCCCTCGCAGCGGGACCCGAAGCCGGCACCTTCGTTGCCGCATCCGGCTATGGCGAAGTGATCCTGGTTTCGGCCAGTCCGGAGGGCGTCGGGATCGCGGCCCGGCGCACCGGAGGCCCGCGCTTCGACAATCACATGGTGCGGATCGGCTGAGACCAAAGGCCGTGAGCGTGGCACGCCGGCCTTTGGTCAAGCCGGCGCGGCAATCGGGCGACCACCCGGCGCCGGTCGAGGACGACAGCCGCTGGCATGATTCTTCGGCCCGGCTTGTGAAACCCGAACGCGGGCTTCACCGTTGTCTCCTGCGATTCCGCCGCGGGCGGACAAGACAAGAAGAGGCAAGCCATGAACTGGGTCGTCCTGGTCGGCAGCGTGCGCAAAGGCTCCTTCAACGCGGCGCTCGCCCGCGCCCTCTCCGACCTCGCCCCCGAGGGGGTGAAGATCGAACTCCTGCCCTCGGTGGCGGAAATGCCCATTTATGACGGAGACATCGAGGCATCCGGCTTTCCCGGCCAGGTGAGCAGTGTGGGAGAGCGGGTGAAGGCGGCCGACGCCCTCGTCATTGTGACGCCGGAATACAATTATTCCGTGCCCGGTGGGCTCAAGAATGCGCTGGACTGGCTGTCGCGCCTGAAGAGCCAGCCCCTGAAGGGCAAGCCGACGCTCATCATGTCCGCCTCGCCCAGCACCATGGGCGGCGCGCGATCGCAATATCATCTGCGTCAGGTGCTGGTGGCGGTGGACGCGCACGTGATGAACGTGCCGGAGGTGATGGTGGCGCAGGCCCACACCAAGGTCGCCGACGGCGTCCTGACCGACCAGGGCACGCGGGATTTCGTGGGCAAGCAGCTCGCCGCCTTCCAGAGCTTCGTGAAGAAGGCGAAGGCCGGCGAGGCCGCCTGATCCCGGTTCAGCGGCCACGCGGGCCGGCTCAGTCGCCGATAAACTCGGCGAAGGACAATGGCGTCTCGTAGACCCGCACGCACGACAGCAACGGCAGGAGCGGCTTCACCCGCTCCCAGATCCAGGCGGCGATGATCTCGGCGGTGGGGTTTTCAAGCCCCTCGATGTCGTTGAGGCAATAGTGGTCGAGCTGCTTCAGCAGCGGCCCGAAGGCGGCCTCCACATCGAAGAAATCCACCACGAACCCCGTCACCGCGTCCACCGGCCCTTCCAGCGTCAGGTCCACGCGGTAGGAATGGCCGTGCATGCGACGGCAGCGATGGGTTTCCGGCACATGGGGCAGGAAATGGGCGGCCTCGAAGGTGAAGCCCTGGGTGATGCGCGCGCGCCGCGGCACCGGGGTGGCGCTCAAACTCATGGAATGCCAATCATCTTGTGGGTCTGGAGGGACAGCCGCCAGCGCGGATGCGAGAGGCAATAAGCCACCGCCGCCTCGGTATTGCGCAGGCGGTCCGGTCCGTCCATGGGCTGAAGGAAGAAATGGGCGAAACCAAGTCCCGCCAATGCCTCGGGGTCCAGGCCCCCCTGCGGATAAACGAGCTTGAGCTCATGGCCGCGCGTCAGCTTGAGGTCCGTGCCGGCCTTGGGACTCACGCAGATCCAGTCGATCCCGTCCGGCGCCTCCACGGTGCCGTTGGTTTCCACCGCGATCTCGAAGCCACGGGCGTGGACCGCGTCCACCAGCGCGGCATCCAGCTGGAGCAGCGGCTCGCCGCCGGTGAAAACGACGAAGCGGCAGTCCGGCTCGGCAGCGCCCCAGGTGGCGGCAATGGCGTCGGCCAGCATCGCGGCGTCAGCGAAGCGCCCGCCGCCTTCCCCGTCCATCCCGACGAAGTCGGTATCGCAGAAGCGGCACTGGGCGCCGGCGCGGTCCTCCTCCCGGCCGGACCACAGATTGCAGCCCGCAAACCGGCAGAATACCGCCGCGCGCCCCGCCTGGGCGCCCTCGCCCTGGAGGGTGAGGAACATTTCTTTGACAGCATAGGCCATGGGCCGATGCCTTTAGACCGAAGGCGCGCGGGGGGGAAGCCGCCGCGCGCGCCGGGCAGGTCCGCCGCTATTGCGCGGCCGGCGCCGCCGCGGGCGTGTCCTCGCCGGCAGCGACGGCGGTCCGCTGCGTGGGCTGTTGCTGGCGCAGCCGGTCGAGGCCGCTGATCCGCACCCCCTGGAGGGCACCGTGGGACGCCGGAGCATCGCCGGGCGTCTCCCCACGCAACACCGAGCCGCGCAGCTGCGGCGCCATCTCCGCGAGCTGGGCGAACTTGCCGTGGTTGAAGCTGTCCAGCGCCTTCACGTCGGTCATGTCGACCACGACCGCGCCAAGCTCCACCAGCTCCGCATCATTGGAATATTCGCCGAGCCTTTGCTTCTTGCCGGCGATGAACTCGGACAAGCCCAGCGCCTTGTCATCGCGCGAGACGATGACGACGAACGGCTTCGCCGGCTTGCCGAAGCGCTTGAGCTGGCTCTTGAACACGTCCACGTCGATGTCCGGGGCGGCGAGGATGATGTTGCCGACCTTGTTCTGCGGCACCGGCTTACCGGAAATCCGGATCTGCCGCAGGGCCTCCACCGTCACCCAGTTGCCCATGGAGTGAGCCATGATGCTCACCTCGTCCGCACCGCTGCCGAAGGCGAGGCGGATGGTCTCTTCCAGGTTGTCGCGGGCGGCGGTGGCACTGTTGTTGTCGTAGACATAGGCCTCGGTGGTCGCCCGCGAAGCCCAGGTGAACAGCACCGGCACGGCCGGCGCGTCGGCGTCATGCGCCATCTGGGCGAGGCGATAGAGCGCCTCGGAAAACTGCGTGTTGTAGCCGTGGACGAAGATGAACACCTTCTTCTGGCCGGCGGGGCGGCGCGCCAGCTCGCTCTTCATGTCGCGCAGGAAATCCTGCTCGGTGTCGCGATAGATGGCCTCGTGCACCACCATGTCGGTGGCGGGATCGCCGGCGCCCTTCTTTGGCCATTCGATCTCGCCGGACTTGTGGGCGGGCGGAACGGAGAGGTCCACCTTTGCGAAATTGAGGGCGGTGGAGCGCTCGCCGTTGAAGATGACGCCGGGGCGCGGGTCCCGTTCACGGGTCGAGGCGACGAGGATGACATGCTCGCGGGCGCCGGGCGCCTTGGCGGAGGTGGGCGTCAGCGCCTCCGGGCCGGGACGGTCGGAGCAGCCGGCGAGCAGCATGAGGCAGACCGAAGTGGCAGCTACGCGCATCAGCGCGGCGCGCCGCCTGCTCGCCGATCCCGGACCTCCTGTGCCGGCCGCCGGCCTCACCCGCTCGAAAATCTGCACGTATTGCCCTCCAGGCGCACCCGGGTCGCATGCACTCAGACCCGGACCTGAGCCTTCATCGCACAGCGAAGCCGCGGATGCGCGGTAATTCGGGGCCAATGCTGAATACTGCCTTGGCGGGAGGTACGTGATGGGGGGATACCGTCAAGTCAGGCCGACACCGCGCGTGCGACACCGTGCACCAAGGCACGTTCGATACCACTAACGACGCCGCCCTCTTGCGTTTCAGCAAACCCGCTTTGCGGCTTCGAATCTCGCCTAAGGGTGGCCGGAGCCCTATCTCGGCGTCAACAGAACCCATGCAGGTAGCCCCTGCCCCGGAGACACCGCCATGGAACTCACCGGACTTCACCACGTCACCGCCGTCTCGGCGGACGCGCCCTACAACCACCGCTTCTATACCCAGACGCTGGGCATGCGCCTCGTGAAGAAGACGGTGAATCAGGACGACACCTCGGCCTACCACCTGTTCTATGCCGACGGCGAAGCCAGCCCCGGCACCGATCTCACCTTCTTCGACTGGCCGGTGCCCCGCGAGCGGCGCGGCAGCCATGCGGCGGTGCGCACCTTCCTGCGGGTGCGCGACGACGCGGCGCTCGACTACTGGGCCGGCCGCCTCGCCGATTCCGGCGTCGCCCACAGCGGCATCGAAACCCGCGACGGCCGTGACATGCTGCCCTTCGAGGACCGGGAGGGCCAGCGCCTCGGCCTGATCGTGGATGGCGGGCGCGGCCCCGGCGTGCCGTGGGCGAAGAGCCCGGTGCCGGCGGACCACCAGATCCGCGGCCTCGGCCCCATCGTGCTGTCCGTGCCGGACCTCGCCCCCACCGCGGCGGTGCTGACCCATGTGATGGGGATGCGGGAGGTGCGCACCTATGCCAGCGAGGAAGGCCGCGCCATCCATGTGTTCGAGATGGGCGAAGGCGGCCCCGCCGCCGAGGTCCATGTGAAGGTGGAGCCGGGCCTTGCCCCCGCCGTGCAGGGCGCGGGCGCGGTGCATCACGTGGCGTTCCGCGTGACCACCTTCGACGAGTACGACGAATGGGCGCGGCGGCTGAAGGAATTGCGCATTCCCAACAGCGGCAAGGTGGACCGCTTCTATTTCCGCTCGCTCTATTTCCGCGAGCCCAACGGCATCCTGTTCGAGCTGGCCACCGACGGTCCGGGATTCGCCGCGGACGAGGACGCCGACCATCTCGGCGAGAGGCTGGCGCTGCCGCCCTTCCTGGAAGGCCGCCGGGCCGCCATCGAGGCCGGGCTGAAGCCGCTCTGAGACGCCGCCGGAAAAACGAAGGGGCCGGTTCGACCGGCCCTTTTTTGTCAGCCTCGCTCGTCCAGCGGATGGGTGCGCAGGCGCATGGGATCGTAGAAGGGCGTGCGGACCACATTGGCCTCGAAGCTGTCCTCGCCGTCCACCACCGTCACGCCGGTGCCGAGGGCGGTCACGTCCGGCCGCAGCGAGACCAGGGCCAGCGACTTCATGAGGTGCCGGCTGTAGGTGGTGGAATTCACCGCGCCCACCTCGTCCCCGTCCTTGAAGATCTTCGCGCCGGGGGCGATGGCCCTGGCGGCAAGCACCTCCAGCCCGGCCTGGTGGGTGCGCTCGGTGCCCTTGCGGGCGAGGAGGGCCGCCTTGCCGCGGAAGTCCGGCTTGGAGAGGTCCACCGACCAGTCCATCAGCACCTCGAACGGGGTCGTGTCCTTGTGGGGCATGTCGAAGGGGAAGAACAGCAGCGCGCCTTCCACCCGCACGATGTCGAGGCAGTCCCACGATACCGGCATCGCGCCGTAAGGCTTGCCGGCCTCCAGGATCTGGTCCCACAGGGCGACGGCATCCTTGGCGGCGCAGAACACCTCATAGCCCCGCTCGGCCGAATAGCCGCCCCGCGCCAGCGACACCGGAACGCCGAAGAGCGTGGTCCTGCCATGCCCGAAATAGGGCAGGCCCTTCAGGTCCATGGGGGTGTGGGGCGCGAGGATGTCGAGGGCCTTGGGCCCCTGCAGCGACAGGATGTGCACGTCGTTGTCGCGGGAGAAGGTGACGTCGAAGCCCTCGGCCACGAGGGGCAGCGCCTCTTCCAGCGCGCCGCCGCCGTGGGAGAGGCGGAAGGCGCCGTCGCCGTCCACATAGATCAGCACGTCGTCGATCAGCCCGCCGTCATCGCCCACGATGGAGGCGATCGCGGAGCGGCCGGCCGGCACCTTGGCGATGTCGGCGGTGACCAGCTGGTTCAGGAAGGCCAAGGCGTCCTTGCCACCCACATTGATGATCTTGAGGGCGGACACGTCGAACAGCCCCGCGCGGGTGCGCACCGCCTCCGTCTCCTCATAGGGATCGGTGGCGTAGTGCTGGGGGATCGCCATGTCGTTCCACGATTCCTCGAGCTTCGACCCCAGCTCCCGGTGACGCTCATTGAGGATCGATTGGCGCCAGATGGGTGCGCTCGTCATCCTGTCCCCTCTCTCTTTTCAGCTGTCGGACAGCATTGAATGGGAAGGCGACGGGGTGCGATGCGCCGCACGCCCGCCGCGACGGGGTGCATCCTGTGCGGCGCGGCGCTTGAGTGTCAATTGATTTTCCTGATAAGAAATTATTTCTGCCCGATGTGCAATATCAAGGCAGGGCAAAGGCGCATGGCTGCTTGGTGTGGCCGCTTCCGGCTGAAAATTGAGCACCACAACGCCCAACGAATGGGCTTGCACAAGCCGCGATCATCGGCACAGTGTTTCTACGGCGTCAAAAAAGTTCACTGAGGGGAACAGACTGCCGCCTTCGCGAAGATCGCAACTGCGGGACGGCCCGGTCGGGGCGCCGGCCCAGGCGGAGCTTGAAATCATGTCCGATGTGAAGATGTGGGGCAAGGAAGAGTTCTGGGGGCTCGGGTTCGAGTGGGACCCCCAATGGCTGCTCACGCCGGCGCAGAAGGAGCTGCAGAAGAAGCTCATCGCCCTGTGCGAGACCACGCTGCGTGCCAACGCCGTGGAGAGTGACGCCAACTACGTCTACCCCCGCAAGAATTTCAAGGCCCTGGCCTCCCTCGGCCTGCTGGCGCTGAACGTGCCGAAGGAACTGGGCGGGCTGGGAGAAAATCACCTCTGCGCCGCCATGGTGGTGGAGACCATCGCCCGCTACGGCTGCCCCTCCACCGCCATGTGCTACACCATGCATCTGGGCGCCACGGCGGCGGCGCTCCTGCGCCACCACGACAACCCCATCCTCACCGACATCCTCAGGCGGCTGGATCAGGACGTGCTGATCGGCACGCTCTCCTATTCCGACCCCGAGACCGGCTCCCATTTCTGGTATCCCATCTCCTCCAAGGCGGAGGCCTTCGGCGACGGCTGGAAGGTGACGAAGAAGGCCTCCTGGACCACCTCCGGCGGCTTTGCCGACTGGTACATCGTGCAGACCACGAGCCCGGGCTTTGCCGGCGACTATTCGGACCTGTCCTGCTTCCTCGTCACCAAGGACGAGGTGAAGGCCAATCCCTCCGAATGGGACGGCCTCGGCCTGCGCGGCAACCAGTCCGGTCCCATCGTGGTGGAGAACGCCATCCTGCCGAAGGACGCTTTGGTCGGCCCCATCGGCGACGGCGCGAAATCCAACGACGAGGTGGTGGACCCGTTCTTCCTCACCTGCTCGTCGGCCTGCTGGAACGGCATCGCGCTGGCGGTCATCGACATCGCCAAGCGCCACACCACCCGCAAGACCCACAATGACGTGGGCATGCGCGTCGCCGACTATCCCACCATCCAGGACTATGTGGGCGAGGCGATCATGGACACCAACGCCTGCCGGGCGCTGGATTTCCAGATGGCGCAGGCGCTCGACAGCGTCACCAACAACTGCGACTGGTCCATCCACGCCGACGTGGACGCCCTGCCCCGCTCGGCCCTGCTGCACTGGCTGTGGCAGGTGAAGTTCGAGGCGGCCAAGAACGTGGCCCATGTGGTGGACAAGATGCTCCACGCCACCGGCGGCACCGGCTTCCGCCCCGCACTCCAGATCGAGCGTTACCTGCGCGACGGCAAGGCCGGCTGGGTGATGGGCCCCACCAACGAGGTGCTGCGCCAGTTCGTGGGCAAGGCCTCGCTGCTCGGCTTCGGCTCGCTGGACTACTGGAACAAGTCCATCAACGAGCGGGTGCTCAACAACGAGATCAAGAAGATGGACGAGGCCGAGAAGCGGGCGCTCGCCGAAAAGCTCCTCGCCGAGATCCAGCCCGCCAAGGTGGCATGAGGAGGCGGGAGGGCGGCACACGCATGGCCCTCCCGCACCCGTCCGGCGGCGGCGTCGCCGTCTCCCTCCGCGCGCCCGCCATCAAGAGGGATTATTATGCACGGAGTGTCCCATTTCAGAGAGTTCCATTCGATGACCACCATTGATCTCGACGCCCGCCTTGATCCGCGCGAATTGCGCAACGCCCTCGGCCGCTTCGCCACCGGCATCGCCGTGGTGATGGCCAGGGACGCGGAAGGCCCCATGGGCGTCACGGTGAATTCGTTTTCCGCCGTGTCGCTCGATCCGCCGCTGATCCTGTTCTGCATGGCGCGCTCGCTCCATTCCCTGGCGCGGCTGGAAAAGGCGAAGGCCTATTCGGTCAATATCCTGCTCGAAAGCCAGCAGGATATTTCCAACCGCTTCGCCCGCGCCGGCGAGGACAAGTTCTCCGGCACGCCGTGGGAGGTCGGCCCCTCGGGCGCTCCGCGCCTGGTGCCTGCGCACGCCGTGTTCGAATGCGTGCCCTATGCCCATTATGACGGCGGCGATCATGTGATCTTCGTCGGCCGTGTGGTGCACATGCATGCCGAGGGCGAGGGCGATCCCCTGCTCTATTACCGCGGCAGCTACCGGCTGCTGGCGAGCCTGCTGCAAGACAGCTGAACCAGAGGGCTGAATGGACGCCTCCCTCCTCCCGCCCGGCCCCTCCCGC